>NZ_JBKDTZ010000032.1:0-40500 GCF_046339755.1 Acidovorax sp. | reverse complement strand
GGGCCGGCCCAGGCCCAGCCCCAGTCGGCCGACACGCCGGTGGACGCCAGCCGCAACACCATGGGCGCACCGGCAGGCGCCACCCCGCCTGCCGCCGGCAGTCCAGCCCAGGCCTCCGGCAGCAGCACCAGCGTTGCGGTGCCCATGCCGGCCACCGCGCCTGCGAGCGAGGTCCCGGCCTCGCCCGCCTCGCGCTGAGCCGGTACGCCATGGGCCCTTGACCACAAACGAGCCACCACCATGCAGACGACGACGATAACGATGATGACGATGATCCCAGCCACCCACCATCCCCATCCCCTGGGGCCGGTGGACCCCGTGCCCGAGCCCCAGCCCGGCAACCCTTTGCCGCCCGAGCCCGTGGGGCCGCACCCCACACCAGCGCCCATGTAGGCTCTGCCGCGCCAGGTGGCCCAGTTGGCAATTGATTGGTTGATCAAACCGGGACTGGGTTGATAGTATGTTTTGATGACGACCCGGTGCACGCCATGCGACTAGTACTTGCCTACCCCGAGGACGCGGACAGCGAAGAAAAAGCCGCGCTGGCAGAGCGCGCCGCGCTCGAGATCTGCGAGGCCGCGCATGTCCACCCGCACATGGCCTGGCACGACTACTCCATGGTCCATTCCGGCCTGAACCTTCCCTCATCGGCCTTCGCCACGGCGGAGATCGCGGGCGCCTTCGTCTGGATCGAGGCCGTTGCCGCGGCGCAGGAGTTCCTGAACCCGCCCCGCGGCGCCAAGGTCGAGATCGACGTGCTCTTCGAGCCCGGGGACGAAACGCCTCCCGTGCAGTTCGGCCCGGGCCGCGCCGTGTTGCGCGACCACCTGTACCTGCAGATGTGCCTGGCGCCGCGGCATTTGGCCAGCGTAGTGCCGACGCCGGTGGATGATGAGGGGTCGGGACCTGTGCCGCTGGGCTCGCGGCAGGAGCTGAGTTTCGAGGGTGGGTGATTGGTTTTTTGGGTCGATGGCTTGCTTCGGTTGTTGTCTTGAGGGCGGAGGCCGGGATGTGCGCCCGGCGGCGCAGTAACTTTCTCTTGGGCCGCCAAGAGAAAGTCACCAAAGAGAAGGCGGCCCCCAGTCTGCGTCCCTCCGCTTCGCTGCGGGCAACCTGCGATGCTCGGATCTGGGGTGGTGCCGCAGAACTCGCTGCGTTCTTCGAACTCCGCTCAAACAGCTGCGGCAAGTCAGATGACGAAGCGTGTGTGTCCTTCGGCACACACGCCCACCCCAGCTCCTGCGCGTCTCGGCGCAGCCAGCAGGGGTTGGGAGCGGGGTCAGGTACGGCTGCTGCTTCGCAGCTACGCCAGGGGTCGGTTACGCGCTGCGCGCTGCCGACGTTTGGGCGTGATCGCTCTGCCCAGGCCAAGCGCAGCGAGGCAGACCGGGCTGAGCGAAGCAATGGCCCGTGTTGGTATCCACCCCCTTCAGACCGTGCCGAGAAGCGCAGGGCCTGGGGTGAGCGCGTGCCGAAGGACACGCGCATCGTGAACTGACTCACCGCGGTTGTTTGAGCGGAGTTCGAAGAACGCAGCGAGTTCCGCGGTGCACCCCAGGACCGAGCATCACAGGCTGCCCCCTCGCCACCGGCGAGGGGGACACGGGCAGCGGGGTCGCCTTTCTTTGGGGTACCTTTCTTTGGCGACGCAAAGAAAGGTACCTCGGCCGCCGGGCCGAGACCCGGCCTCCGCCCTCAATCAAGGCATGCAGTCAACGCCGCGCCGCCACCGGTCACACATCCCAGCGCCCGCACTCAATCAAGGCGTACGGTTCAAAAGAAGCACATCCCACCACATACGCACGCCACCCAACATCAGCTAACATCCCATCCGCGGTTGCAAGCCGCCCCCGGGCCCGCGGAAAGGGTTGAACCCACTTGCAAGAAGGCAGCGAACGCTGGACGGACCAGGAACGGATCCGCCCGCACTGCCTTCCAACCACACGCGCATCCACCACCTTTTGTGCAGCCGGATCTGCGGGCCATCGGCACCTGATGCACGGAGGTAATCTTCATGACGACCACGCCCTACGGCAAGCGCCTTCCCGCCCGGCCCGACATCGGCCACCTCAAGAAACAGGCCAAGGACCTCCTGGCCTCGTACCGCAGCAACGACACTGCCGCCTTCCACCGGTTCCGCACCGCCCTGCCCGCCGCAACCGGTAAGGACGACGCCACCCTCGCCGCCCAGGGCCTGCGCCTGCACGATGCCCAGTCGTGCATCGCGCGCGAGTACGGTTTTGCCTCCTGGGCCGAGCTGCAGGCCTTTGTCGCAGCGCGCCGCGCCGTGCTGGACGGCGACCCGGCCCAGGCCGTGCTGCACTGGCTGGGCCTGGTGTATGCGGGCGATATCTCCGGCGGCATGAACCGCGCCCGGCCCGCGGTGGCCATGCGCCTGCTGCAGGACAACCCGGCCCTGCTGGCCAAAGATGAACCCTACCTCGCCTGCGCCGTGGGCGACGAGGCCGTGCTGCGCCATGCCACCGAGCGCGACCCCGACTGGGTGCACCGCGCGGGCGGCCCGCTGCGGCTGCCGCCGCTGGTGGCCGTCACGCACTCGGGGCTGCTGCAGCTGCCGGCCTACCGCGAGCGGCTGCTGGGCTGCGCGCGCTACCTGCTGGCCGCCGGGGCCTCGCCCGACCAGGCGGTGGGCAACCGCTGGCCCCCGGCCTCGCTGCAGGCGCCCGACGAGGCGCACCCGCTCTCGGCCCTGTACGGCGCCGCCGGCTGCAACCACGACCCCGAACTCACGCAGCTGCTGCTCGATGCCGGCGCCCGCCCCGACGACAACGAATCGCTCTACCACTCGCTGGACAACCCCGCATGCACCCGGCTGCTGCTCGAAGCCGGCGCGCGCATCACCGGCCCCCACGCCATGGTCCGCGTGCTCGACCTCGATGACCTCGCCACCCTGCAGCTGCTGCTGGCCCATGGCGGCGATGCCAACGAGCAGCCCGCCAGCGCGCCCAGCTCCGACTGGGGCTCGCTGCTGCTGTGGGCCATCCGCCGGCGCCGCTCGACCGCGCACATCGCGGCCCTGCTGGCCGCTGGCGCCCGGCCCGATGCGCGCATGCAGGACGGCACGCCCGCCCACACCATGGCCCTGCGCTACGGCCTGACCGAGGTGGCGCAGCTGCTGCAAAACGCCACCGCCCAAACGGATGGCCATCGCCATGCACCGCTGGCACCGGACGAAGCCTTCATCGCCGCCTGCGCACGCGGCGACGAGGCGGCAGCCCGCACCCTGCAGGCCGCGCACCCCGGCATCCTCGGCAGGCTGGCCCCTGCCCAACTGCGGCTGCTGCCCGAGCTCGCGGCCCAGGGCTGCAGCGAGGCGGTGCGCACCATGGTCAGGCTGGGCTGGCCCATCGAGGAGCGTGGCGGCGACTGGGACGCCTCGGCCCTGAACCAGGCCGTGTTCCGCGGCGACGCGGCGCTTGCCCGCTTTCTGCTCGAACAGGGCGCCGACTGGCGCGCCCTGCACGGCTTTGGCGACAATGTGAGCGGTACGCTCTCGTGGGCCTCGCTCAACGAGCCCACGCCGGGCGGCGACTGGGTCGGCTGCGCCCAGGCCCTGGTGGCGCATGGCATGCCCGGTGCACGGCCCGACCCCGAGGCCACGGAAGACGGCGCGGTGCTGCTGGGCGGGCGCCGCAGCAGGTTCTCCGAAGAGGTGGCGGACTGCCTTCTGGGCCTGTATGCCCCCCCGGGCTGACCACGGACGGGACGAAGCCGGGCGAGCCGCCCCATTGTCAGCAGCTGTGCACCCTGTGTCAGGTTGCGACGGCCCCGCACGCATGTACCCCGGGGCATGCCCCGTGCCCGTTACCTGCGCTTGCAGCCTGCCTGCGCGGGCATGGCCTTGAACGGCCTCGTCCTACCGGGCCCGCGCCTGTGTCCCTACCGCGTTGCAGGCACGCCGGTTTCACCATGGAGGACAAGGTGGCGCCTTTCAATGCCACCGCCATTCTCTCCAAGGAGCCCCCCATGTCGACCACCCCCGCCTTCCGTTCTTCGCGCCGCACCCTCGCGGCCCCGCTGCTCGCCGCCTCGGTGCTTGCGCTCGGTGCACCGCAGCTCGCCCAGGCCCAGGGCTTTGGCAGTGCCAGCCCGGCCACGCCCTCGGTCGTGACCATCGGCAACCCGGCCACGCCCAGCACCTCCGCCACGCCGACAACCGCCACCATGCAGAGCAGCAACAGCAGCATCGGCAACACCACCGTGCCAGGCAACATCCCCAGCGGCATTCCCAGCAGCGGCAATGTGGGCAACGCCAGCACCAGCACCTCCAACATCCCGGGCAGCGTGACCAGCAGCACCAGCAGCACCCCCACGACGAGCACCGGGAACATCCCCAGCACCCCCACTTCCACGGCGACAGCCACCACGCCCAGCAGCAACAGCAGCATCGGCAACACCAGCATCCCCGGCAATATTCCGAGCAGCATACCGAGCAGCACCATCGGTACCCCGGCCAGCACCAACACCAGCACCTCCGGCATCCCTGGCAGCACGGGCACTACCGCCACCGGCAATACCTCGACGACAGGCACGCCCACGGGCAACACCGGCACAACCGGAACCACCACCGGTGGCGTGACCGGCACCACGGCTACGGGGGCGACCCCAGGGAACACGGCCGGCAACAGCACGGGCAACACCGCCACCCCGGGCAATGCCACGGGCACGACCGGCACTGCGGGCACCGGCACCGCCCCCGGCACGAGCAGCGGGGTCGGCTCCAGCAACGGGGGCACAGGCCCCGGCAGCGTGAGCGGTGTCCCTTCCGGCACGGGTTCGGGTGGCAGCACCAGTGCTGGCGCGCCCGGTAGCGCCGCCGGTGCAGCCGCCCCTGGTACGGCATCAGCCGGTGTCGGTACGGGCCCAGGCCCTGGCACCGCGGGCAGCAGCCCTGGCGTGGGCGCCAGCAGCGGCGGCGCGGGCGCAAGCGCTGGAGCAGGTGCCGGTGTCGGTGCCGGCTCCTCAGGTGCGGGCGTAGGGGCTGGCGCTTCGGGTGCCGGCGCAGGTGCGGGCGGCGCTGGCCCCGGTTCCGGGGCCGGACCTGGCGCTGCCGGCGCAGGCGCCTCTGGCGGCCCCGGTGCGGGTGCGGGTGCAGGTGCAGGTGCAGGTGCAGGTGCAGGTGTAGGCGCCGGTGCAGGTGCTCGCTGATCGCACTCTTCAGCGCGGCGGGCCAACGCCCGCCGGGCCCATGCACGCACCCGATGCAGACGGGGTGTTCCCCGCCCTGGCGCTCAACCTCGCTGCAGCGCAATGCGCAAGTGGTGCTCACCCTTGGCCAACTGCACACGCAGGGGCGCCGCGCCGCATACCAAGGCAACCCCATCCAACTGCGCTGAGGCCACCACAGCCGCAGCCCCCTGCGGGCCCGTGGCAGTGACTTCGATGGTATAGATGGCGCCTGACAGAGTGATGCGCGCCTCGAAGCCCGGCCATTGGGCAGGCATGCACGGGTCGATCACCAGCACCTGGCCCTCGCGCCGTATGCCCAGAATGCTTTCCACCCCGGCCCTGTACATCCATCCCGCAGCCCCTGTGTACCAGGTCCAGCCGCCGCGTCCGGTGTGCGGGGCCACGGAGTAGACGTCAGCCGCCACCACATAGGGCTCCACCCGGTAGCGCGCAGTCTCGTCGGGCGTGCGCGCGTGGTTGATGGGGTTGACCAACGCAAACAGCCCGTGCGCCCTGGTGCCAGCTTGTGGCTCATTGCGCAATTGGGCCAAGGCCATGATGGCCCACATGGCCGCATGGCTGTACTGCCCACCGTTCTCGCGCAAACCGGGCGGGTATCCCTTGATGTAGCCCGGGTCGTGCGGCGTGGTGTTGAACGGCGGCGTGAACAGCAGGGCCAGGCCCTCCTGCGGCAGCACCAGCTTGTCGCCCAGTGAGGCCATGGCGATCAGCGCCCTTGCCGGGTCGGCCGCGCCCGAGAGCACTGCCCACGACTGGGCGATGGAATCGATGCGGCACTCCTGCCCCTCGTGCGTGCCCAGCCAGGTGCCATCGTCGAAAGTGGCGCGCCGGTACCAGGCGCCGTCCCAGGCCTCGCGCTCCAGGGCAGCGCGCACCGATTCGGCATGCATGCGCCAGCGCGCAGCACAGTCGGGGTCGCGGGCATCCGCCAGCGGCGCCATCAGCGCCACCGTGCGCACCAGCAACCAGCCCAGCCACACGCTCTGGCCACGGCCCTCCTGGCCTACGCGGTTCATGCCGTCGTTCCAGTCGCCCGTTCCCATGAGCGGCAGGCCCAGGTCGCCCGTCAACTCCATGGCCTGGTCCAATGCCCGAGCGCAGTGCTCGAACAGGGTGGCCGATGCATCCGCTGCCATGGGCTGGAAGAAGGCGTCGTGCTCACCGGACTGCAGCGGTGGCCCGTCCAGGAATGGGATGGACTCGTCCAGCACCGTCTCGTCACCAGATACCTGCACATAGCTGGCGGCGGCAAACGCCAGCCACACCCGGTCGTCCGAGATGCGCGTACGCACGCCCTGGCCCGTGTGCGGCAGCCACCAGTGCTGCACGTCGCCCTCGGCAAACTGCCGGCCTGCGGCGCGCAGCAGGTGCGCGCGCGTCTCCTCGGGGCGGGCAAAGGCCAGCGCCATGCCGTCCTGCAATTGGTCGCGAAAACCGTAGGCCCCGCTGGCCTGGTAGAAGGCCGAGCGGGCCCAGACGCGGCAAGCCTGCGTCTGGTACAGCAGCCAGCCGTTGAGCAGGATGTCCATGGCGCGGTCGGGCGTGCGCACCTGCACGGCGCCCAGCAGGCTGCGCCAATGCTGCGCCACCTCCTGCAGCACTCCGTCCACGTCGAGCAGGCGGTAGCGGGCCACCAGGGCCAGGCTTTCGGCGGCCGATCCACACTGCCCGATGAAGCCCGTCACCTGTCTGGTTTCTCCGGGCTGCAGAATGAGCGTGCACTGCAGCGCCGCGCAGGGGTCGCGCCCCGCACCACCGCCGCCAGAGAGCGTTGCGTTGCCCCGCAGCGCAGCAGGATTCGCCAGGCTGCCATGCCGCCCCAGAAACTCCGTGCGGTCGCTCGTCCAGGAGGTCTGTTGCCCGCCCAGGTCGGCAAAGGCCACGCGGCTGGCAAACGCCGTGCTCCAGGGGTTGCGTGCCAGCAGCACGCCGGTGTCCGCATCGCGCTCTGCCAGCACGAACGGGGCCGATGCCCCGCGCGAGGTGCCCAGCACCCATTCGGCATACAGCGTCACGGTGATCTGCCGCGCCTGCGACGTGCGGTTGTGCAGGGGCAGGCGCGACACCTTGACCGGGTCGGCGATGGGCACGAACTGCAGCAGTTCGAGCGCGATGCCATGGGCCTCGTGCAGGAAACGGCTGTAGCCGTGCCCATGGCGCGCCGTGTAGGTCCCATTGCCGCGCATGGGCTGCGCCGTCGGGCTCCACAGCTGGCCGCTGGCATCGTCGCGCACGAAGAAGGCCTCGCCCGCCGGGTCGCTCACCGGGTCATTGGACCAGGGCGTGAGCTGGTTCTCGCGGCTGTTGCCGGCCCAGGTGTAGCCGCTGCCGTCGGCCGACACATGGAAGCCGAAGCCCTGGTTGGCGATCACGTTGATCCAGGGCGCGGGCGTGGTGGCCCCGCCGCGCAGGATGGTCACGTACTCCGTGCCATCCTTGTCGAAACCGCCCAGGCCGTTGAAGAACTCGAGCCCGGTGGTGTCCGGCGCCGGGGCCGGTTCGTGCTGCGGCTGCGGTGTCGGCACAGGTGCTGGCCTGGCCACCGGTTCGGGCACCTCCGCGGGCATCAGTGCCAGTTGCTGGGTGATGGGGCCGCGCCGCGCCACCAGCGCCACGCGGGCGATGGACTGCAGCAGCGCGCGCGAAGTCGCCTCCATGAGGTCGGCGCGCAGCGTGTGCACCACGCCGTGCGCCAGCGATTCGCCCAGCCGTGGCCGCGACTGGCTGCTGCGCACGGCAGTCTCGATGGCGATCTGCAGGTCCTGCACGTAGGACGACGCACGCTCGTTGATCACCACCAGGTCCACGCCCAGGCGCTTCATGCGCCAGTACTCGTGGGCCTGCAGCAGCTGGTGCAGCTGGGCGATGTCCTCGATGTCGTCGATGCGCAGCAGCACGATGGGCAGGTCGCCCGAGATGCCGTGCTGCCACAGTCCCGACTGCGGCCCTGCCCCGCGCGCGATGGCATCGGCCGGCGCGCGAAAGCGCGCATCGGCATACAGGATGGGCGCCGCCAGGCGCTGGAAGTCCGCCGCGGCATCGGCGCCCACGCCGATATGGCGCAGCTGCACCTGGGCCTGGGTCCAGGCCAGGGTGCGCGCGCGCTCGAAGGCGCTGCGGTCGTGGTGCTGGTCCACCAGGTCCAGCAGCGCCTCGCGCGTGGGCGCCACCAGGGTCCAGAAGGCCACGCGGGCCATCTGGCCGGGGGCGATGCGCACGCGCTGGCGCAGCGCGAATACCGGGTCCAGCACGGTGCCCACGGTGTTGGACAGCGCACCGCCGCCATGCACCGCCAGCGCATTGCGCGCGGTGCGGCCCCGGCCCAGGAACAGGCCGCGGTCGGTCTCGTACTGCGCTGGGGCCGTCACCGTGCCCTCCACCACCGCGAAGTGTGCGGCCCACACCCCCGCCTCGCCCGGGCTGCGCGCACGGCGCGTGGCCAGCAGCGCGCCAAACTCGGGCAGGTACTCGGTCTGCACGAACATCTTGGAGAACGCCGGGTGGGCATTGTCGGCCGCAGGCGGGGCCAGCACCAGCTCGGCGTACGAGGTCAGGTCGATCTCGCGCGCACGCGGGCCGGTGTTGACCAGGGTGACCTGGCGCACCTCGCCATCGGCCTCGGCCGACACGATCACCTCGGTGGTGGTGGTCATGCTGCCGTCGTGGCGGGTGAAGGCCGCGTGGTCTTCGGCAAACGCCACCTCGTAGCTGTCGGCCGCGCGGCCAGAGGGCTCCGCCGCCGCGGACCAGGTGCGGCCGCTGTGCGCGTCGCGCAGGTAGACGTGCGAGCCCCAGTCCTCGCTGGTGGCGTCCTCGCGCCAGCGGGTCACCGCTAGGTCGCGCCAGCGGCTGTAGCCGGTGCCGGCCGCCGTGAGCATGACGGCATAGCGCCCGTTGGACAGCAGGTGCGTGGCCGGCGCGCCCGCACCCGGCGCCCCCATGCGCCGCACGGCATGCACGTCGTCGCGCACGTCGGCAGGGCCGGTCTGCGTCTCTTCGGCGCGCGGGTGGGCCACGGCCACCAGGCGCGGCATGCGCTCCTGCAGCAGCAGCTCGCAGGCCTGCACCATGGGCTCGCGGTGAAAGCGCTCGCGCATCTGCCCGCCATGCAGCGTGTTGGCAATGGCCACGATGGTCATGCCCTGGTGGTGCGCCATGTAGTTGCGAACGATGGCCACGGCCTGGCCCTCCGGCAGGCGGCTGCGGGTGAAGTCCAGCGCCTCGTAAAAGCCATGCTGCCCCAGGGCACCGAGCTGCGCCAGCCGCGCGAAGTTGTGCCCGGCCGCGGTGGCATCCACCATGCACGCCAGGCCCGTGGCGTAGGGGCGATCACCAGGTTCTCGGCCAGCCCGCGCTTGAGACCCAGGCCCGGCACGCCGAAGTTGGAGTACTGGTAAGTGAATTCCAGGTCGCGCGCGTTGTAGGCCGACTCGGAGATGCCCCACGGTATGCCCTGCAGCGCGCCATAGGCCATCTGCCGCTGCACCACCAGGGTGTTGGTCTGCTCCAGCAGGCTGCCCGCGGGTGCGCGCATCACCAGGGATGGCATCAGGTACTCGAACATCGAGCCCGACCACGACACCAGCGCCGAGCCCTTGCCCACCGGGATCGCCGTGCGCCCCAGGCGGAACCAGTGGCGCGTCTCCACGTCGCCCTTGGCGATGGCGAACAGGCTGGCCAGCCGGGCTTCGGACGCCAGCAGGTCGTAGCAGTTGGCGTCGAGCCGGTTTTCCACCGCCGCGTAGCCGATGGACAGCAGCTTGCGATCGGGGTCGAGCAGAAAGCCGAAATCCATGCCCAGCGCCAGCGCGCGTGCGGTGCCGGCCAGCGCTTGCCAGCGCGCGTCGAGCGTGGGCGCATCGGCAGCGGCCTGCAGGTCACGGCCCTGCTCGGCGATCCGTGCGCGCACGGCGCCGGCCCAGAACCACAGGGCATCACCTTCGCCACTGCCCGCTGGCACCACGATGTCCTGCGCCTCCTTCAGCGCCTTGTCGGCCAGGCGCTGCAATGCGGGCAGGCCCATCTCCACGTTGCCCCCCGCCACCGCGGTGTCGATCTCGGCCAGCATCGCCAGCAGGCGCCGGCCCTGCGCGCCCTGCGCCGCAGGCACGCCCTGCACCGCCTCGCGCGCCAGCGCTAGGGCATCGCCCAGGCCCTGCACCCAGGTGGCGGGCAGCGGCGCGTGCACCCATCCCTCGCAGGCATTGGCCAGCGCGATCAGGTGGCCGGCCAGGTTGCCGCTGTCCACCGACGACACATAGGCCGGCGCCAGCACCTGTGCCGTGCCAGTGTCGTACCAGTTGTAGAAATGGCCCCGGTGGCGTGCCAGTGCGCCCATGCTGGCCAGCGTGGCCTCCAGCCGCTCGGCGGTCTGCACGGCACCGGCCCAACCGAAGTCGCGCGCCGCCACGGCCGACAGCAGGTACAGCCCCATGTTGGTGGGCGAGGTGCGGCGCGCCACCACGGGTTTGGGGTCCTCCGGGAAGTTGTCGGGCGGCAGGGGGTGCTCGGCCGCGGTGACGAAGGTCTCGAAGAAACGCCAGGTGCGCCGCGCGATGCGCCGCAGGGCCAGCGCGTTGTCCACCGCAGGCGCGCTTTGCGGCGCGGGTGCGGAGCGGCGGCTCGAGCGCCAGGCCAGGGCCGGTGCCGCCAGCCACAAGGCCAGCAAAGGCAGTACCAGGGGCTGCGATGCCGGTGCCAACACCGCGGTGCCAGCGGCCAGCACCGTGGCCAGCAGCAGGCCACCGGCCATCAGCCGGTAAAAGCCCGCAGGCCCCGGGCGCGGCTTGGTGGCCGACTGCGCGGCGGTCTTCCACTCCAGCATCTGCCGGTGCGTGGCATACAGCCGCACCAGCGCCCGCACGATGGCGTCCACCGCTCGCCAGGCATGGTCGGGCCGCAGCGCGATGGCGGCCCCGGTCTGCAGCTCCGCCACGCGAACATCAGACGCCAGCAGGCGCAGGTGGCTGGCCACGCGGATGCCGGGGCGGCTGGCCCACAGCTCGGCCATGCCCGGCAGAAAGGCCGGCACGCCCAGCGCCGCCAGCACCAGCAGCACGCCCCAGGGCGCCTGCGGCCAGGGCAGCGCGCAGCACAGCACCAAGGTCAGCAGGCCGGCCGGGGCCAGCAGCGAGCGGCGCAGGTTGTCCAGCATCTTCCAGCGGCCCAGGGCAGGCAAGGCAGTGCCCTGGTGGCGCCGGCCCAGCACCCAGGGCAGCAGTTGCCAGTCGCCGCGCGTCCAGCGGTGCTGGCGCTGCACAGCCACGTCGTAGCGCGCAGGAAAGTCCTCGACCACCTCCACGTCCGACGCCAGCCCGGCCCGCGCCAGCACGCCCTCGAACAGGTCGTGGCTGAGCAGCGTGTTCTCGGGCACGCGCCCGGCCAGCGCAGCCTCGAAGGAGTCCACGTCGTAGATGCCCTTGCCGGTGTACGAGCCCTCGCCGAACAGGTCCTGGTACACGTCCGACACCGCGGCAGCATACGGGTCCATGCCGCCCGGGCCCGAGGTCAACCGCTGGTACAGCGAGCCTTCGAGCCCCATGGGCAGTGCCGGCGTCACGCGCGGCTGCAGGATGGCATGGCCGCCCACCACGCGCTGCGCGGCCGGGCTGAAGGTCGGCTGGTTCAGCGGATGGGCCATCTTGCCGATCAGGCGCATCGCGGCATCGCGCGGCAGTCGGGTGTCGGCGTCGAGCGTGATGACGTAGCGCACGCCGGGCAGGATGTCGGGCTGTTCTCGCCCGCCCAGCGCCATGAAGCTGGTGTCCGTGGCGCCGCGCAGCAGGCGGTTGAGCTCGTGCAGCTTGCCGCGCTTGCGCTCCCAGCCCATGAAGCAGCCCTCGCCGGCATTGAAGCGGCGGTGCCGGTGCAGCAGGTAAAAGCGCTGGCCGCCCGGCGCCGGGCCGTGCCGCAGGTTCAACGCGGCGATTGCCTCCTGCGCCACGGCGATCAGGTGGGCGTCGCTGGCCACCACCTCGGTGGCCGCGTCCAGCCCGTCGGACAGCAGCGCGAACGACAGGTCGCCCCCCGCGCCCGCCAAGTGGTGCACCTCCAGGCTCTCGATATGGGCGCGCAGGTCTGCCTCGCTGGTCAGCAGCGTAGGCACCACCACCAGGGTGCGCAGCCCCGCGGGCACACCATCGTCCAGCGCCAGCCCCGGCAGCCCCACCGCGCCGAAGCGCCGGCTGACGCGCCGGTTGACGAGCACGCTGGCCACCTCGGTGGCGGGCAGAAACCCGGCCAGCGCCAGCGCCACCAGCCAGCCCGGGTGCGTGCCGTGCACGCCGGCCCACCACAGCGCCGCCCCCAGCAGCAGCACGGCCAGGCCCATGATGGCGCCAATGTAGCCGCGCACGCCCAGGCCCACCTGCCAGCGGTTGAAGCGAAAGCCCCAGTGCGGCTTGAAGCCGATGGCCTGCTCCAGCGCAGGCCGGCCTTCGGCCACCAGGTGGTAGCCGGGGTCGCTGGCACGCGCGGGGCCGGTGCCTGTGCCCTGGGCGGCCGCGGCCGCCTGCGCACTGGCCAGGGCCTGCTCGGCAATCGCCAGCTCGGTCCAGTCGGAGCCGCGCGCCAGCTGCTCGATGGCGCTGCGGTAGAGGTTGCGCGTGGCAAAGTCCATGGCTGCGAAGCCGCTGCCACCCCGCAGGCGCGCGTCCACCAGGCCCATGCCCTCGACCAGGTCGGCCCAGTCGATGTCGGACATCAGCCGCATGCTGGTGATCACGTTGCGCACGCTCACGTTGGAAGCGCCCTGGCGCTGCTGTGCATGCTCGATCACCAGGCCCACGCTGGCGCCCTGCAGTTCAAGCCGCTCCTCCAGCCACTGCAGCGCAGGGGTGGTACGCGGATCCTGGTCGCGCAGGCGCTTGGCCAGTTGCGCGGCAAACAGCTCTGACAGCGGGCCATGGGCGCGCGTGCCGATGTCCCCCACCAGGGCCGAGTAGGCGCTGCCTGACGCGAGCAGGCGGTCGGCCAGCGCCTGCGCATCGGCGCGGTCGGCCCGGCCGGCCGTGATCTGGTCGGCCAGGCGGCGCAGGTTCTCCACCAGCACGATGCGCAAGGTGATAGCCACCGCCCACAGCTCGCTGATCATCAGCGGCTGCACCTGCTGGTAGGCGGCGATGAAGCGGCGCAGCGCCAACGGGTCGAAGTGGCTGTCGGTGTGCGCCACAAAGGCCCAGGCAATGCCGAAGACGCGCGGGTAGCCGGCAAATGGCCCCTGCGCCAGCTTGGGCAGCTGGCGGTAGTAGCCCGGTGGCAGGTCGACGCGGATCTCGCGGATCTGCTCTTCCACCACGTGGTAGTTGTCCAGCAGCCAGTCGGCCGCGGGCACCACGCTGGACCCCGACGCCAATTCCGCGGCGCTGGCCCGGTAGGCGGCCAGCAGCTGGCTGGCATTGGCGCGCAGGCGCCGGTGCAGTGACGGTACCAGCGGCGGCCGCAGGCTCACCTGCTGGGCGGCGGCCAGGCTGCGCGCGTGCTGCTCCAGGCGCTCCATGCCGAACAGTTCCTCGCGCACGGGGGCGGTGCCATTCCACGGCGGCGCGGCAGCGCCCCGCACGACATGGGAAAGGGAAGACAACAGGGCATCGACAACAAGCATGGGCGCCTTTCGGGGCACCCCGGGGCCGCGTTGTGCCTCGTGATCTGCCCGCTGCAGGAGAAAGGGCGGACGGGCCAGGCCGTCCGCGTCGAAGGAGAGAGGTGCCTGCGTGGGACGACGCTGGCGGGCCAGCGCGCTCGCGCAAGGCCGTGAACGCTGCACGCTGTGCTCAGGCGTGGCGCCTCAAGCAGCGGTACAGCTGGTGTCCGGTGGTGGAGATCAGCCCTTCTTGCCTGCGCGCGGCGGCGGCGCGGCACCGGGCTTGGCGGGGGCCATGGGGTCTGCCACCGCTACCGGCTTCTGCTTGGGCTTCTTCGGTTCCTTGTTGCCGCGTTTCTGTTCTTTTCCTGCCATGAAAGGCTCCTTCGCTTGGAACACGCCCCGTGGATTGGCGGGCGCAATGGTCTCAGCCACCCGGCGCCAGGCGCGGATGGGGCGTTCAAGCACTCACCGGCACCCTCATGGAAGGCGCCAACAGATGCATGGAGGAAGGGAAAAGGTCTGCAGAACGCAGGCGTCCAGCGGCGGGACGTGATTTGAGCGGCAGTTCTTCGACACCACCAGGTGGGGGCGGTCAACGCAGTTGCAAGGTACCGGCAGCAACAAAAGGGAGCGAGCCTTGCGGTGGCCCTTCCTGCCGCCTTCCACGCAGCCAGGCGACCACGATGGCGTGGTAGGTGTGCCGCCAGCGGGCCTGCGACAGCGCGTGGTCGGCGTCCAGCAGCATGTGCCGCACCAGGCTGCGCGCGTTGCCGAAGGCCCAGGCATAGCTGTCGATCACCGGGCGCGGCACCACTTCGTCGTGTTCGGACTGCACCAGCAGCACATCGCCCTTGAAGGCGGCGCAGGCAGCCAGTGCACGGTTGCCCTCGGGCGTGTGCACGGTGTGGCGGTAGGCATCCACCTTGCGCCGGTCCAGGTCTTCCTTGGCGGTCAGCCAGTCTGCATCGGGGTAGATGGCGGGCGAGCGCAGCACCAGCCAGTCGAACGGGTACAGGCCTGCCAGCAAGGCTGCCATGTAGCCGCCATAGCTGAAACCCAGCACGCCCATGCCATCGGGCCGGGCCTGCGCATGCAGCACCTGGTAGTCGCGCAGGGCCTGGCGCAGGCTGTCCTCCCGGGTCACGGCGGCGCGCTCGGCTGCGGGCCAGTCCGCATCGGGCAGGTCGGCGCGGCGGCATGCCCAGCCGTCTGTGGCCAAGTCCTCGCCCAGCATGTCGTACTGGGCCCGGCCATCGTCGTCCCAGCCCGGCAGCACCAGCAAGGCAGGCCGCTGCAGCCCGGCTACCGCGGTGCTTGCAGGGGGCAGGAGGGTGGTGGTGTCCATGCCCGCATGGTGTGCGCGCGTGCCCTGCCTGGCCTGTCAGCGGCGCGGCATTGTGCGTGTCGGACACCCCAGCCACCCGCGAGCCACGTCCGCGCCGCCGCAAAAGCAGCGCAGAATGGCCCCGATGCATCCATCCTTCCCTCTGCGCTCCCTGGCAGCCACGCTCGCCATCCTCATCGCCGGCGCACTGGCATCGCCACTGCAGGCAGCCCCGCAAAGCCTGGCTGTGGGCTCCAAGCGCTTCACCGAGAGCTACATCCTGGGCGAGGTCATCACCCAGGCCGCGCGCCAGGGCGGCGCCGCGGCCGAGCACCGCCAGGGCCTGGGCAACACCGCCGTGGTGGTCGAGGCGCTCAAGACCGGCGCCATCGACATCTACCCCGAGTACCTGGGCACCGTGGAGCGCGAGATCCTCAAGCTGCCCACCGGCTCGCCCCAGGCCCTCATCGACCAGAAGCTGCGCGACCTGGGCCTGGCCATGGGCGTGCCGCTGGGCTTTGCCAACGGCTATGCGCTGGCCGCCAGCGCCGAGGTGGCGCGCCAGCATGGTCTCACCACCCTGGGCGACCTGCGCAAGGCACCTGACCTGCGCATCGCCATCTCGCAGGAATTCTTGGGCCGCGAGGACGGCTGGCCCGGGCTTTCCAGGCGCTACCAGCTGCCGCAGCGCCCCACTTCCATCGACCATGGCCTGTCGTACCAGGCCCTCGCTTCGCAGCGCATCGACCTGACCGACATCTACACCACGGACGCGCGCATCGCCGACCTGGGCCTGGTCACGCTGCAGGACAACGAGAACTACTTCCCGCGCTACGACGCGGTGCTGCTCTACCGTGCCGACCTGCCCACGCGCGCGCCCGCGGCCTGGCAGCAGATCGCAGCGCTCGAAGGCCGCATCGACGTCACGCGCATGATCGCCATGAACGCCCAGGCCGAGCTGCAGGGCCAGGCGTTCCCGGCCATTGCGGCCGGCTTCCTGGCCGGCGCCAAGCCCGCATCGGCTCCCGCCGCCCAGGCCAGCACAGCCGCGCCGCAGGCCCGCCCTTCCCTGTCCAGCGCCATCTTCGGCGGCGATTTCTGGCGCCTCACGCGCGACCACCTGTGGCTGGTGGCCGTGTCCGTGGGCATCGCGGTGCTCATCGGCATACCGCTGGGCACCCTTGCGGCTGCGCGGGCCGTGCTGGGCCAGGGCATCCTGGGCATCGTCGGGCTGCTGCAGACCGTGCCTTCGCTGGCCCTGCTGGCCGCGCTGATACCTCTGCTGGGCCGCATCGGCACCGTGCCGGCCATGGTGGCGCTCAGCCTGTATGCCCTGCTGCCCATCGTGCGCAACACTGCCGTGGGCCTGCAGCAGGTGCCGCAGGGCACGCGCCAGGCTGCCGTGGCCCTGGGCATGACGCCCGCGCAAAGCTGGCGCCTGGTGCTGCTGCCGCTGGCCCTGCCGGTGATCGTGGCCGGCATCAAGACCGCCACGGTGATGACCGTGGGCACGGCCACCATTGCCGCCTTCATCGGCGCAGGCGGCTACGGCGAGCGCATCGCGCAGGGGCTGGCGCTCAACGACGGCACCACCTTGCTGGCAGGGGCGATTCCCTCGGCTGGTCTGGCGGTGCTCCTGCAAGTGGCGTTCGAGCTGGCCGAGCGGCTGATGCGGCGCCAGGGCGCGGGGTAGGCGCGGTACGCCGCTTCGCCGCCACTACTGATTGGGCTGCTGGTACAAGGGCCCGAAACTGGGCTTCATCGCCGTACCGTTCTTGCGTGCCAGCACCTCGGGCGCCATGTCCCTGGCAGCGTCATCCAGGGCTTTCATGATCTGCACGGCCTGCACCAGGGTCTTGGGGTCGCCCGTGCGTTCAGCGGTGCGAAAGAGAGCAAAGGCTTCGGGCAAACCCTTTTGCTTCTCGAGCAGTTCGGCGTGGGCGGTGCGGCTGGCGTCGTAGCCGGTGCTGTCGGCCAGGCCTTCGATGATTTCCGCGACTTCGTTCTTCACCAGGGTCAGCATGATGAACTGCTGTTCGGGGTCGGTTGCTGCGCGGTATTGCGCGAGCAAAGGCTCGAGGGATTCAAGGATGCTGCTGGCCAGCGCTGACTGCGCGGCGGCCTTGCTGGCGTCATACTGTTTTTCCACGGTCTTTGGATTCTCGCCGGGCTGGGGGGCGGGCCGCGATCCGAGGGGCTCCAGGTGGAAGGCCTCCAGCGCATGGTCGAGGATGGGGCCACTCAGGCTTCCCGCGGCCTCGCCGAGCACGTCGGCAATGCCGGACACGTCCTTGGCAGTTGCGAGCGCTGTCAGCCGCCGCTCCTCGGTGTGGTGCAAGGCAGCGGTGGATGAGCCGGCGCGCTGGTTTTCCAGCGCGTCGCCCAGAAAGAAGTTGCCCTTGCAGGTAAACAGGAGGTTGTTGAGATTTTTCGCAATGCCCAGGGCACGCTGCCCGGGGTCTTTTCCGGTCGGCACCTGGTCCATCACGGTGGCGAGTTCTTCCAGGGTGTCGTAATTTTCCTGATCGGTCGAAGCGGCGCGCAGCACGGCATGCACGGCGGACTGCATGGTTTCGTACGCCACCACGTGGCGCAGGTCCTGGGCCTGGCCATCGCCGTCCTTGCGCGAGATGGACTTGCCGTTGAGCGGGGTATCCCACTTGGGACGAGCCACCTTGTCGCACAGCGCCTCGGTGACGGGTCTGGCCTTGGAGGGCTCGCCACGGGAGCTGGCCAGGGATGCGTGCATCGCCCAGCGCAGCTCCGCATCCGCGTTCGCACTGCCGAACTCCCCCGACTTGTCCAGGGACGGGCGCTTGCGGCGCGGGCCTTCTGCAATGTCGCTGCCGGGGGTGTTGCTGTAACCGTCGCCCTCGTGGCTGCGCTTCATCCCTCTCTGGGCGGGCAAGCCATCATCGTCGTCCGGCAATTCGGGAAAGTCCTGGGGCAGGTGTATCACCATGCCCACATCCCCGCCCGACCCGCCCAGCCAGGGCTCGGCAAGGTCGCCCCCGGTCTGCGGCCCGGGCATGTTGTGCGGCAGATTGCCCAGCGTGAACAGGCCGGGCATGCCCTGCGGCGGCCCGCCCTGCGGGGGCCCCAGCGGCGCGATGAAGGGATGGTTGCCGATGGACGAGAAGGGGGTGGACATGGGCGATGCTTCCTCGAATGGCGTGGGTTCGTGGGTCCGTAGGCTCAGGCCCGCCAGTCCATGAACTGGCCGGGCAGCGCAGGCGCCTGCACCGCGGCGGCAGTGCCTGCGGTGGCGGCGGCCGCCCCGGTCTGTGGGCCAAGTAGCTGCTGCGTGAGCGGCGCGGCGCGCGCGGCCAGGTTGGTGACGATGTTGGCGAGCACGGTGCGATCCAGCCCGGCCAGGGGCGTGCGGTAGCACAGGTACAGGCTGCCGTCGCCGTTGGGATGGGCGGCCACGGCGGCGCCGTCGCCCGCTGCCAGGAACATGTTGTACTGCAGCGCGGCCATCAGCGCGGCATGGCGCGGGGGCGGGTCGTGCGGCAGCACGCCCAGGCCGGTGCTGAAGACGGCGTGGCGGCCATGCGCAGGCACGTCCACGACCACGCTGGCACCGGCCGCGCCAAGCACGCCCCGGCCATCGGGCGTGAGAGCGAACGCGGCATCGCCGACCAGGGCGCGCAACTCGGCCTCAATGTGTTGTTGCTCCGGCGTCAGGGATGTCATGCGGTTGGGCTCCAGGGTGGCGGATGGTGCGAGTGGCCAGCCCTGCCGGCGCGACGGAGCCGGCAAGCAGGCAGACGGAATTTGTACACCAGAAGGCCGCCAGGCCCTAAGACTGAATGGCAGCCATGGCACACGGGCCCGCACACGGCGCGGGGCGCGATGCCCGGCAAAAAATAGCCACCAGGGCCAGAACCTGCAGGACGCACGCAGCGCATGGCTGCGACTCCGCGCCAACGCGCAGGGCTGCGTGCCTCCCGCCGCCGGGAAAGAACACTGCTGCGCCGGCCCCCCTGCTCGCGGGATCCGCCGGCTCGCCGGGCAGCGCGGCCGTGCAAAGCCCCATAGCGCCGTGTATGGGAAAACGTGCGGCGCAAAACTGCCTGGGCATTGTTTTCTTGTTACATAAAAATCTCATTTGCTTGCATGCGATCACGATGGCGGCCAGTGCACCAGAACGCATGGCCTGCGAGCACACAGCACCGCTTTGTCCATTGAAGGTAAACGGTTGTTACAGAAAGTGATATACCGAAGTCATCAGGTATGACCCTGGCGAACCAGCCGAGGGTGCGCAATTGCACAGCGTCTGCAATGCAATTTGCCGGTATTCGAAAGCTTTCTTTCAGGTGGAACGAATCCACAGGAGTTGCGCATGAAAACCCCTCGCCAGCCCAAACCCCCTTGCGATGCGGGCGTGCACGCAGCCCTGCATCCGCCCCCCCGCACCGACCCCACCTGTTCGTGAAACCTGCCACCGTGCCACCATGGCATGCAGCCTGGCCACCTTGAAAATACCCTGAGAGAGAGACACCATGGACAAGATGAAAATCGCCACCCGGCTCACGCTCGCTTTCGCCGTGATGGTGCTGCTGCTGATTGCACTGGGCGCCATCAGCCTCTTGCGGTCGGCCCACCAAAGCGAAGAGCTGCACGACGTGGTCGACACGCGCATACCGATCACCAAGTCGCTCGGTGTTCTGGCGGACAGTGCGAATACCCAGGCGATCCAGTTTCGCAACCTGGTCCTTTTCAGTTCAGAGCCTATCGCCAAGTCAGCCGTGGACCAGATAACCGCCGCGCGGGCAGCCACGGCCGATCAATACAAGCTGCTGGATACGCTGATCTCCTCGCCCAAGGGCGAGGAAATACTGGCGCGCATGCTCAAGGCCCGGGCCGAGTTCCTCAAGGCCGGTGATGAGTTTGTCGCGCTGGCCCAGAAAGGCCAGAAGGATGAGGCGATCAAGCTGCTCGAAGAAAAGCTGCGCCCCGCCCAGCTCGACTACCAGAAGACGCTGCGCGAACAGGTGGAGTTCCAGGCCCAACTCACCACCGAAGCTGGCAAGGAGGCCGACTCGGCCGCATCGGCCCTGCAGCGCGACGTGCTGATTGCCGGTGTGGCAGCCATCGCGGTGGCGATCTTTCTGGCGTTTGCGATCATCCGCTCCATCACCCGCCCCCTGGCCCAGGCCGTGCAGGCCGCCGACCGCGTTGCCGCAGGCGACCTCAGTGGCGACATCGTCGTGCAATCCCAGGACGAGACCGGGCAACTGCTCAGCGCCCTGCAGCGCATGCAGCAAAGCCTGGTGACCACCGTGAGCACCGTGCGCGGCAACGCCGAAAGCGTGGCCTCGGCCAGCGCGCAGATCGCCTCGGGCAACAACGACCTGTCGGCGCGCACCGAGCAGCAGGCCTCGGCGCTGGAAGAGACCGCCGCCTCCATGGAAGAACTGGGTTCCACCGTGCGCCAGAACGCCGACAACGCACGCCAGGCCAACCAACTGGCCCTGAACGCCTCCACCGTGGCCGTGCAGGGCGGCGACGTGGTGGCCGAAGTGGTCGAGACCATGAAAGGCATCAACGCTAGCAGCAGCAAGATCGCCGACATCATCAGCGTCATCGACGGCATCGCCTTCCAGACCAACATCCTGGCCCTGAACGCAGCGGTGGAAGCGGCGCGCGCAGGAGAGCAAGGCCGGGGCTTTGCCGTGGTGGCCAGCGAAGTGCGCAGCCTGGCCGGGCGCAGCGCCGAAGCGGCCAAGGAAATCAAGAGCCTGATCACCGCCAGCGTGGAGCGGGTGGAGCAAGGCACGCAACTGGTGGACAAGGCAGGAGCCACCATGACCGAAGTGGTGGCGGTCATCCGGCGGGTGACGGACATCATGGGCGAGATCAGCGCGGCCAGCAGCGAGCAAAGCGCAGGCGTGGGCCAGGTGGGAGAGGCGGTCACGCAGATGGACCAGGCCACGCAGCAGAACGCGGCGCTGGTGGAAGAGATGGCGGCGGCGGCCAGCAGCCTGAACAGCCAGGCGGGCGAGCTGGTGAACGCGGTGGCGGTGTTCCGCCTGGCGGGCGACGGCAGCGGTGCAGGCAACTACCGCGCACCGGCACCAGCGCCAGCGGTGCGCAAGCCAATGGGCATGCCAGCACCGGCTGCGCGCGCGGCAGTATCGACCAAGCCGGCGGCCAAGAGCCCGGTGGCCAGCCGGCTGGCGGCGCCCAAGGGGCCCGCAGCGGCCAGCCCGGCAACGGCTGCACCCCAGGCGCCGGCCAAGGCAGCCGGGGGCGGGGATGAAGATTGGGAAAGCTTTTGAAAGCGCGGCCCTTGGACCCTTGCCGCCGGCCTGGACGCCGCCGGATCCCGCTGCCTGCCCTACAAGAACCCGGACTTCAACCTCGCCATCTGCGCCCAGCCCCTTGGACTGGGCGGAGCGCAGCCTGCCGCAGTCCTTTCCCACCGGCCAGCGGGTCGTGGCCGACCACACGGTCAATCTCCGCCACCGCGTCTACCCCGGCGGGCATACCCTGGGCACCAACGACCACGGCACACCGCACCTGATGTACCGGGGCCCTGCGACCGATGGGCAACTGGTGGACCTGGGAACATTGGCGGGCTGGGTGCAGGAAGCCAGGAATTGAGCCAGGCGTGGGTGCTGCCGCCACGACTGGCACGGCGGCAGGGGGCCGATCACGGCGCGGGGCCGGTCCTGGCGCGCATCACGGCTGCTGCACAGCCTCTTCGATGGCCACGGCCTGGCCGAGCTTGCCCAGCTTGTCGTCGGTGGCCTTTTCCTCGGCCAGAGAAGCCTGCAGCAGCGGCAGGGCCGGCGTGTAGCCGAGCTTGGTGGCCAGCGCGATCAACGTGGCATAGCTGGCGATCTCGTAGTGCTCCACTTTCTGCGCCGCGCCGATGAGCGCCACGTCGAGCACCGGGCCCTTGTCGATCTCGTCGATCAGGTCCTTGCCCTCCTCCACCAGGCCCTCCATCGCAGCGCACTTGATGCGCTTGAGCTTGAGGTTCAGGATCTCCACGATCTCGTCGATGCGCTCGACCTGACCACGGGTCTCCTCCAGGTGGTCCATGAAGGCCTGGGCCAGCTGCTGGTCGGCGGCGGCGCGCGCCATGCGCGGGAGCGAGCGGGTCATCTGCTTTTCGGCGCTGTAGGTGTCCGACAGTTCGTGCAGGAAAAGATCTTCGACGGTTTTCACGGCCATGGCAATGCTCCTTGGTGGGTTGGTTTGAAAACGCCATGGTGATTGCGGATCGATTGCCGCTTCGTCAGACAACGCCGGATCGCCGCGCACGCATGCGCTGATGCCCGGGAGCCTGTGGGCCCGCAGCCGCCGCGAGGCTGGCAAACAAGCAGGCGCCGGGCGACCTTGCCGGGCCGAGGTGTTTGGCCACCTTGCGCGCAGGCATCCGCCGATGGCCCTATCCTTCGCGCCATGTTGTCGTCTTCATTCAACGCCGGCCACGCGCAGGTCTTCCAGCCCGGGCGGCTCACGCTCGGATTCATGACGCCGTGGGGCCACGCAGCCGGCGCCATGGCCGACCTGCCCGAGGCCCTGCGCCTGGGCACGCTGGCCGACGAACTGGGCTTTGCCGCCCTGTGGGCACGCGATGTACCGCTGATGGTGCCCCAGGGCAGCGACAACACCGCCAGCGCGCTCGACGACCCCTTTCTCTGGCTGGCCGCGCTGGCCGCCGCCACCCACCGCATCGCCATCGGCGCGGCGGCCATCGTGCTGCCGCTGCGGCATCCGCTGCATGTGGCCAAGGCGGCGCTGTCGCTCGACCGCCTGAGCAACGGCCGCTTCATCCTGGGCATGGGCTCGGGCGACCGGCCCGAAGAATTCGCCTCCTTCGGCGAATCCCTGGACGCGCGCGGCGAGGCGTTCCGCGCACGCTGGCCACTGGTGCGTGCAGCCTTGTCGCCGGATGCGCAGGAGCGACAGGTGCTGCTCGATGCCACAGGCGGCTATGACCTGATGCTGCCACCCGCAGCACGCATCCCCATGGTCGTCGTGGGCTCGGCCCGGCAATCGTTGCAATGGACCGCTGCCAACGCCGATGCCTGGGCCAGCTACCACCGTGAAGAGGCGCGCCAGCAGGGCCGCATCCACCTGTGGCAACAGGCGCTGGAGCAGAAAGCCGGCGGCGAGCGCAAGCCCTTCATCCAGTCCGTGCAGCTCGATCTTTTGCCCGACCCGGCCGCACCCGCCACGCCCCTGGAACTGGGCCTGCGCACCGGGCGCAATGAACTGATCGCCTACCTCACGCGCATGCAGGCCATGGGCGTGGGGCAGGTGCGGTTCAACCTGGCGCAGGGCCACCTCCGCGCGCCGGCCGAGGTGCTGCGCGAGATAGGCGAGCAGGTGCTGCCCCGGCTGTAGCGACAAGGCGCCCCGGCGCTACGACCGCGGCAACATCTCCCCTGCGCTGCGCTTGTGATGGTCTACCAGAGAACCGACCCCGGTGACCCCGAGGGCTCGGCCATCGTCGGGCGCATCGTGGACCGCAAGACCGGTGCGCTGGTGGGCGAAGGCAAGCCTTTTGCCACGCGGGGCACCATGATCGCCGCTGCCGCGGCGCTGCCCGTGAGCACCACGCCGCTGGTCGCCTTGGTGGGTGGCTCGCAGCAGCTCTCGCTGGACGGGTTCGCGCTGTGAGCCGCCAGACATTCGAGGCCTCGCGGGCGAGCGGCGCGCACGCCCGGCTGGCGCGCATGGCGGGCCAGTGGGAGGGCCGCTTTCGCCCCTGGTTCGAGCCCGGCACGCCGGCCGAGGATTCGGTGCAGCGCGGCAGCATCCGCGTGCTGCTGGGCGGGCGCGTGCTGCTGCACGAGTACACGGGCCACTGCCGCGGCGAGCCCATGGAGGGCATGGCCCTCATCGCCCACCACCTGGACGAGCGCAGGTACGAATCGGCCTGGGCCGAGAGCTTTGGCACCGGCACCTCCATCATCTTCAGCACCGGCGACAGCGGCGACCCGCGCCTGTCGATGCTGGGAAGCTACAGCGAAGGCCCGGGCGGTACCCGCTGGGGCTGGCGCACGGTGATCGAGCAACTGGGCGACGACACGCTAGACCTGCGCATGTACAACATCGCCCCCGATGGCACCGAGGCCTTGGCCGTGGAGGTGAACTACCGCCGCGTGCCGGCTCGCCCCGAGGCGTGACAGCTCGCCCATTCCCCGGGACGCACGCCTTGAAACCCATGCACTATCTTTCTGCGGCCGGCATCCTCGTTACGCTGGGGCTGTACGTGGCCGGACAGCCGGAGGCCGCCGGCGTCGTACTGGTACTCGCCCTGGTGGTCGAGGTGATCGTCTCGGCCGTCACCGGAAAAAAGGGAAACGACTCCGAACGCTGAGCCCGGGCAACGCACCGGCGGTCAGTTGATGGCGGGCGCTGTCCAGACGGGGTTGAGCAACCGCTCCAGCCGGGCGTGCGTGGCCTCAATGTTGCGCAGCACCTTGTCGAGAATGAAGTCGTTCATCAGGATCTTGGAGCCGTTGGGCGCCTCGATGGCCTTGCCCTGGGAGATGGGCACCAGCGATTCGCGGAACGCCTTGTCCTTGGCCAGCACGTTGTCGGGCGGCAGCTTGCGCGCGCGCAGCATCTCCAGCCGGCTTTGCAGGGCCTGTTCGTAGCCGGGGTCCACCACGGGCTTGCGCTGCCGGATGCTGGCTTTCTGGCTGAGCACCTGGGCACGCTCGAACTCCAGGGAATTCTTGAGCACCACGGCCAGGCGCGCCATCGATGCCTGCGTATCCGGCTGTCCCACGCCGCTGTCGAACCCGGACCAGAAGTCACGGTGGACCTTCTCCGTCAGCACCGCATCCTCCTGGTACATGGACTGCAGGACAGCCTGGCGCTGCGCATCCAGCTCGGCCGCCAGCACGGCCCGTGGCGCGGCAAGCCCCGCAAGGCACGCCACCAGCAAGGCGGCCTGGGCCAGGTATCCCCGCAGGGATCGGAAATGTCGTCGCGTCATCATCATCAAGGCAAGCCCCTCGGACGGGGTGGGAGAGGTGGAAGAAATGCGGCCTTGGGGCGCCCCAGGCTGCAGGCGTTGATGGATGGTAACGCCGCTGGCCAGCGGCCTGCGTTGGAGGTTCGTTGAAGAAAGAAATCTGCCGAAATCGCTGCCAGGCCAGGCGCAAAGCACAGCCATGCCGGGTGGCATGGCGAGCATTTGCTGGCGGCGCATGGGGGCAGTCCGTCGGGATATTTATTCACCGACGGCATCTCTGGGTGGCGTCATGATGAAGTCTCCACAAAAACACCACCGTCCGGTATGGACTGTGTCGGCATGGGCACCTACAAGACAACTGGATGAATGCAGGCCCAATGGGTTCGATGGAACATCCTAACCCCGCATCTAGGTGAACCGGATGACCAAAGCCCCGTTGATCGCCATTCTCGTCGAAGATAGTCGAACCATACGCGATACGCTAGTCCCTGCATTGCGAGAATTGGGGCATACGCAAGTGGTGGCGTGGGCAACCACCTCCAAAGAGGCTGCGAATGCGCTGGCCGCATGGCACGGTCAATGGGAACTCATCATTGTCGATCTCTTTCTCGCCGCAGGCTCGGGGCTTGATGTGCTCAAGCAGGTACAAGCCAGGGAGCCAGGGCAGCATGCGATTGTCTTGAGCAACTACGCTACCGACGAGATGAGGCGCCAATGCACTGAGTTAGGTGCCGACGGCATTTTCGACAAGTCCACGGAGATCGACTTGTTTCTCGATCGCTGCATCTCCATCGGTGAAATGCGCTAAGGCGTGCTTGCTCGGAGACGGCATCAGCAACCGGATGCGGTGTATCGGCCGCTCTTCATAGAGGGAAATGGCAGCGACCGCAAGTGCAGGCAAGAGATCGGTCACCAGTCCGTTGGTCGACCACCTGCACCCCGCTGTTGCTGGCATATGTTGGTACCCGTCTGGGTCAATTGGAGCCGCCCCCCAAACCACTCCAGCCAAGAAAGTTTGACAAGGTCTTCAATTGCCGCCGTGTCGATCTCGTTGGCTCGCCGCTCCCGCAATAGGCCGGCGATGGCTGGAAGCGCAAGGCGGAGCGCATCCCGCCGTTCGAGTGAAAGTGGAGTGCCATTCACAGGGTGTCCCGCTTGGTCCGAAAACTTACCTGGTCAAGCCGCGGTCAGCACGAGGCGCCAACGGACGCGCAATGCTGACCGTCAACGCCCTTCCATCGATTGCCTTGCTATTGAGGCCTTCAATTGCACAAGCAGCCTCTTGTGCCGTGTCCATGACAACGAACCCGAAACCTTTTGATCTATCTGTGTCTCGCTCCATGCAAACCTCTGCCGAAACGACATGCCCATATGCAGAGAAGTGCAGCTTGAGGTCTTCACCTCCTGTGCTGTATGCCAGATTGCCAACGTAAAGCTTGTTGTTCATCAGTTCTCTCGGTTGCGCCTGTGGCGGCGCGAAAAGGTCAAGGAAACCAGGGCCTGTTCACAGGCCCCAGTGTCCTGGGTTGGAAGTTCGTCGAAGAAGAAATCTGCCGAAATCACTGCCAGGCTGGGCGCAACGCGAAGCCATGCCGGGTGCCATGGCGGGCATTTGCAACGACGCATGGCGGCGATTGTCGGGAGACTTGTTCAACGAATTTCGACCTCGGGACAGACCCTAGCGTTGAGGACGCGCGAATGGCGGTTGGCCGCCACCGTTGCGAGGCTCCAGATGCCTGAATACGACGCGTCCCTTGTTGAGGTCGTAGGGCGACATTTCAATCGTCACCTTGTCGCCTGCCAGGACGCGAATTCGGTGCTTGCGCATCTTTCCTCCCGAATAGCAGATCAGCATGTGGCCGTTGGTCAGGGTCACGCGGAAGCGGGAGTCGGGGAGGACTTCATCCACCTTGCCCTGCATTTCGATCAAGTCTTCTTTGGCCACGTAGCTCCTTCGATGGGATGGGTTCGGACTGTCAAACCAACTCGTTGCGTTGCACAAAAAGCCGGCCCTGCGCCAGGGCATACACGCCGGCCCGTGCGGCGCTGTCAAACAATGGAATGAAGCGAAATACTCTGTCGTGCATCCCGCGACGGATGGACACCGACGCGAGGAACTGGCCGCAGTCAGTGGCTTTGGTAATGGGCGTGACCAGATAGTGGCCTACGTGGTGGATGTTGGGTGATTGCATGGTGGTCGAGAACGCGCGCGGCATCGGACACGCGCTGACGAGCGCCTGTGCCTGGTACCTGGACTAATGGAAAGACCTGAAAAGGTCGGTGACGATCCGGCGAGCTGAAGTACGCGGACCGACGAGGGAGCTCGCCGAAGAAGATGTGCGTTCAGCGGCGACAAGGGTCGGCGGCTGATGCCTGTACGGCAGTTGAAACCGTGCGGTGACAATCAAGGTAGAAGCAACGAGCAGAACCTCTACCAACGCATACAGTGTACGGCATTTAGGCGAACCCTGGGTTACCCAGGGTTCGATCCGTCTTTGGCGGTGTCCATGGAGGCAGCGTCCGACACTGCCGGGGCCCAGGCTTTCCCAGCATGCCCTGACCAGTCCGCGCCCATGACTCCATGGGCTGCCAAGGAGGCTCGATCTCCAGCCGGTCGCAGGCCGGCTTGTGCGGAATGTCGTCAAACGCCTGCGCGGGCGAGCTCATTGCGCAGCGCGCGCACCACCTCCTGGCCCACATGCTCTCGCCCCGGCCTCCTACAGCAGCCCACTGCGCCGCAGCCGATGCTATGCGCTTTGATTTTGGAGACCCCCATGCGCAAGATGATCCTGATGGCGATTGCCGGCTACCTGTGGAAGAAATACAAGGCCCACAACAGCAGCGCCCGCGCCAATGCCCCCGGTGCCACCGACAGCGCGCCTGTTGCAGCCAAGGCAGCGCCAACCGCGCGGCCCTGAGCCCCGCCCCCCATCCCCTCACGCCCCGCCGACCCATGGACGCGCAGCACATCGAGCAGGCCATCCTGGCGCTGCTGGCCAAGCGGGCGCCGGGCAAGACCATCTGCCCCTCCGAAGTGGCACGGATGTTGGCGGCCGGCACTGGCCCGGCGCAGTGGCGGCTGCTGATGCCTGCCGTGCGCAACGCCGCCAACCGGCTGTCTGCGGCGGGGCGCTTGCAGGTCACCCAGCGCGGCAGCCCCGTTTGTGCGGCCAGTGCCGTGGGCCCAATACGTCTGGGCCATCCTGGTGTCCTTAGTTGCAAGTCCGTTGAAGAAAGAAATCTGCCGAAATCGCTGCCAGGCCAGGCGCAAAGCACGGCCATGCCCGGTGGCATGGCGAGCATTTGCAACGACGCATGGCGGCGATTGCCGGGTGATTGATCCAACGAATTTAGAACTCGAGACGCTCAGGGGATAGCGCCGCTTCGCCCCGCCAAGCGTGGGCGCAAACAGGCGTACCGCCAAGCCTTGCAGCGCATTGCCGTACAGCGTTCCGTCGCCACAATCCACGCATTTGACCGCCGCCACCAGCGCTGGTGCTGTGTAGGACATGCCCGCCCTCTCCCGACGAAATGGGCTGACTGCCTTTGGCAGGCCACGCATTCAAAATGCACACAGGCGTTGATGCGTTGCCCTCCAGAGGGTTGCAACATTCATTTCGTGGCATCAAGGCCCCATAAGCCCACGCCCTTGCGGCGGGCCACCGAAAGGACCCATTTGCCAAAAGCTCACAGCCCCTCCCCTTCTGCCACACCAGGCATTGCCTCGACCGGGATTGCCGGGCTCGACGACGTGCTGTCTGGAGGCCTGCCCACGCGCCACCTGTTCCTGGTCGAAGGCAGCCCGGGCACGGGCAAGACCACCCTGGCGCTGCAGTTCCTGCTGGAGGGCCGCGCCCAGGGCGAGCGGGGGCTGTACGTGACCTTGTCGGAAACCGCACAGGAGCTGGCCCAGGTCGCCCAGTCGCACGGTTGGTCTCTTGAAGGCATCGAAATCTTCGATCTGCTGAGCGATGAAGGCCTGAGCGAAGAGGCCGAGCAGACCATCCTCCACCCGTCCGAAGTCGAGCTGGGCGAAACCACCCGCGAAGTGATGCGCCTGGTGGACGAACTTCGGCCGGACCGTGTGGCCTTCGACAGCCTGTCGGAACTGCGCCTGCTGGCCCAGAGCCCGCTGCGGTACCGGCGGCAGATACTCGCTCTCAAGCGCTTCTTTGCACAGATCGGTTGCACCGTGCTCATGCTCGACGACAAGACTTCGGGCGAAGGTGATCAGCAGTTGCACAGCATTGCGCACGGTGTGATTCACCTGAACCAGAACTCCAACACCTACGGCCCCGACAAGCGGCAGCTGCGCGTGGTGAAGCTGCGAGGCATCAAGTTTCGCAGCGGCGACCACGACTTCAACCTCGACCGGGGCGGCCTGGAGGTGTTTCCCCGCCTGTCTGCAGGGGAGCACGGCGGCCGCTTCGACCATGCGCCGGTGTCCACGGGCATGCCGGCGTTCGACGAGATGCTGGGTGGGGGCCTTTCCCCAGGCAGCAACCTGCTGCTCGCCGGCCCTGCCGGCGTGGGCAAGACCACCACCGCCACCAGCTGCGCCGTGGCCGCCATGCGCCGGGGCGAGCGGGTGGCCTTCTACCTGTTCGACGAGGGCCTGCATTCGCTGCGCCAGCGCTCGCGTTGCCTGGGGCTCGATATCGACCCGTTCATCGCCAGTGGCCAGTTGCTGATCCGATCGTTCGACCCGGCTGAGGTCTCACCCGGCCAGTTCGCGCAGGCGGTGCGCGATGCAGTGGAAACCGACCGGGTGGGCATGGTGGTGCTGGACAGCCTGAACTCCTACATGCAGGCCATGCCGGGCGGCCAGTACCTGCTGCTGCAGATGCACGAGTTGCTGGCCTACCTGAACCTCAAGGGCGCGGTCACGCTCATCATCCTGTCGCTGCACGGCACCGTGGGAGAGATGAAGAGCGATATCGATCTGAGCTACCTGAGCGATGCCATGGTGCAGTACCGCTTCTTCGAAGCGCGTGGCGAGGTGCTCAAGGCCATCTCGGTCATCAAGAGCCGCACCATGGAGCACCAGACCTCCATTCGCGAGTTCCGCCTGGGCGCCCGCGGCATCGAGATCGGCAAGCCCCTGTCGGACTTCCACGGCATACTCGTGGGAGCCGCCCGGTACACCGGCCACCAGCCCCTGCTGGGCGATGGCGACACAGACCAACCGGGTTCCTGAGGGTGCCGTCAATGGAGAGCCGAGTTCTCATTCTGGCACCTTACGGGCGCGATGCAAAAGTCATCGAGTCGGTGGTTTGCGGCGATGGCGTGCGCTGTGTGCTGTGCCCTGACGCACCCGCCTTGCTGGCCGAGCTGGAGGTGGCAGCGGCTACCGCCATCCTCACCGAAGAAGTGCTGGCCGGGGGCCTGGGCGACCAGTTGCGCGACTACCTGGCCCGGCAACCCGCGTGGTCCGATTTTCCATTCGTGGTGCTGGCCACGCGCCAGGCCAGCCGGCGCTCGCAGCGGGCAAGGGCCTCGCTGCAGGAACTGGGCAACCTGGTGATCCTGGAGCGCCCCGTCAACCCCGAGACGCTGGTGAGCGCGGTGCGCTCCGCAATGCGCGCGCGCAAGCGCCAATACACCACGCGGCAGCACCTGTCGGACATAGAGGCGGCCAAGCACACCGTGGAGCGGCTCAACGCCGAGCTGGAAACCCGAATCGCCGCCCGCACCAACGACCTGGCCAGCGCCAACGACCGGCTCATGCGCGAGATCGCAGACCGCGAGCGCATCCAGTCCAAGGTGGTGCAGGGCCAGAAGCTGGAGGCCATCGGCCGGCTGACCGGTGGCATCGCGCACGACTTCAACAACCTATTGCACGCCGTCAACCTGAACCTGCAGTTCATCATCCGGCTAGCCACGGAAAAGCGCCTGTCCGACTACGCGCGCCGGGCCAAGGCCTCTGTGGACCGCGGCGCCCGGCTGACCGCACAGCTTCTGTCCTTTGCGCGCGCCCAAAGCCTGCTGCCCCGGCTGCACGATGTGAACGCCATGGTGCTGAACCTGCAGGAGCTGATCGAGGTGTCGGTCGGAGCCAAGGTGCAGGTGCAGCTGGACCTGTGCGAGGACCCCACCTGGGCACGGCTCGATGGGGCGCAGCTCGAAATGGCCCTGCTCAACATGGCCGTCAACTCGCGCGATGCCATGCCCGAAGGCGGCAAGCTGACCATCCGCACCCGCCTGGAGGAGACAGCCCGCGGCGGTCAGGTGGTGCAGATCAGCGTGCAGGACACGGGCTGCGGCATCCCCGAGACACTGCAGGCCAAGGTGTTCGATCCCTTCTTCACCACCAAGCCCGATGGCGAAGGCACGGGGCTGGGGCTCAGCCAGGTCTATGGCTTCGCCCACCAGTCGGGCGGCAACGTGGAGATCCACAGCGCCGAGGGCAAGGGCACCACCGTGACCCTGCGCTTCGCACAGGCCCGGCATGTGCACGAAGGCGACGGAATCGACACGCAGGCCAGCCCGCCCGGCAGCTCCACCCCCGCAGCCCGCACCGAGGTGCTGGTGGTGGAAGACGACGATGCCGTGCGCCAGGGCATCGCCGAAGGGCTGCGGCTGCTCAGCTACAGCGTGCGCGAGGCCAGCGATGGAGAAAGCGGCCTGCGCGAACTGCGCCGCCGCATGCCCGACCTGCTGATGGCAGACTACCTCATGCCCGGCATGAACGGCGCCGAGTTCGTCGCCGCAGCTCGCCAGCTGTATCCCCAGATTCCCGTGCTCATGGCCACCGGCTATGCCGACATGGCCGAGGTGGAGCGCCTGGTGGGCGTGCAATCGGTGCTCAGGAAGCCCTTCGACCTGGAAACCCTGAGCACCGCCGTGGACGCCGAGCTGGCGCGTGCGCGGGGCTGACAGGGATTGGCCCGGCAGGCGGGTGGTGCTTCCAGGCGCACGCCATGCGCCCCGGTGCGCCGAGGCCTGCGCCATGCTTGCCAACGACCGTTGTGCCGTGCGTGCGACGCCATGGGGAGCCGTGCCGCCAGCGGCACTGCCGGGCATTCACGCACAGCCGATTCATCCGCTTCGGTGGGCTGAGGCCGCAAACTTGCCAATGGCGGCATGCAGCATCTGCGGCGTGCAGGGCTTGGGCAGCACGTCAAACCCCAGCTGCGAGATGCGGGCCAGTTGCTCTGCATAGCCCGTCATCAGCAGAACCCGCTGCGCAGGCCATTTTTCACGGATGAGCCGTGCCAGGCCCTCGCCGTTGAGCGTGCCGGGCATCATCACGTCCGACAGCACCAGATCGGGCTGCTGGCCTTCCTCCATCAGGCGGGCGGCCTTGTCGGCGCGATCCACCCGGGTGACATTGCAGCCCAGCGACTGCAACAGCGGCACCAGGGATTCGGCCACCTCGTCGTTGTCTTCCACCAACAGCAGGCGCATGCCCAGCGGTTTGAGCGGGGCGTCTGGGGCAGGCTCGTTCGCAGTGGCCTGGGCAGCGGTGCTGGGCAGGTACAGGCTGACCTGGGTGCCCTTGCCGACATCGCTGGAGATCTCTGCATACCCCCCCACTCCCTGGCAGAAACCATACACCTGGCTGAGTCCCAGGCCCGTACCCTCGCCCAGGGGCTTGGGGGTGAAAAAGGGTTCAAAGACCTTGTCCAGATCGGCCTGCGCAATGCCACTGCCTGTGTCTGACACTTCGATCACCACCATCCTGGTGTCTTCCCGCTGCGGCCCCAGGGGCCGTGGCCCGGCATTGCGAACATGGATGGACAGCGCGCCGCCTGTGGGCATCGCGTCGCGCGCATTGATGCTCAGGTTGAGCAGCGCCAACTCCAGCTCGCTCATGTCCAGGAACACGGGCGCGGTGTCGGGCTGCACCTGCACATCCAGGCGCACACGGCTGCCCAGGACTGGAGCGATGAGATCCCGGATGGCCGGGAGCTTGTCCTGCAGCCGCACGTACTCGGCCACCAGGGGCTGGCGCCGTGAGAAGGCGAGCAACTGGCGCGTGAGATTGGTGGCCGACTTGACAGCCCGGGCGCTGGACTCGATCTGCTGGAGGCCCGCCTGCGACACCGAGCGCTTGAGCAGGTGCAGGTTGTTGCTGATCACCATCAGGGCGTTGTTGAAGTCGTGCGCCACGCCACCGGTCAGCCGGCCCAGCGCCTCCAGCTTCTGTGCCTGGCGCAGCGCCTCCTCTGCCCGCTGGCGGCTTTCGGTTTCCCTCTCCAGGTCCTGCAAGGTGCTGTGTGCAGCGCGGGCGCTTCGCAGCGCCGCCCTGGCCGTGACAACCAGGGCGGCCACCGGCAGCGCCCCCATTGCGAACAGCAGCGCCAGCTGCTGTAACAACTCGCGCAGCGGCACGTTCAGGCGCATCGCGGTGGCCACGTACAAAGGATAGCCGCCGACCTTGCGGTAGGCGATGATGCGCTCCTGCTGGTCAATCGACGAGATGCCTTGAAGGCGCGCAGAGTCCTCGCCAGCCCGCACGCGCTGCATCACCGGCGCGTCGGGCTGCAGCTTGCCCGAGGGGGTGGCGCCCTGGGCCCACCGGGTGTACACCTCGCCATCCCCCCGGAACAGCGTGACCGCCAGGTTGGGCTCGTCGGCCACCAGGTCGCCATATAATTCGTGGAAGTAGGACGTGAGCAAGGCCACGTTGATGACCCCGCCAAACTGGCCCGCGTCGTCCTTGAAGGCGACGCTGGCATTCAGGACTCTTTCGTTGGAAGTCCTGGTCACAAGCGGCTTGGACAGATGCACACCAGGGCGGCCCTGCAAGTGGTACTGAAAATACTCGCCGTCGAAGAAGTCCACCCGGGGGAAGGGGAACAGGCGGCTGCTGGCAATCGGCCGACCCTGGGCATCCAGGATGAGGATGGACTGGATCTGGGGCTGGTCCACACTGCGCTTGCGCAGCTCTTCATGCAGGAATGCCTCGATGCTGCGCAGGGCCTGTGGATTCTTGCCATCGACCAGGGAAAAAGCCTTCTCCATGACCGCCTCGGACGTGGCCATGACCTTGGAAGCATGCTCATGCGCCACGCGCAGGGAGCGCGACACGCGGGCATCGGTTTCATCCGTGGCACGCAAGAACCCGACGACCCCGAAGATGGCGTAGATCGCCAGGGGCACCGCCACGCTCAGGAACGCCATCACGCGAAGCCAGCGTACCGACTCTGCTGCCTCTCTGGAGCCGCTACCGTCTGCTCTTGTCTGGGTCCACATGGGTTGTTCCTGGTAAGCGGTTCAATGAAATTCCACCGGCGACCGCCCCTGCTGCCTTGCAATGCAGGGCGGGGACAAGCGCGGCGCAACGCACGCACCAGGCAGAAATCCGCGCAATGCATGCGGGGGCTCTGAGCCCATCGCTACCAATCGGTATAAATAATAACTTAAAAGTCTTACCCACCACTGGCGTATGGAACACGGGCCTACCGTGCGCCTGAAGGCGCAGAGGCGGCGCGCCCACCGCCCGTCCAACGCTGCGCAAGCTCGGCAGCCGTCTGTGGCTTGCCATAGAGATAGCCCTGCAACTCGTTCACCTCTAGCGCCTGCAGCAAGTCGGCCTGCATCTCGCTTTCAACCCCTTCGGCCACCACGCGTTTGTCCAGCGCCTTGGCCAGGGCCACGATGGCGGTGGCAATGGCCAGTGCGGGGCGCTCCACGCCAAAGGCAAACACAAAGCTCTTGTCGATCTTGAGCGTGTCAAACGGCAGGCGGTTCAGGTAGCGCATGGCCGAGTAACCCACGCCGAAATCGTCCAGTGCGATCGCCACGCCCTGCGCGCGCAAGGCCGCCAGGCGCGTTACGGCGGCATCCACGTCCTGGATCAGCGCGCCCTCGGTGATCTCCAGCTCCAGCTCTCCGGGGTTGATGCAGAACTCGTCGAGCAGTACCTGCAGCGTTGCCGGAAAGGCCGGGTCGGCCAGCTGCAGGGGAGAGAGGTTCACCGACAGGTGGCGCACGGGCACCTGCGGATCGTCGCGCCACAGCGCAAACTGCTGCAGCGCCTGGCGCAGCGCCCACAGGCCCAGCTCGAGGATGAAGCCGGACTCCTCGGCCATGGGGATGAAGGTGTCGGGCGAGACCAGCCCCTTGTCCGGATGGCGCCAGCGCAGCAACGCCTCGACTGAAGCCACCTGCCGATCGCGCGCGCCCACGCGCGGCTGGTACACCACGAACATCTGCTGCGCTGCCAGCGCGTGGCGCAGGTCGTGGCGCAGCACCAGCCGCTCGGCCTGATCGGCAGCCAGCGCGGGCGCGAACTCCACCAGCAGATTGCGGCCCGCGGCCTTGGCGGTGTACATGGCCAGGTCGGCGTGCCTGAGCAGCTCCTCCTGCGCAGACCCGTGCGCGGGAAACTGCGCCATGCCCAGGCTGGCGCCCAGGTTCAGCAGGCGCGGCGGCACGCTGTAGGGCAGGCGCACGGCCTGCATGGCGGATTCGATGGCGGACCTGAAGGCCCCCTGCGCGTCCACGGGCAGCACGAAAACGAACTCGTCCCCTGCCGGCCGGGCCATGGCCCACGCGCGGGCACCGACGCTGTGGCGCAGGCGGTCTGCCACCTCGCGCAGCACGCAGTCGCCTACCTGGTGGCCATAGGCATCGTTGATTTCCTTGAAGCCATCGAGGTCCATGTAGACCACGGCAAACGGCGGCGCCGTGTTCTGATCCGCACGGGCCTGGGTCAACCGCTCGATGGCTTCAAACAGGCCGAGCCGGTTGAGCAGGCCTGTCAGGCTGTCGTGCGTGGCGCGCTCGCGCAACTGCTGTTCGTGTTGCTCGGAGTGCAGCGCCACGGCCAGCCGCTGGCGAAAGGCGCCCAGCTCACGCTCGGCCCGCCCCAGGGTTGGCGGCTGCTGTGACAGGCGCAGCCAGACGCGCTGGCTGCGGGTCTGCGCCACCGGCAGGTCGTGGCAGGGACCGGGAGCGCCAGCGGGATCCACCAGGTCGGCGCTGGTCTCCCCTTGCTGCAGCGTGCCATCCGGCGCCAGCGACAGCAGCCACGGCCTGGCCGCGCCTGCCGGCCATTGCACCACGCCCAACGCATGGTGACCGGCCCGGGCCTGCAGGTGCTCCAGCATCAGGCGCACCACCTCGGCGAAGGGCTGCTGCCCGATGATGGCTTGGTCCATCTGCGCGAGCACGCGAAACAGCGCCAGGTCGCGCCCCACCTCTTCGGTCATGGCGTTGAAGGAGTCAGCCAGGTCGGTGAACTCGTTGCGCTGGCCTTCGATCTTCACCTGGCGCGTGAAGTCGCCACGCAGCACGGCGCGGGTACCCGAGGTCAGGGCATCGAGCGGCCGGGTCAGCCTGCGCAGCACCACCGAGCTGCTCACCAGCGCCAGCAGAAAGGCGATGCCCGCTACATTTCCCACCAGGGCTGCCACGCCGATCGGCAGGTAGCGCCGCACGTCGGGCTGCAAGGTGGTGGTGATGGTCCAGGCCGGCGCATCGAAATACGGCGTGAAGAAGATCTCGCGCTGCGTGCGCACCGCATGGGGGGTCTGCGCCTCCACTCCCTGGCAGAAGGGCACGCTCAGCTGCGGCCCCGAAAAGCAGATCCGGTGCGTGCCCGACTGCGCGTTCTCCCACAGGTAGTCGGCGTTGAACCGGCCGCGCACCACGGCGCCGGCCACCGGCACGACCAGCTCGACCGTAGGCGCGCCACCGGGTTGCGCAGCACCGACGATGTGCAGCGCGCTCCTGCCTACCGGCACAGGCGCCTGCGGCTGCGGCGGGGGCTGACGCTCCACGCTGGCGAAGACGCTCCCGAGCCGGTTGTCCAGCGCCACGGGCCCGGCGCCGTCTATCTCGGGCAACCCGTGCACAAGCAGCAGGCTCTCGGCGGCGCGCAGCCGGTCGATGACGTGGATGCCCACCGCCTTGGCCAGCTCGCTGCTCAGTTGTGCGCCGGACTGCTGCACGACATACTCGGTAAGCTGGTAAGCCAGCAGCGAAATAGCCCCCACAGGCACCGCCACCAGCACGAAGAAGGTGGCCAGCAGCTGCCGCCCCACTCGGCTTTGCAGGATGGCGTGGGCCGCATTCAGGCGCATTCGTCAATAATCCTGGGCCACACCGATGAAGCCCCCGTTGTTGGCGCGGATGATGTCGTCGCGGCTGGCCTTTGCGGTCAGGGGTGTCTGGCTCTTGCCGTCAGGGCCCATGCTGTACAGGTCGTAGTCGCTATTGAGCGGGTGCAACGACTTGTCCTTGCGCTTGTCGCCTACCTTGGCACCGTCCATGGACAGGTAGCGGTACGGGTTTCCCCAGGGGTCAAGCCGGTTGTCGGGCAGATCGGCCAGGCTCGCCGGAAACGTGTTCTTTAACTCCAGATAGCGGTCCAGCTTGGCACTGATCTCCAAGATGTCCTTCTTGGCAGCGGCAATCTTCGCACGCTCCTTGTAGGCCGTGTAGCTGGGCATAGCCACAGCCGACAGCAGCCCGATCACCGTGACCGAGATCAATAACTCCAGCAGCGTCACCCCCAGGGCACGCAGGGCCCGCTGGCGGTGGCTGGTCCATTGGGTATTCATGGCCTAAAAACTTTAACCAAAGTAGCACCCGAGGCGCAGCTGTCCTCGCTGACGCGCGGCACATGCCAGCGAACCGACGTGCTGGTCTCTGTGACATTTTGTTTCATGCCGCATGATATGCCAAGCCCCCGACCGACGGCGTAGGACGGCGGCGCAACGGCAGCTGGAGCGGCAACGATCCCGATCTGGGCTGATCAGGTGCCCAACAAGCCCGTGGCCTGCATCGCCGCGCTGGCAAAGTTGGTGATGACCCGCAGCACGCGCAGGTCCTCGCGGTCGAACTGCTGGTGGTCATGGTGCACCACCCACACCGTGCCCACAGCCACGCTGCCCTTGAAGAAAGGCACCAGCAGCACCTCGCGCGCAGGCGCATGCATTTCCTTGATGTAAGGGAACGCCTTGATCGGCTCGCGCATCAGGATCGCCTCGCCGCGCGCCACCACCGCCCCGCAGGGGCTGAAATTGCGCGGCATGGTGCCGTTGACGTAGCGGCTGTACTCGCCGGCCGTGGCGATCCAGCGGAACACCGGCTCGGGCTCGCCCTGCTCCAGCGACACCCCCGCCGATGCCGCCCCGGTGAGCTCCATCGCCACATCCGCCAGCGCTTGCGCCATGTCGCGCGGGCGCGTCGCCAGCACCTCCACCAGCCGCGCCATGGCGACGCTCTCGGCCTCGTAATCGGCCGGAAAGCCCGGTCGCGTGGCCATCTGCCGGCTGACGTCGACCTCGCCCAGGATGTCGCTGGGGCAGGCGGGAAGGTTCTCGGCTTCATCCATGGGGGTTGCCGTGTTCAGGTTGGAATGCATCCATGCACTCTAGGCCCGAAGACCGCGACTTTTCAAGTCTCTTTTTGCCACCCCGAGTGCACAGGCGCATCCGGCAGCATGGCAGGCCCGTGCAGACATGCGCCGGCTCACCCCGGCACAAACAGCATCTGCCCGCCCTGCGCCGGCCGGTAGGCAAAGCGGCCCGTCAGCACCACCTTGCCGCCCACGCGCGCAGTCCAGTTGTAGTCGCCCACGCGGGTGCCGGCGTTGCCGAAATCGCTGGGGTAGTGCACGGTGCCTGCGCGCTCGCCATCGCTCCGGGGCGCGGCCGTGGCCTTTGTGGTCTGGCCGCCGGGCATGGTCACGGTGAACTCCACCGGCGCCTGCCGGGTTGCCATCTTGTCGCTCACGCTCAGCGCAATGGCCGGGCGCGCGGAATACAGCACGCTCGCCGTCTGCGCCAGCGCGGGCGTACCGGCGGCCAACAGCACCGCCGTGGCAAGCGCCAGCCGGCGCGGGCAAAAATGAATCGGCTCCATCGAATGCTCCTTTTTTCCGGAATCGGTCAATCGCCGCATGCCACTGTGCGCAGATTGGGCACCGAGGCCGGCTCCCACGGCGCGCGGCCAATCGTGGTGCCGCCGCCCCAGCCGTATTCGAAGCGCTCGCCAGCACCGGCGGTGGAACCGAAGGCGCTGATGCGGCCCTTGCCCACGTCGAAGCCCCAGGCCTGCTGCAGCCGCTCGATCTGGAGCCGGGTACCCGGCGGCAGCGTGCGCACCAGCTGCATGCCATGAAAGCCGTCGTTGACGGCATTGCGCGGGTGTGCGGCCAGCACCAGCGCCTTGGCATCGCGCACGGCGTACAGGCCGGCCTCCTGCACCAGCACCACCTGCGCCGGGGCGCGCAGGGGCAGGCAACCGCTCGCCGACAGCTCATGCCTGCCCTGGCAACCGACCAGCGCGGCCATGCAGGGCAGCAGCGTCCACACCAGCCGGCGCACGGCTGGCCAAGTGGGCGACGAATGGAGCGCAGCCGCTTTTGCCATGCGTGCACTGTGCCGCAGCCCGCACTCCGGCCGGGTAGGACAAGGCGCCTCCCTGGCTGTGTGCGATGACCGCAGGGCCTGGCACAGCCCACGGCGGCTGCGCCACGGGCCATCAGCGCATGCCGCAGCGGCGGATCAGCGCTTTGCGGGCACCGGCTGCAGATCCTTCATCAGCCCGGCGAGCAGCACGCCCGTGCGGGCCTGACCTTCGCTGTTCATCCATGCCGAGAAGGCCGAGGCGGCGGCCTTGTTGGCGGCCACCTCCTTCTGGCCGATGGGGGACTCGTAGTGCTTGAGGATCTCGCGCAGGTCGCTGACCGACAGATCGGCGCCATAGCTGGCCACCCATTTCGCGGCCAGTTCCTTGCCCGAGAACATCTGCGCGCAGCGCTGCACGAACCGGTCGAACGCGGCCTTTTGCGCATCGCTCGCCTCACCACCGCTCTGGCCCACAATGTCGCCCAGCAGCTTGGCGCCATAGCCTTTCAAGGACTCGCGCTGGTCGGCCAGCTGCTGCTCGAACTGGGCCTGGACACCCTGCGCGAGGGCGATCTTCTGCACCAGCTCCTGCCGGGTTTCCTGGGCAAAGGCCGTCGGCATGCCGGCACAGATCAGGGTGGCAACAGCGAAGTGGACAAGGCGATGGTGGTGCATGGTTCGTTCTCCGAGGGACATACGACAAACAAAAGGCGCCCGTGATCGGAGCCCAGCGAATGTATCCCGCCGACGCGGTCGTTTCGGTTCGAGCGCGCCCTCCCCCCCGAATGGGTGAGCTTGTTCCAGCCGGCACAGAGCCCACACCTGGTGAAGGAACATCAGTGCATGCCTGCGCTCCCCCCCCGGCCACATCCGAGGGATTGCCATATGCGGCGACTGGCAGCAATGGCATGGGCGACGGCATTGGCAGGAATGGCCGCAACCATCCCTCTGCACTCCCGTGGAGCCTGCTGGTGTCCTGAGTTGGAAGTTCGTTGTAGAATGAAATCTGCCGAAATCGCTGCCAGGCCAGGCGCATAGCACAGCCTTGCCGGGTGGCATGGCGCGCCGGTGCAACGGCGCTTGGCGGCGATTGCCGGGAGCGTTGCTCCCGGACGGTCGCTCCCGGGAC
>NZ_JBKDTZ010000031.1:0-21510 GCF_046339755.1 Acidovorax sp. | reverse complement strand
GGCGCGGGGTGAGCCCGGCTTCCTGCCGGAAGCGGCGGCTGAAATAGGCCTCGTCGTGGAAGCCGCTCTGGCGCGCGATCTCGCGGATCAGGGTGTCGGAACCGGCGAGCAGCTCGCGCGCATGCTCCAGGCGCCGCTCGGTCAGCAGCTCGGTGAAGGTGCGCCCGGTCTGCTTCTTGAGCAGGTGCGCAAGGTAGTTGGGTGACAGCGCCACGGCCGTGGCCGTGTCGGTGAGCGCGATGTCCTCGTGCGAGTGCTCGCGCAGGTGGCGCAGCGCGCGCTGCAGCGCATCATGGTGCACCCCGCCCTGCAGGTGGTGGCGTGCGGCCTGGGCGTGCAGGTCGGCGGCGAAGCGCGTGCAGGCCAGGCCCAGCAGCTGCAGCAGGGTGCCGCGGATGCTGGCCGCCGAGCCCAGCGTGCGCGGCTGGTTGTGCACCACCAGGGCATCGAGCCACTGGAGGATCTGGGCAAAGTCCTCGGGGCCGAAGGCGAAGTCCAGCTGCTCCTGGAACAGGAAGGGCGCCAGCTCCGGGTGCTGCGCCATGCGCACGTCCTCCAGGTCCAGCGCGGGCACGTCGAGCTCGGGCCAGAGAAAGCGCTGGTCGAAATTGATGATGGCATAGCGCGCGCCCACCGGGTGCGGCACCACGTGCATGCGGTAGGGCAGCACAAAGCTCAGCGTTCCTGCGCCGAAGGGCCGCGTGGCCGTGCCCACCACCTGCCGGTCGCCGCCTTCCAGGCTCACCTGGATCTGGAAATATTCGTGCCGGTGCGGGCGGCTGAGCACGTCGCGCGCACCCTGGAAGCGGATGTCGAAATCCAGGTGCTGGGCGCGCTCCTGCATGCCGTACAGGCGTGCATGGGCGTTCGGTCGGGACGGGGACGGCATGCGCACATGGTAGCGGCTGGTGCAGTGTGGGCCCAGTCCGGTTTGGCCGTAGATGCGTGCAAGTCGCCCAGGCTCCAGGGCCCAACAATCGCTGGCACACCACTACAACGCCAGGAGACAAGCACCATGGACCAACCCCGACGCAACATCTTGACCCACTCCGCCCTTCTCGCCACCGGCGCCGTGGCCGGCTGCGCCCTGCCCGCAGGCGCCAGCAAAGCCGCCGCCACCCCCTTCGACCTGCCGCAGACCACGATTCCCATCGTGGGCAGCGACCAGGTGTTTCCCGTGCGCCGCGTCTACTGCATAGGCCGCAACTACGCCGCCCATGCGCGCGAGATGGGCTCGGACCCGACGCGCGAGCCGCCCTTCTTCTTCCAGAAGCCGGCCGACGCGATCCAGTTCGTGCAGCCCGGCGTGGTGGCCGACCATGCCTACCCCACGCTCACCAAGAACTACCACTACGAGGTGGAGCTGGTGGTGGCCCTCTCCAAGGGCGGGCGCGACATCCCGGTCGAGAAGGCGCTGGACCATGTGTTCGGCTACTCGCTGGGCCTGGACATGACGCGCCGCGACCTGCAGCGCGAGATGGGCGACCAGAAGAAACCCTGGGAGATCGGCAAGGCCTTCGACCAGTCCGCACCCGTGGGCCCGCTCTACCCGGTCAGCCAGGTCGGCCACATCAAGGAGGGCGACATCTGGCTCAAGGTGAACAGCACCACCAAGCAGAGCGCCACGCTGCAGCACATGATCTGGTCGGTGGCCGAGCAGATCAGCCGCCTGTCCCGCGCCTTTGAGCTCAAAGCCGGCGACATCATCTACTCGGGCACGCCCGAAAACGTGGGCCCAGTGGTCAAGGGCGACGAGATCGAGATCCACATCGACCGTTTTCCCAACCTGAAGCTGCGCATCGTCTGACCGCAAAGCGCTGCCGGGCTGCTAACCCAGGTCCTGCGCCGTGTTGGAGTGCGCCAGTGCGTAGAGGCAGCGCAGCGCGCCAGCTTGCGCACCGCCGGCCACCAGCGCAGCCTCCGACAGCTCAGCACCGGCCAGTGCTTCCAGCGCCGCCCGCTCGTACCCGCAGGCGATGAAGACCCAGTCGGCCGCCGGATCGGGCCCGCCGCGGATCTGCTGCTCCGTGGTGGTGGCGATCTGCGGCGTCTGGTTCTGCAGCAGGTGCCCGGCCGTGGTGCCGGGGCGCGATGACAGCAAGCCTGCCAGCGCACCCAGGTGGGCACGCAGCCGCTCGCCCGCCCCCTCGGCGGGCGACAGCCGCACCGTGAGCGCATGGAGCGACAGCGCGCCGCCGCGGCTTTCCAGCACGCGGCACTGGCTGCGCACCATGTGGCGGTGGTGCGGCATCATCTTTGTGGACCAGGGCGAGGGCGCGTTCAGGCGCGCCAGGTAGGCATCACAGAACAAGGTCTCGTACGCCGCCAGTTCGTACAGCACGAAGAAGCCTTCGCCGCCGTCCACCGCGGACCAGCGCGAGCCCCGATGGAAGCCGGGGATGCCCATGCGCTCAGGGAAGTGTTCGTGCGTATGCCAGTCCTCGAACTCGGCGCGGTGGGCGGGCGCGATGTCCCACCACATCGCCAGGGCGGCGTCACCCAACAGTGCCATGGCCCGCCCTCACTTGCCGCCGCGCATGCGCGCGAGCTCGGCGTTGACCTGGGTCATCAGCGGCTCGCCGACTTCCTTGGCGAACTTGTCGACCACGGGCTGCACCTTCTGGCGCAGGCGCGCCAGCTCGGCCGGCGCCACCTCGTTGACCTGCATGGTCTTGCGCAGGTTGGTGATGGACTCCGCCTCCTTGGCCTGGGCGATGCGGCGTTCTTCCTGCTTCGCTTCGTTGGCGGCATCGGTGATGAGCTTGCGCTCGGCCTCGGACATGCCGTCCCAGGTCTTCTTGCTCATGAGCACGGGCATGCCGGTGTAGACATGGCGCGTGAGCGAGAGGTACTTCTGCACCTCGGCAAACTTGGCCGATTCGATCACGCCCACCGGGTTGTCCTGGCCGTCGATGGCCTTGGACTCCAGCGCGCCGTAGACCTCGCCGAAGGTCATGGGCACGGGGTTGGCGCCCAGGGTGTTGAACATGTCCAGGTAGATCGGCGAGGCGATCACGCGCAGCTTGAGGCCCTGCAGGTCTTCGTGCCTGGCGATGGGGCGCTTGCTGTTGGTCATGTTGCGAAAGCCCAGGTCCCAGATGCCCAGGCCGACGATGCCGTGCGCAGCCAGCCCGGCCTGCAGCTTCGTGCCCAGGGGGCCATCGGCCAGGCCATAGGCTTCCTGCGGGCTGTCGAACAGGAAGGGAAAGTCGAACACCATGAACTGCTTGTCGATGCCGGCCAGCAGGCCCGTGGCCATGGACGCGAAATCGAGCGTGCCACCGCGCACGGCCGACAGGTTCTGCGTGTCGCTGCCCAGCACGGCATTGGCGAACAGCGTGACCTTGATCTTGCCGCCGCTCTTTTGCGCGACCAGATCGGCGAACTTCTGCGCGCCCTGGCCGAGCGGGTGGTCCTTGGCCAGGCTGAAGGCGAACTTGAGGTTGCGCTCCTTGATGTCCTGGGCCAGCGCCGAGGGCGCGGCACAGGCGAAGGCCAGGGCACCGATGGTGGCCAGCGCCGCACGGCGCAAGGTTGAAGTGGTCATGCTTGTCTCTTCCTTTCTTTCGTGATGGATCGTGGCGGCCTGCCGGGTGAAGCCCCCCTGCTTCGCTGCACGAGGCGCATGGTATCCATATTTTCTGAACACCATTCAACATTTACATATCATTCAAAAACTGAAAGGCTGCGTATGATCGCGTCATGAACCCGAAGGAGACCCCATGAGCGGAGCGCTCGAAAAATCCCTGGCCATCCTGGAGTACCTGGTCGCGCACCCCGATGGCGTGGCGCTGGCGCGCATTTCCACCGACCTGAACATGCTGCGCAGCGGCTGCCACCGCACGCTGCACGAGCTGATCGGGTATGGCTATGTGCGCCAGATGCCGCACAAGGGCGATTACGCGCTCACCACCAAGATGGCCTCGATGGGCCTGAGCTTTCTGAGCCGCTCGGGCGTGGTGGACATCGCCCAGCCGGTGATCGACCGGCTCGCGCGCACCACCGAGGAACTGGTGCGCCTGGCCATCGTGGACGGCGACCGGCTCACGCTGGTGGCCAAGGCACAGGGCGCCCGCTCGGGCCTGCTGTACGACCCGGACATGGGCATCGACCTGCGCCTGTCGTGCAGCGCCGCAGGCCACGCCTGGCTCATGACATTGCCCGAGGACGAGGCCGCCGCGCGTGTGTCGAAGCAGGGCCTGGGCAGCCCGCGCCAGTTCGGGCCCAATGCGCCCACCTCGCTCAAGGCGCTGCAGACGGCCCTGAACGCCCACGCCCGGCGCGGCTACAGCCTGATCCAGGACGGCTATGCGCCCGGCATGAGCTCCATGGCCGCGCCCGTGCGCCGCAAGGGCGAGCCCACTACCGGCGTGCTGGTCATCGCGGGGCCATCGGCCCGGCTCACGGCCAAGGCCATGGCCCGCTTCGGCCCGGACCTCATGGCCGCGGCGGATGAGCTGGCCCTCGCAGGCCAGGCGTCACCGCTGCTCAAGTCTGCCAATGTCGGCACCTGGGGCAACAGAACAGACGACGACCGCTACTGAACCGAGCCGCCTGCATAGTCCGAATGCAGGTCGAACACCAGGGTGCGCAGCCACTGGTTGGCCGGGTCCTTGTGGTACTTGGCATGCCAGAACAGGTTGATGGCGATGCGCGGCAGTTGGACGGGATGCGGCCGCGCCGCCAGGCCGAACGGCTCCACCATGCGCGCGGCCAGCCGCTCGGGCACGGTGGCGATGAGGTCGGTGGACTGCAGGATGTGGCCGATGGCCACGAAGTGCGGCACCTTGAGCTTCACGCGCCGCTGGGGCGTGTGCCGGTCCAGGATCTCGTCGACCTGGCCGTGGCCGGTGCCGGCCGAGACGATGGCCACATGCTCGGCCGCGAAGAAGTCGGCCAGGCGCAGCTGGCGGCGCTGCGCCAGCCGGTGGTCGGCGCGCAACAGGCACACGTAGTCCTGCTCGAACAGCCGGCGCTGGAAAAAGCCGGCCTTGAGCTGCGGCAAGAGGCCGATGGCCAGGTCCACCTGGCCGGCTTCCATCGCGTCCCTGAGGTTCACGGCGGTGTTGCGCACTGTGCTGATGCCCACGCCGGGCGCCAGCTCGCCGATGCGCTGCATGAGCTGGGGCAGGAAATAGATCTCGCCGATATCGGTCATGCCCACCGTGAAGCTGCGCTGGCTGCTGGCAGGGTCGAAGGCGTTGCGCGCATTGACGGCGCCATGGATCATGCCCAGCGCATAGCCCACCGACTCGGCCAGCTGCTCGGCGAACGGCGTGGGCTGCATGCCGCTGGCGGTGCGCAGAAACAGGGGGTCGTCGAACTGCCGGCGCAGGCGCGCCAGGGCATTGCTCACCGCGGGCTGGCCCAGGCCCAGGTTCTCGGCCACCTTGGAGACCTTGCGCTCGGCCAGCAGTTGGTTGAAGACCACCAGCAGGTTGAGGTCGATGTCCTTGAGTTCCATGGCCTGCCTTCATGAATATTGATTTCAATGATATTCAACATTCACACCATCGCGTTGACTGATTTTCTGGCGCCCCGGATCATCCGCCGCACAAGAACATTGCGACCGCAAGAGACAACGCACGATGGAAATCCAAGTCCGCCCGCTCGGGCGCACCCTGCATGTCGCCCCTGGCGTGAACCTGCTGGAGGCCCTGCGCGCCCACGACGTGCCCGTGTCGTACAGCTGCATGGCCGGGCGCTGCGGCACCTGCCGCTGCAAGGTGGTCGATGGCACGGTGCTCGACGCGGGCCGTGAAGCCCAGCGCCCCCTGGGCACGGTGGCCGGGGACGATGGCGGCTACGTGCTGGCCTGCCAGACCTTTGTGACCGAGCCCTGCACGGTGGAGATCGCCGAGCCCGACGAGGTGGTGGTGCACACCGCGCGCACCCTCAAGGCCACGGTGATCGCCATAGAAGACGCCACCCACGACATCAAGCGCCTGCGCCTGCAGCCGGCCAAGCCCCTGGACTTCTCGCCCGGCCAGTACGCGCAGCTGCAGTTCACGCCCGCGCATGCGCGCCCTTACTCCATGGCGGGGCTGGCGGGCGATGGCGAGCTGGAATTCCACGTGCGGCTGGTGCCCGAGGGGCGCGTCACCGGCTACATCGCCCAGGGCCTGAAGGTGGGCGACACCGTGCGCGTGAGCGGCCCGCTCGGCTCGGCCTACCTGCGCCGCCGGCACGACGGTCCCATGCTCTGCGCGGCGGGCGGCACGGGCCTCGCGCCCATCCTGTCCATCGTGCGCGGCGCGCTCGCGGCGGGCATGCACAACCCGGTGCACCTGTACTTTGGTGTGCGCTCGGAGCGCGACGTTTACGGCCTGGACTGGCTGGCCGCGTTGCAGCGCGCGCACCCGGCCCTCACGGTGCACACCGTGCTGGCCTCGGGCCGCGCGCCAGGCTGCCGCAGCGGCCTGGTCACCGAGGCCATCGCCGCAGACTGGCCCCGCCTGGCCAGCTTTCGCGCCTACCTGTGCGGCGCGCCCCCGATGGTGGAGGCCACCGCGCTGCTTGTGCGCCGCCGGGGCGTGCTGCCTGAGCACATCTATGCAGACGCCTTCTACGCCAGTGGCACGTGACCGCCCAAGGAAGCCCCATGGAACAGCCTCGAACCCATTCCGCAGAGACCCTGGCCGCCCGCAAGGCCTACTACGAGCGCATCGGCGGCGACAGCATGACCCCGCTGTGGGAGGTGCTGGGCGCACTGGTGCCGCCCCGGCCACGCTCGCCGGCCGTGCCGCACCGCTGGTCCTACGCGGCCGTGCGCGACCAGGTGCTGGAGGCGGGGCGGCTGATCAGCGCCGAAGAGGCCGAGCGCCGTGTGCTGATCCTCGAGAACCCGGGCCTGCGCGGGCAGTCGTGCATCACGCAGTCGCTGTATGCGGGGTTGCAGCTCATCCTGCCGGGCGAGGTGGCGCCCGCGCACCGCCACACACAATCGGCCCTGCGCCTGGTGCTCGACGGTGAAGGCGCCTACACGGCAGTCAACGGCGAGCGCGTGACCATGCGCCGCGGCGACTTCATCATCACCCCGGCCTGGACCTGGCACGACCACGGCAACCTGGGCAGCGAGCCCGTGGTCTGGCTCGACGGCCTGGACATTCCGCTGGTGCGCTTCCTGGATGCGGGCTTTGCCGAGAAGTCGCTGGAACGCTCGCAGGGCGTGGAGCGGCCCGAGGGCGATGCCCTGGCGCGCTACGGCATGAACATGCTGCCCATGGACGAGGCGCCGCCGCAGCCTGGCGACCCGACCCGCCTGTTCATCTACCCCTACGCGCAGATCCGGGCAGCACTGCAGACCCTGGCCCAGGGCACGCCAGACGCGCACCTGGGTTTCAAGCAGCGCTTCGTGAACCCGGCCACCGGCGCGTCGCCCATGCCCACCATGGGCACTTTCGCCCAGTGGCTGCCAGCCGGCTTCGCCACCCGGCCCCGGCGCTGCACCGATGGCACGGTGTATGTGTGCCTGGAGGGCGGTGGCGAAGCCGAGATCGAAGGCCAGGTTTATCGCTTCGAGGAGCGTGACGTCTTCGTCGTACCGTCCTGGCACACGCTGGCGTTGCGCACCCGGGCCGACAGCGTTCTCTTTTCCTATTCCGACCGCCCCGTGCAGAAGGCCCTGGGCCTGTGGCGCGAAGAGCGGCTCTGAACCCTACCCACAACAAGGAGACAGGCATGAACAGTGAACCCGCCACCATCTTCCCGGCGCAGGCCAGGTGGGAGGGCCCGGGCACCAGCCGTGTGCCTTTCAAGGTCTATACCGACGAGGAACTGCACCGCAAGGAGCTTGAACGCTTCTTCTACCAGAAGCACTGGTGCTACGTGGGACTGGAGGCCGAGATCCCGAACGCGGGCGACTTCAAGCGCACGGTGATTGGCGAGCGCTCGGTCGTGTTGGTGCGCGATGCCGAGGGCGGCATCAACGTGATCGAGAACGTCTGTGCCCACCGGGGCATGCAGTTCTGCCGCGAGCGCTCGGGCAACCGCAAGGAACTGGTCTGCCCCTACCACCAGTGGAACTACACCCTCAAGGGCGAGCTGCAGGGCGTGCCGTTCCGCCGCGGCGTGAAGCAGGACGGCAAGGTCCACGGCGGCATGCCGGCGGACTTCAACCCTGCCGACCATGGGCTCAACCGGCTGAAGGTGGCCACACGCGGCGGCGTGGTGTTCGCCTCGTTCGATCACGGAGTGGAATCGTTCGAGGATTTTCTCGGACCCGAGATCCTCGCTTACTTCGACCGCCTGTTCAACGGTCGCCAGCTCACCCTGCTGGGCTACAGCCGCCAGCGCATTCCCGGCAACTGGAAGCTGATGCAGGAAAACATCAAGGACCCCTACCACCCCGAACTGCTGCACACCTGGTTCGTGACCTTCGGGCTCTGGCGCGCGGACAACAAGAGCGAGCTCAGGATGGATGCGCGCCACCGCCACGCGGCCATGGTCTCCACGCGCGGCCAGGCGGGCAAGGCGGGCCAGGTCACGCAGGTGTCGAGCTTCAAGGAGAGCATGCAGCTCGAAGACCCGCGCTTCCTCGACATCGTGCCCGAGCCCTGGTGGGGCGGGCCCACGGCGGTGATGATGACGCTGTTCCCCAGCGTCATCCTGCAGCAGCAGGTCAACAGCGTCTCCACGCGCCACATCCAGCCCTCAGGCCATGGCGCCTTCGACTTCGTGTGGACCCACTTCGGCTTTGCGGACGACACCCAGGAGATGACCCAGCTCCGGCTGCGCCAGGCCAACCTGTTCGGCCCTGCGGGATTCGTCTCGGCCGACGATGGCGAGGTGATCGAATTCTCGCAGCAAGGCTTCGAGCAAAAACCCTTTCACCGCGCGCTGGCCGAACTGGGCGGGCGCGAGGTGGGCAACACCGACCACATGGTGACCGAGACCTTGATCCGCGGCATGTACCAATACTGGCGTGAGGTCATGGAGGACGGCGACGCACCCCAGGACAAGGCAGGGGGCTGAGATGGACTTCGCCACCTACTACGCCCTCACCCAGCTCTATGCCGACTACGCGAGCGCCGTGGATTCGGGCGACTGGGACCTGTGGCCCGGCTTCTTCACCGACGACTGCAGCTACCGCCTGCAGCCGCGCGAGAACCAAGAGCGCGGCTTTCCGCTGGCCACGCTCTCGTTCGAGAGCAAGGGCATGTTGCGCGACCGGGTCTACGGGATCAAGGAAACCCTGTTCCACGACCCCTACTACCAGCGCCACATCATCGGTGCGCCCGTGGTGCGTCGGGTGGAGGGCGAGCGCATCCACTGCGAAGCCAACTACGCAGTGCTGCGCACCAAGCTGTCGCAGGTCTCCACGGTGTTCAACGTGGGCCGCTACATCGACGAGGTGGTGCGCACGCCCGAAGGCCTGAAGTTCGCGAAGAAGCTCGTTGTCTTCGACAGCGAAATGATCCCCAACTCGATCATCTACCCCATCTAGGAAAACGACCATGAGCGATACGAGCACCACCCTGCAATGGACCGATGCGGCCGCCTTCGACGAGGTGCCGCAGGACGACGTGATCGGCCTGGCGGTCGGCGGGCGCGACATCGCGCTCTACGGCGTGGACGGCACCGTCTACGCCACCGACAACCTGTGCACCCACGGCCACGCCCGGCTGTGCGACGGCTTTCTGGACGGGCATGAGATCGAGTGCCCGCTGCACCAGGGCAAGTTCGATGTGCGCAGCGGCGCGCCCACCTGCCAGCCCGTGACCGATGCGGTGCGCACCTATCCCGTGCGCATCGATGGCGGCCGGGTCTACCTCGCTCTTGGCTAGCCCTATCATTCGGCCATGGACCGCATTCTCTACACCTATTTCCGCAGCTCGGCCGCCTACCGGGTGCGCATCGCGCTCAACCTCAAGGGCCTCACGGCCACCCAGATCCCCGTGCACCTGGTGCGCGATGGCGGCGAGCACCTGAAACCCGAGTACAAGGCCATCAACCCACAGGGCCTGGTGCCCGTGTTCGGCGAGGACGGCATGCGCATCAGCCAGTCGCTGGCCATCCTCGAATACCTGGAAGAGCAGTACCCCGGCACGCCCCTGCTGCCCGCTGCGGCGGCCGACCGCGCGCGCGTGCGCCAGCTGGCGCTGGTGGTGGCCTGCGAGATCCACCCGCTCAACAACCTGCGCGTGCTCAAGTACCTGAGCGGCACGCTGGGGGTGGCCGAGGCCGCCAAGAGCGACTGGATCAAGCACTGGATCGCCGAAGGTTTTGCGGCGCTGGAGGCGGAACTCACCGCTACCGGCAGCGGCGCCGGCAAGTTCTGCTTTGGCGACACCCCCACCATCGCGGACTGCTGCCTGGTGCCCCAGTTGTTCAATGCCCGCCGCTTCGAGGTGGACCTGTCGCCCTACCCCACGCTCGTGGCCATCGACGGACGCTGCCAGGCGCTGCCGGCCTTCCAGCAGGCGCACCCTTCGCAGCAGCCCGACGCCCAGTAACGGGAGTCAGCGCGCCGGGTTGGCTTCCAGCCAGGTGCGCAGGCGGCGCACGCCTTCGACCAGGCGCGCCGGGTCCTGGGAGGCGAAGCACCAGCGCAGCCAGCCCTGCGCTTCGGCGCCAAAGGCATTGCCGGGCGCCAGGCCCAGGCCGGCCTCGGCCACCAGGCGCTTGGCCAGGGCCAGCGAATCGGTGACGCCTTCGATCTGGAAGAAGGCGTACATGCCGCCGCGCGCGGCCACCACCTTCACGCCCGGCACCTGGGCCAGGAGCGGCACCAGCGTGTCGCGGCAGGTCTGCAGCTGGGCCACCACGCGCGGCGTGATCTCGGCACTGTGCTCCAGCGCGGCCAGGCCGGCGCGCTGGGTGAACACACTCGCGCACGAGGTGTTGAATTCGATGACCTTGGCGATGCCGTCCACCAGCGCAGGCGGCAGCACCAGCCAGCCCAGGCGCCAGCCTGTCATGAGAAAGCTCTTGGAAAAGCTGTGCGCCACCACCAGCCGGTCGTCGGCGCTGGCGATGTCGAGAAAGCTCGGCGCGCAGCGGTTCTCGGTGGGCTCGTAGTACAGGCGCTCGTAGACCTCGTCGGCCAGGATCCAGGTGCCCGTGCTGCGGCAGTGGTCCAGGATGCGTTGCTGCTCGGCGCGCGTCAGCGTCCAGCCGGTGGGGTTGTTGGGGGCGTTGACGATCAGCAGCCGGGTCTTGGCGGTCACGGCCTGGCACAGGGCGTCCAGATCCAGCGTCCACTGCCCATCGGCCGCCGTGAGCGGCAGGGTGCGCACGCGCGCCCCCAGGATCACCGGCTGCGCCACCAGGTTGGGCCACACCGGCGTGACCACCACCACCTCGTCGCCGGCATCCACCAGGGTCTGCACGGCCAGCATCAGCGCGCTGACGCCGCCCGAGGTGATGGCGATGCGGCCCGCGTCCACCGCCGGATGCAGCGTGCTGGTGTAGCGCGCCACCGCCTCGCGCAGCGCGGGCAGGCCCAGGTTGTGGCTGTAGAAGGTCTCGCCACGCTGCAGCGACTCGATGGCCGCGTTGCGCACCACCTCGGGCGTGACCTCGTCGCTCTCGCCGAACCAGAAGGCCAGCACATCGTCGCGGCCCAGGCCGGCATTGGCGACCTCGTGGATCATGGAAGGTTCGAGGGTCTGGATGGTCTCACGCATGGTCGAGAAAGCGGCGGAGTGGCCGCGGCAAGTCGATGAAGGAACCTCAAGCGTAGCTTCTTTTCGCCTGCTCACCGCGCTACGCGCCGATCGCAGTGCATGAAACTGGCGCGCCCAAAAGCCAGCGCCCCCGTGCAAGGGCCGCCCCGCCGCACCGGGGGCGTCCCCCTCCCGACTCGCGCAGCGAGTCGAGAGAGGGGTGACGGCGCGAAGCGACTCAGGGGGTGCTTCATTTCAGGGAGACGCGTCTACCCCCTGCGCTGCCCACCAGCGCTCGCCCATCTGCTGCTGCAGCCATTCGATGAAGCTCACCACCTTGGCCGGCACCATGCGCGGCGAGGGGTAGACGGCGTGGATCTCCTGCGGCGGCAGGGTCCAGCCGGGCAGCAGCGGCACGACGGCGGCACTTTCGAGAGAGCCATGCGCCACATAGGTCGGCAGCGCAGCGATGCCCATGCCCCCGCGCGCGGCGGCCAGCAGGGCCGAGAGGTTGTTGGAGCGCAGCGGCCCCGCCACCGGCACCGCATGCGCCACGCCTGTTCCGTTGCTGAAATGCCAGCGCGCATCGCCCTGCACGGTGCTGTAGATCAGCGCATCGTGCCGGGCCAGGTCGGCCGGCGCGGCCGGCATGCCGCGCTGCGCCAAGTAGCCGGGCGAAGCCACCAGCACCCAGGGGTTGAGCCCCAGGTAGCGCGCGCCCAGCGTCGAATCGGCCAGGCGCCCCATGCGGATGGCCACATCGATGCCCTGCTCCACCAGGTTCACATAGCGGTCCTCGAAGACCAGGTCGATCTGCAGGCGCGGGTTCTCGCGCATGAAGCGCATCACCAGCGGCACCAGCACGCGCCGCCCGAAGGCCACCGAAGTGCTGATGCGCAAGCCCCCCTGCACCTGCGACTGCAGCAGCGCGGCCACGGTCTCGGCTTCTTCGACATGGTGGGTGATGAGCTTGCACTTGTCGTAGTACAGGCGGCCGATCTCGGTGGGCGACACGCCGCGCGTGCTGCGGTGCAGCAGGCGCGAGCCCAACTGCTTTTCGAGCTGGGCCACGAGCTTGGTGGCCGAAGGCTGGCCCACGCCCATCTCGGCCGCAGCCTTGCTGAAAGAGCCCAGGTCCACCACGCGCACGAACAGTTTGACTCCGAGAAGGCGATCCATGAATCGATTATGGGCAGCGCCCCGCCGCCGATTGCATTCCAAAAGGGAATAACGCTAATGCCCTGGATGCGGGTTCCGGGCAGCGGCCATTGGGCGGAGCATCCAGTCCATCGACCAATCAACCCCTGACAGGAGACCCCGCAATGGCAATGATGACGGCCGCCATGGCCGCCGTTCTGGTGATGGAAAAGGAGGGCATCACCCAGCTCTTCGGCGTGCCCGGCGCGGCGATCAACCCGCTGTATGCCGCGCTGCGCGAACGCCAGTCGCTCACCCACATCCTGGCCCGCCACGTCGAGGCCGCCTCGCACATGGCCGAAGGCTATACCCGCGCCAAGGCCGGCAACATCGGCGTGTGCGTGGGCACCAGCGGGCCGGCCGGCACCGACATGATCACCGGGCTGTACTCGGCCATCGCCGACAGCATCCCCATCCTGTGCATCACCGGCCAGGCACCGCGTGCACGGCTGTACAAGGAAGACTTCCAGGCGGTGGACATCGAGTCCATCTCCAAGCCCGTGACCAAGTGGAGCGTGACGGTGCGCGAGCCGGCCCTGGTGCCGCGCGCCTTCCAGCAGGCCTTCCACCTGATGCGCTCGGGCCGGCCGGGGCCGGTGCTGATCGACCTGCCCTTCGACGTGCAGATGGCCGAGATCGAGTTCGACATCGACACCTACGAGCCGCTCCCTGTCTACAAGCCCGCCGCTACACGCAAACAGGTGGAAAAGGCCCTGGACATGCTGGAGGCCGCCGAGCGCCCGCTCATCGTGGCCGGCGGCGGCATCATCAACGCCGATGCGGCCGACCTGCTGGTGGAGTTTGCCGAGCTCACCGGCGTGCCCGTGATCCCCACGCTCATGGGCTGGGGCGCCATCCCTGACGACCACCCGCTGATGGCCGGCATGTGCGGCCTGCAGACCAGCCACCGCTACGGCAATGCCACCCTGCTGGCCAGCGACTTCGTGATGGGCATCGGCAACCGCTGGGCCAACCGGCACACCGGTTCGCCCGAGGTGTACTGCAAGGGGCGCACGTTCGTGCACATCGACATCGAGCCCACGCAGATCGGCCGCGTGTTCAACCCCGACTACGGCATCGTCAGCGACGCCCATGCCGCACTGCAGCTGCTGGTGCAAGTGGCGCGCGAGCGCCGGGACGCCCGCGGCCTGCCCGAGCGCGGCGACTGGGCCGGCCGCTGCGCCGAGCGCAAGGCGCTGATGCACCGCAAGTCGCACTTCACCGAGACCCCCATCAAGCCCATGCGCGTGTACGAGGAGATGAATGCCGTGCTGCCGCGCGACACCATCTACGTGAGCACCATCGGCCTGAGCCAGATCGCGGGCGCGCAGTTTTTGCACGTCTACGGCCCGCGCCCGTGGATCAACTGCGGCCAGGCCGGCCCGCTGGGCTGGACCATTCCCGCCGCACTGGGCGTGGTGGCGGCCGACCCCACGCGCACGGTGGTGGGCCTGTCGGGCGACTACGACTTCCAGTTCTTGATGGAAGAGCTGGCCGTGGGCGCGCAGTTCAACCTGCCCTATGTGCAGGTGCTGGTGAACAACAGCTACCTGGGCCTGATCCGCCAGGCGCAGCGCGGCTTCGAGATGGACTACTGCGTGCAGCTGGCGTTCGAGAACCAGAACGTGGCACCGGGCGAGGGCGACCTGCGCAGCTATGGCGTGGACCACCAGGCCGTGGTGCAGGGCCTGGGCTGCCGCTCGCTGCGCGTGACCGACCCCGAGAAGATCGCCGGCGCCCTCAGCGAGGCCCTGGCCCTGGCGCGCGAGCACCGCGTGCCGGTGGTGGTGGAGGTGATCCTGGAGAAGGTCACCAACATCGCCATGGGCACCGAGATCGACAAGGTCAACGTGTTCGAGGCCATCGACTGCCGCCACCCTGGCGGGCGCGCCGGCCTCGAACTCGCCGGCCTGCTGGATTGAACAAGCAACGAAAGACCGACATGCCCCGATTTGCCGCCAACCTGACCATGCTCTTCACCGAGCTGCCTTTCATAGACCGCTTTAGCGCCGCCGCGCGCGCCGGCTTCACCGCGGTCGAATTCCTGTTCCCCTACGCCTGGCCGGCCGAAGAAATCCGCGCCCAGCTCGACGCCCATGGCCTGCAGCTGGTGCTGCACAACCTGCCTGCGGGCGACTGGGGTGCAGGCGAGCGCGGCATCGCCTGCCTGCCAGGGCGCGAGGCCGAGTTCCGCGCGGGTGTGGCCCAGGCCATCGCCTATGCCCAGGCCCTGGGCGTGAACCAGCTCAACTGCCTGGCGGGCAAGGCGCCCGAAGGAGCGGACCCTGCGCTGCTGCGCCGCACGCTGGTGGAGAACCTGCGCTTTGCCGCGCAGGAACTGCGCCAGGCCGGGCTGCGCCTGCTGGTGGAGCCCATCAACACCCATGACATCCCTGGCTTCTTCGTGAACACCACGGCCCAGGCGCTCGATCTGCTGGACGAGGTGGATGCCAGCAACGCCTTCGTGCAGTACGACATCTACCACGCCCAGCGCATGGAGGGCGAATTGGCCGCCACGCTGCAAAAGCACCTGCCGCGCATCGCCCACATCCAGCTGGCCGACAACCCGGGCCGCAACGAGCCGGGCACCGGCGAAATCAACTACGCCTGGCTCTTCAAGCACATCGACGCCATCGGCTATACGGGCTGGATCGGCTGCGAGTACAAGCCCGCGACCACCACCGAGGCCGGCCTGGGCTGGCGCACGGCCCTGACCCACGCATGACTTTCAAGGACACACTCCCATGACCAGCACCTCCCTCAAGATCGGTTTCATCGGCCTTGGCACCATGGGCGCGCCCATGGCCCAGCACCTCATCCAGGCCGGCCACCAGCTCTTCGTGCACACCCGCGGCCGTGTGCCGCCCGCCATTGCCGAAAGCCGAGCCACCCAGTGCGTCACGGCGCGCGGCGTGGCCGAGCGGGCCGACATCGTCTTCACCATGGTGCCCGACACCCCGCATGTCGAGGACGTGCTGTTCAGCGAGAGCGGCGTGGCGGCCGGCCTCAGCAAGGGCAAGACCGTGGTGGACATGAGCTCCATCTCGCCCATCGCCACCAAGGACTTCGCGCAGCGCATCAACGCCCTGGGCTGCGACTACCTCGACGCGCCGGTCTCGGGCGGCGAGGTGGGCGCGAAGAACGCCACGCTGTCCATCATGGTGGGCGGGCCGGACGCGGCGTTCGCGCGCGTCAAGCCGCTGTTCGAATTGATGGGCAAGAACATCACCCTGGTGGGCGGCAACGGCGACGGGCAGACCGCCAAGGTGGCCAACCAGATCATCGTGGCGCTCAACATCGAGGCCGTGGCCGAGGCGCTGGTGTTCGCCGCCAAGGCCGGTGCCGACCCGGCGCGCGTGCGACAGGCGCTGATGGGTGGCTTCGCCTCCTCCAAGATCCTCGAAGTGCATGGCGAGCGCATGCTGCGCCGCACCTTCGACCCCGGTTTCCGCATCGAGCTGCACCAGAAGGACCTGAACCTGGCCCTGGCCAGTGCCCGGGCCCTGGGCGTGGCCCTGCCCAACACGGCCACCGCGCAGGAGCTGTTCAACAGCTGCGTGGCCCACGGTGGCGCGGCCTGGGACCACTCGGCCCTGGTGCGGGCGCTGGAGACCCTGGCGCATTTCGAGATCGGCCAGCCGGCCGCGCGCTGATGGCCGCGCAGCAGGCGCTGCTGCGCCGCATGTTCGACGCGGCCATTGCCAGCGCCCAGCCCGCGCTGTGCGTGCCTCCGCACCTGCCATCCCGCACGGACCTGGGCACCGGCCGCCTGGTGGTCATCGGCGCGGGCACGGCCTCGGCCGCGATGGCGCGGGCGGTGGAGGACCACTGGGACGGACTGCTATCGGGTCTGGTCGTCACACGCTACGGCTACGCCGTTCCCTGCCGGCAGATCGAGATCGTGGAGGCCGCCCACCCTGTGCCCGACGCCGCCGGCATGGCCGCCGCGCAGCGCATGCTGGACAGCACCGTGGCCGGCCTGCGCGAGGACGACCTGGTGCTGTGCCTGATCTCGGGCGGCGGCTCGGCCCTGCTGCCTTTGCCGCTGCCCGGCATCACCCTGGCCATGAAGCAGGAGGTGAACCGCGCCCTGCTGCAATCGGGCGCCACCATTGCCGAGATGAACTGCCTGCGCCGCCACCTCTCGGCCATCAAGGGCGGTCGCCTGGCACTGGCCTGCCACCCGGCGCGCGTGCTGACACTGCTGCTGTCGGACGTGCCCGGCGATGCGCCCATGGACATCGCCTCGGGCCCTACGGTGGGCGACCCCACAAGCTGCGCCGATGCACTGGACATCGTGCGCCGCTACGGCATCGCGCTGCCACCCGCCGTGCGCGAGGTGCTGGAGTCTGGCCAGGGCGAATCGCCCCCACCCAGCCACCCGCACCTGGCACGCGGCGAGGTGCGCATGGTGGCCACACCGCAGATGGCGCTGGAGGCTGCGGCCGAGGTAGCCCGCCAGGCAGGCTACACCCCCTACATCCTAGGTGACGCACTCGAAGGCGAGGCGCGCGACGTGGGTCGGGTGCTGGCCGGCATGGCCCTGCAGGTCGCACAGCGCGGCCAGCCGTTTGCCGCACCCTGCGTGCTGCTCTCGGGTGGGGAGACCACGGTCACCGTGCGTGGCGACGGGCGCGGCGGGCGCAATGTGGAATGCCTGCTGTCCATGGCGCTGGCGTTGCAGGGCCACCCGCGCATCCATGCGCTGGCGGGCGATACCGATGGCGTGGACGGGCAGGAGGAAATCGCGGGCGCCCAGATCACGCCCACCACGCTGCAGCGCGCGCAGGCCCTGGGCATACGACCCGCCGATGCGCTGGCGCGCAACGATGGCCATGGCTTTTTCGGTGCACTGGGCGACGCGGTGGTGACCGGACCCACGATGACCAATGTGAACGATTTCCGCGCCATCGTGATCGACCCGGGGTGAATGTCCGATTCTGACCCTCGGTCGTCTCGCGCGCGCATGGCGGGCCGGCGGCCGGGGGCCTAAGATTCCGGCATGTTCCGCCTGACCTGCCCCACCGCCCTTCCCGCAACCCCAGGGGTCGCCCCATGACCCCAACTGCTTCCCTGCGCCCGCGCGACCTGGGTCTGGCGCTGCTCGTCATCCTGGTCTGGGGCGTCAACTTCGCCGTCATCAAGGTCGGCCTGGCCGGCGTGCCGCCACTGCTGCTGGGGGCGCTGCGCTTCATGCTCGCGGCCTTCCCCGCGCTGCTGCTCTTCAAGGCACCCAAGGTGCCATTGCAGCTGTACCTGGTCTTCGGGTTGACCATGTCGGTGGGGCAGTTCGCCTTTCTGTTCAGCGCCATCCACGTGGGCATGCCCTCGGGGCTGGCCTCGCTGGTGCTGCAGTCGCAGTCGTTCTTCACGCTGGTGCTCACGGTGCTGTGGCTGCGCGAGCGCTGGCAGGGCAGCCAGCTCGCGGGCCTGCTGCTCGCAGCCGGGGGATTGGCATTGATCGGTAGCGCGCATGGCGCATCGATGCCGCTGCTGGGCTTTTTGCTCACCGTGGCCGCCGCCGCCATGTGGGCCTGCGGCAACCTGGTGAGCCGCGCCGTGGGCCGCTACGGGCCCATGAACCAGCTGGCCTTCGTGGTCTGGGCCAGCCTGGTGCCGCCGCTGCCGCTGCTGGCGCTGTCGGGCCTGATCGAGGGGCCGGATGCAATCGTGGCAGCGCTGCAGGGCTTCAGCTGGGCCTCGTTCGCCTCGGTCGCCTACCTGGCCTGGGCGGCCACGCTGTTCGGCTATGGCGTGTGGACCTACCTGCTGGCGCGCTACCCGGTCAACCGCGTCGCGCCCTTCACGCTGCTCGTGCCCCTGGTGGGGCTGACCACGGGCTGGATCGCCTTTGGCGAGGCGCTGCAGCCAGTGCATTTCGCAGGCGGCGCCCTGCTCATGGTGGGCCTGTTCGTGAACGTATTCGGTGCGCCTCTTTTGGCCCGGCTTCGGCTGAAATCCTGAGACTGGACGCCAGAGCTGCTACGGTGTCCTTGACGCCGACCATTTAAAGATATACATTAAATACATGTTTACGCGGCGCGGTAGACACAAGCCATCCAGGATCCTGGCCTTTCATCCCGGCGCCACCACTGGAATGCAAGCATGAACACCGATACCCACACCCCCGATTCCGCCCGCAGCCTCGATGCCCACCACCACGCCCACGGCCTCTCGGACCGCGTGGCCCTGGCCATCACCCTGGCACTGCGCTTCTTTGCCGACACCTTTTTCGCCAAGCGCTATGGCAACCGCGCCATCGTGCTGGAGACGGTGGCCGCCGTGCCCGGCATGGTAGGCGGCATGCTCGTGCACCTGCGCTGCCTTCGCTGGATGGTGGACGACGCAGGCTGGATCCGCACCCTGCTGGACGAAGCCGAGAACGAGCGCATGCACCTCATGACCTTCATCGAGATCGCCCGGCCCAGCTGGTTCGAGCGCGCGGTGATCCTGCTCACCCAGGCCGTGTTCTTCGTCTGCTTCTTCGCGCTGTACCTGGTCTCTTCGCGCACGGCGCACCGCCTGGTCGGCTACTTCGAGGAACAGGCCGTGGTCAGCTACACGCTGTACCTGGCGGAGATCGACGAAGGCCGGGTGGAGAACGTGCCCGCCCCCGACATCGCCATCGCCTACTGGAAGCTGCCCGCCGATGCCCGCCTGCGCGACGTGGTGCTGGCCGTGCGCGCCGATGAGGCCGGCCACCGCGACGTGAACCACGGCTTTGCCGACGCGCTGACCCGCCCGGTCACTGTGCAGCACGCCAGCTGAGACAATCCGGCGCCATGCCCCACCGCCCTGCCCCATGCGCCTGACCGTTTTCACCGACTATTCCCTGCGCGTGCTGCTGGTGCTGGCCTCGCGCACCGATGCGCTGGTGACCATCGCCGACATCACCGAAGCCTTCGGCATCTCGCAGGCGCACCTGATGAAGGTGACCCAGGCGCTGGGCAAGACGGGCTGGGTGGACACGGTGCGCGGGCGCAATGGCGGCATGCGCCTGGCGGCCGACCCGCGCAAGCTCTCGCTCGGCGAAGTCGTGCGCCGGCTGGAGGCCGACTTCGCGCTGGTCGAATGCCTGGGGGAGGACAACCAGTGCGTGCTGACCGGCGGCTGCGGCCTGGAGGTGGCCTTGCGTCAGGCCACCGAGGTCTTTTTGCGCGAGCTCGACCGCTACTTGATCGCCGACCTGGTCAACACCAGCCCCGCCCTGGCGCAACTGGCTCTGTGGCAGCCCGTCACCTGGAACACCCTGCCAGCCAAGGGTAGCGGCCGCTCAAGCCAGCGCCCTGCCTGATCCGGAATTTCAGGGCGCTCCAGCGCCTTCTTCGAAGGCCTTGCGCGATTCGAGGATGCCCTGGCGGTGCTCCTCGGCCCACAGCCACACCCCGCAAAAGGCCGCGCCCAGGCTCTGGCCGCGTTCGGTCAGTTCGTACTCCACGCGCGGCGGCACCACGGCGAACACGGTGCGCACCACCAGGCCATCGGCCTCCATCTGGCGCAGGGTCTTGGTCAGCATCTTCTGGCTGATGTCGCCCACCAGTTCACCCACGCGCGTGAAGCGCAGGCGCCCGTGCTCGGCCAGCACCTCCAGCGCCAGCATGGTCCATTTGTCGGCCACGCGGCCGATGATCTCGCGCACCAGCTGGTCGAGCTCCGGATCGGTGGGGCCAGCGGGCGGGTGCTTGTGCAGCGGATGGCGATGGAGGGCGTGGGTGGTGTCGGGCTGGGTCATGGCGGTTTCCGCGCGGTAAGTGAGGCACTTTCAAGTGCCTACTTCCCATGGGCTCGGGCCGATCATACGATCCGCCCCACCACGACCCGCCAATGGCCACACGTGCTGTTGGGCTGGTTTCCCCCTAGCAGGAAACGACGATGAAGCCCCGCTCCTCCAACGACACCACCCACGCCCCGCCCTGCGGCCTGGCAGGCCCCGAACTCAACCGCCGCGAAATGGTCCTCGGCAGCGCCGCAGCCGCGCTGGCCGGCGGCATCGCCCTCGATGCCGACGCCGCACCGGCCACCAGCGCTTCGACGCCGGCCTACGAGCTGCCCATCCGCCTGCAGGTCAACGGCCAGCCGGTGGCCCTGGTGGTCGATGCCCGCACCTCGCTGCTCGACACACTGCGCGAAGACCTCGCCCTCACGGGCGCCAAGAAGGGTTGCGACCATGGCCAGTGTGGCGCGTGCACGGTGCACCTCGATGGCCAGCGCGTGGCCTCGTGCCTCACCCTGGCGGCACAGGCCGACCGGCGCACAGTGACCACCATCGAGGGCATCGAGGGCCCCGGCGGCGCGCTGCACCCCATGCAGCAGGCCTTCATCGACCACGATGCGCTGCAGTGCGGCTACTGCACGCCGGGCCAGATCATGGCCGCCATCGCCTGCGTGCGCGAAGGGCATGCCAAGACGCCCGAGCAGATACGCGAGTACATGAGCGGCAACCTGTGCCGCTGCGGCGCCTATGTGGGCATCGTGGGCGCCATCCAGCAGGCGGCTCCCCTGGTGCGGAGGGCCTGAGCATGCGCCCCTTCGCCTACTCCCGCGCCACCACGGCGGCCGAGGCCATGCACGCCATGGCCGCCGCCCCCGAGGGCACACGCTACCTGGCCGGTGGCACCACGCTGTACGACCTGATGAAGCTGGGCGTGATGTCGCCGCCCGCCGTGATCGACATCACCGGCGTGCGCGAACTCACGGCCATCCAGAC
>NZ_JBKDTZ010000030.1:0-18112 GCF_046339755.1 Acidovorax sp. | reverse complement strand
TTCAGACCTTTGCGAGCCAGTGGGCGTACTTGGGGTTGCGACCCCCCACGATGTCGAAGAACGCGTTCTGGATTTTCTCGGTGATGGGGCCGCGCGATCCCGCACCCAATTCGATGCGGTCGAGTTCTCGGATAGGCGTGTCGTCGGCAGCGGTGCCGGTGTAGAACGCCTCGTCGGCGATGTACACCTCGTCACGGGTGATGCGTTTTTGCACAATGTCCAGACCCAGGTCTTTCGCGATGTGGAAAACGGTGTTGCGGGTGATGCCGTTCAGGGCACCGGCCGACAGGTCCGGGGTGTAGATCACGCCGTTCTTGATCACGAAGATGTTCTCGCCCGCGCCCTCGCTCACGAAACCGCTGCTGTCCAGCAGCAGGGCTTCGTCGTAGCCGTCGTCCAGGGCTTCCATGTTGGCCAGGATGGAGTTGGTGTAGTTGCTCACCGCCTTGGCCTGGGTCATCGTGATGTTCACATGGTGGCGCGTGTAGCTGCTGGTCTTGACGCGGATACCGCGCTTCATGCCCTCTTCGCCCAGGTAGGCACCCCAGGCCCAGGCCGCCACCATCAGGTGGATCTGGTTGCCCTTGGGCGAAACACCGAGCTTTTGCGAGCCGATCCAGGTCAATGGGCGCAGATAGCACGATTCGAGCTTGTTTTCGCGCACCACGGCCTTCTGGGCCTCGTTCACTTCTTCCTTGCTGAAAGGAATCTGCATGCGCAGGATCTTGGCGCTGTTGAACAGTCGGTCGGTATGCTCTTCGAGGCGGAAGATGGCCGTGCCATCAGCGGTCTTGTACGCGCGCACGCCTTCGAACGCGCCGCAGCCGTAGTGCAGGGTGTGGGTCAGCACGTGGATCTTGGCGTCGCGCCAATCCACCATCTGGCCATCCATCCAGATCTTGCCGTCACGGTCGGCCATCGAGGGAACTACGGGGCTCATGGGGGTCCTTTGGGTTGCTGTAGGTCGCAAAAGAGCGATTTTACGGGGCTGGCGGCACCTCGGCCACCGGAGCGGGCGCCTGGGGCACTTCCTCCTCCTGCACGGGGCGCACCAGCTCCCACTTCGCGAGCTTGCCATTCTTGAACTCGCAGGTCACGAACGAGCGGGTGCCATCCGTCCAGCGGTACAGCTCGGGCTGGGCGCCGTCGTCGGACAGCAGCTGGCCCAGCGAGCGCGTCATGGCCACCACATGCATGAGGTTCACCCCGGGGCGCAGCTTGGCATTGAGCATGACGGCGCTGCCCACGTGGCCGATGGGCCGGTCTGCCGCTTTTTTCAGCACATTCATGAGGCGCGTGAAGTGCAGCAGGGCCCACATCATGAGCCCGCCCCCCACGGCCGCCACCCCTGGCCATCCATAGGACACAAAGCCGAACACCAGGCCACCCACCGCGGCGAGCGGAACAACGATATTGCGAAAATTCATGGGCGGTATTGTCATATGGCCAGCGCGGACGGGTCATGCGTGAAGACCGCAGACCGCCCGGGTGCTTGCAGGCCCCCCCCCAAAAACCTGCGCCGGGAGGGTCCGGCCCCACTTTCGTTGTGCAAACGCTACATCAAATGCAGGCACGCGGCTGCCATATGGCGCAACCCTGCGCTGCGGTTTACGCTCGCTGGTTGATACAAACGGATACGCCGGGTGACGCCTGCAGGAGCACAAGCCATGAAACTGGACAACATACGCATTTCCCCCAAGCTGTGGGGGTCCATCGTGGGCCTGCTGGGGGCCATGCTGGTGGTCTCCATCTGGGCGCAGTCCCGGACCGACAGTGTCGTGGCAGAAGCCATGGTCTCGCTGCAGTCCTACGACCAGCGCATCACCCTGGCCCTGCAGTGGAAGGGCGCGACCGAAACCACGGGCGAGCGCGTGCTGGCCAGCAACGCCACCCCCGATGCGGACCTGACCACGCTGTTCGACGGCCGTGTGAAGGCGGGCGTGACCGGCATCTCGGCCATCCAGGCCAAGGTGGTTGAACTGGCCACCAGCCCGGCCGACAAGGCCGCGCTGGAGCGCGTGGCGGCCGAGCGCACCAACGTGCTGGCACTGAACAAGCAGGCCCGCGAGATCAAGCAGGGCGGTGATGCCGCTGCCTTCAAGGCCTTCGTGGAAACGAAATACCTGGCTGCCATCGGCCGCTATGTGGATTCCCTGGAGGCCTTCGTGCAGCTGCAGCAGAGCCAGCGCGACGCCGCCAAGCAGGAGGCCGGAGCCGCCCTGGGCCGCGCACGGGTGCTGGCATGGGCCCTCCAGGGCGTGGTCTTCCTCCTTGGCCTGGCGCTGTCCTTCCTGCTGGTGCGTTCCATCACCCGGCCGCTCAACGAGGCGGTGGAACTGACTGATGCGATCGCTGGCGGAAACCTCACCGTGCAGGCCCACACCGATCGCCAGGACGAGTTCGGCCACCTGCTGCGCTCGGTCTCGCAGATGGCGGCGAAGCTGCGCGGCCTGGTCTCGGAAGTGCGCAGCGGTGTCGACTCCATGTCCAACGCCTCGGTGGAGATCGCCACCGGCAACCACGATCTGTCGTCGCGCACCGAGCAGACGGCGGCCAACCTGGAGGAAACCGCCGCCAGCATGGAACAGCTGACCGCCACGGTGACCCAGTCCGCCGACACGGCGCGCCAGGCCAACCAGCTGGCCAGCACGGCCGCCCAGGCGGCGGGCCGCGGCGGCGAAGTGGTGGCCCAGGTGGTGACCAGCATGCAGACCATCACCCACAGCTCGCGCAAGATCGCCGACATCATCGGCACCATCGACGGCATCGCCTTCCAGACCAACATCCTGGCGCTGAACGCCGCGGTGGAAGCGGCCCGTGCCGGTGAGCAGGGCCGCGGCTTTGCCGTGGTGGCCAGCGAGGTGCGCGGCCTGGCGCAGCGCAGCGCCGAGGCCGCCAAGGAGATCAAGGGCCTGATCACGGCCTCGGTGGAGTCGGTGGAAACGGGCTCCGAGCAGGTCACCCAGGCCGGCCAGGCCATGGACGAGATCGTCAGCAGCGTGCGCCGCGTCTCGGACCTGATCGGCGAGATCACGGCCTCTTCGTCCGAACAGCGCGACGGCATCGCCCAGGTGAATGTGGCCGTGACCCAGCTCGACCAGATGACGCAGCAGAACGCGGCACTGGTGGAGCAATCCGCTGCCGCCGCCTCGTCGCTGCGGGACCAGGCCCAGCGCCTGGCCGAGGTGGTGTCGGTGTTTAATGTGGGCTACCAGGCCCCCGCACCCAAGCCGGCACCGGTGCGTGCTCCGGTGGCAGCCCGTGCGGCCCCATCGCCAGCGCCAGAGGCCACGCGGGTGGCGGGCGCCCCGGCCGCTGCCGCACCGCGCAAGCTGCAGGCACCCGCTGCAGCGCCCACGCCCAAGCCCCGAGGAGCAGCACCTGCACCCGCCCCCAGGCAGGCCAAGGGTTCGGACGACGACTGGGAATCCTTCTGAAGGATGGTTGAGAGGGCGAAGGCCCTCAGCCCATCTCCCGCACCACGTTCATCGCCTCTTCCACGCGCTCCACGGCGTGGATGGTCAGGCCCTCGATGGGCTTCTTGGGCGCATTGGCCTTGGGCACCACGGCCACGCTGAAGCCGAGCTTGGCAGCCTCCTTCAGGCGCTCCTGGCCGCGGGGCGCGGGCCGCACCTCGCCCGCCAGCCCCACCTCGCCGAACGCCAGAAAGCCGCGCGGCAGCGCCTTGCCGCGCAGGCTGGAGGTGATGGCCAGCATCACCGCCAGGTCGGCCGCAGGCTCGCTGATGCGCACGCCGCCAACCGCGTTCACGAACACGTCCTGGTCCATGCAGGCCACGCCCGCGTGGCGGTGCAGCACGGCCAGCAGCATGGCCAGGCGGTCCTTGTCCAGGCCCACCGAGAGGCGCCGCGGGCTGGGACCGCCGCTGTCCACCAGGGCCTGGATCTCCACCAGCAGCGGGCGCGTGCCTTCCAGGGTGACCATCACGCAGCTGCCCGGCACGGGCTCGCTGTGCTGGCTCAGGAAGATGGCACTGGGGTTGCTCACGCCCTTGAGTCCCTTCTCGGTCATGGCGAACACGCCGATCTCGTTGACCGCGCCGAAGCGGTTCTTGATGGCGCGCACCAGGCGGAACTGGCTGTGCGTGTCGCCCTCGAAGTAGAGCACCGTGTCCACCATGTGCTCGAGCACGCGCGGGCCTGCCAGGGCGCCCTCCTTGGTGACATGGCCGACGAGCACGATGGCCACGCCCGAGGCCTTGGCCGCGCGCGTGAGGTGGGCCGCGCATTCGCGCACCTGGGCCACCGAGCCCGGGGCCGAGGTGAGCTGGTCGGAGTACACGGTCTGGATGGAGTCGATCACGGCCACGGCGGGCTGCATGGAGTCGATGGTGGCGAGGATCTTTTCGAGCTGGATCTCAGCCAGCACATTGACCTGGCTGTGGTCCAGCCCCAGGCGGCGCGAGCGCAGCGCTACCTGGGCGCCGCTTTCCTCGCCAGTCACATACAGCGTGGGCAGGCCCACGCGCTGCAGCGCGTCGAGCGCCTGCAGCAGCAGGGTGGACTTGCCGATGCCCGGGTCGCCGCCGATCAGCACCACGCCGCCTTCGACGATGCCGCCACCCAACACCCGGTCAAGCTCGTCGATGCCGCTGGGCGTGCGCTCCACGTCGCTGGCCTCGATGGCCGACAGCGGCATCACCGCCTGGGCCTGCGCCAGGCCCGCGAACTGCGGCGTGCTGTAGCGGTTCTTGCCCGGCCCGGCGTCGGCCACCTGCTCGATCAGCGTGTTCCAGGCACCGCAGGCCGGGCACTTGCCCAGCCAGCGCGGACTGGTACCACCGCATTCGGTGCAGCTGAAAAGGGATTTGTCTTTGGCCATGGCGTGGGGTGGTGGAGCAGGAAGGGAGGCGGGCTGGTGACTATAGCGGTCGCAACAGGGGCCTGCAGCCCCGGCGCACAGGCCGTACGATGGCGGCCTTGCATCTCGACGGACACGCACACCCATGCAGCAGACCCCCATCAACCCCTTCAAGCAGGCCATGGCCCAGGGCCGTGCCCAGATCGGCCTGTGGCTGGCCCTGGCCGATGCCTACAGCACGGAGATCCTGGCCGGCACGGGCTACGACTGGCTGCTGCTCGACGGCGAGCACGCGCCCAATGACCTGCGCTCGCAGCTGCACCTGCTGCAGGCCGTGGCCAGCGCCACGAGCGCCCTGCCGGCCGGTGCACAGCCGCCCCACGCGATTGCACGCGTGCCCGTGGGCGACACCGCGCTGATCAAGCAGTACCTGGACATCGGCGCCACCACCCTGCTGGTGCCCATGGTGGACACGGCCGGGCAGGCCCGCGACCTGGTGCGCGCCACGCGCTACGCCCCCGACGGCGTGCGCGGCATGGGCAGCGCCCTGGCGCGCTCCTCGCGCTGGCAGGCCTACCCGAATTATGTGCACGAAGCCAATGCCCAGGTGTGCCTGCTGGTACAGGCCGAGACCGTGCAGGCCATGGAGAATCTGGACGCGATTGCCGCCGTGCCCGGTGTGGACGGTGTCTTCATCGGCCCGGCGGACCTGTCCGCATCGATGGGCCACCCGGGCAACCCCGGCCACCCCGACGTGCAAGCCGCCATCACCGAAGGCATCGCGCGCATCCTGCGCGCGGGCAAGGCGCCCGGCATCCTGGCCACCAACGAAGCCCAGGCCCGCCACTGGCTGGCGGCCGGCGCGCTGTTCGTGGCCGTGGGCGTCGATACCATGCTGCTGGCCGCTGCGGCCAGGCAACTGGTAGCGCGCTTTCGCACGGGCGAAGCCGCCGCGACCAGCCCAAACGGCTACTGATCACGACAAAGAAAGCAACCCGACGATGAAAGCATGTATCTACGGTGCCGGCGCCATTGGCGGCTGGATCGGTCTGGCCCTGGCGCAGGCAGGCAGCGAGGTCAGCCTGGTGGCGCGCGGCGCCACGCTGGCAGCCCTGCAGGAGCACGGCCTGCGCCTGCGCCGCCCCGATGGCAGCGTGGCGGCAACCCCGGTACGCGCCAGCGACAGCCCGGCCGCCTTGGGCGTGCAGGACCTGGTGGTCATCGCGGTGAAGGCGCCCGGCCTGCCCGAGGTGGCACGCGCCCTGGCGCCGCTGATCGGCCCCCAGACGGTGGTGCTGACCGCCATGAACGGTGTGCCCTGGTGGTTTCTCGACGGCTGCGGCGGTGCCGCCCAGGGGCGCACGCTGGAGTCGGTGGACCCTGGCGGCGCGATCGCCCGCGCCATTCCCGCCGGCCAGGTGCTGGGCAGCGTGGTGCACACCAGTTGCTCGCTGGAGGCGCCGGGCTTTGTGAAACAGCATTTTGGCAACCGCCTGATCGTGGGTGAACCCGATGGCAGCGCCAGCCCGCGGCTGCAGGCGCTGGACGATGCGCTGCGGCGCGGCGGCATCGACGTGGAGGTCTCCACGAACATCCAGAAGGACATCTGGTTCAAGCTCTGGGGCAACCTCACGGTGAACCCCATCAGCGCGCTCACGGGCGCCACCACCGACCGCATCCTCGACGACGAACTGGTGCGCGGCTTTGTCTCGGCCGTGATGCTGGAGGCCAAGGCCATCGGCGCGAAGCTGGGCCTGCCCATCGATCAGCAGCCCGAGGACCGCCATGCCGTGACACGCAAGCTCGGCGCCTTCAAGACCTCGCTGCTGCAGGACGTGGAGGCCGGCAAGCCCGTGGAGATCGATGCCCTGGTGGGCGCCGTGTACGAACTCGGGCAGATCACGGATACACCGACCCCGCACACCGCCGCCCTGCTCGGTCTGGCCCGCCTGATGGCCCGCACCCGCAATCTGTACTGACTTTTCACTCCATTCACTACCCAACCATGCTCAAGCTCTACTCCGCCCCCGGCACCTGCTCCCTGGCCGCGAACATCGCATTGCACGAAGCCGACGCCGGCCATGAACTCGTGACCCTGGACTTCGCCAGCCAGCAGCAGCGCAGCCCCGAGTACCTGGCCATCAACCCCAAGGGCCGTGTGCCAGCGCTGGTGACGGAGCACGGTGTGCTGTCCGAAACGACCGCGCTGCTGCTCTACATCGCCCAGCGCTTTCCGGCTGCGAAGCTGGCCCCGCTGGATGATCCTTTCGCCCTGGCGCGCATGCAGGAGTTCAACAGCTACCTGGCCTCCACCGTGCACGTGAACCACGCCCACGGACGCCGTGCCGCGCGCTGGGCCGACGATGCAGCGGCCATTGCCGACATGCAGCGCAAGGTGCCGCAGACCATGACCGAGAGCTTCACGCTCATCGAGAACCACTACCTGCAAGGCCCCTGGGTGCTGGGCGAGGCGTATTCGGTGGCCGACGCCTACCTGTTCACCATCGCCTCGTGGCTCAAGTCCGATGGTGTGGACATCGCGTCCTTCCCCAAGGTGGCCGGCCACACGGCCCGCATGCGCACCCGCCCGGCAGTGCAGCGCGCGCTGGGCTGAGCCGCACCGTCTCCAGCAAAAAGCCCCCGCGGCCTGTGCAGGCTGCGGGGGCTTTTTTGCTGAGGGCGCCGGGGGCTCAGTTCACTTTGAGGATGCGCCAGTCGACCCGGTTGTCCGCGCGGTGCACGATGTCCACCTTCTGCGTGGCCGCCCAGGGGATGATCTGGTTGTACAGCGGGATGTGCGAGATCAACTCGTGGTCGGCGATCAGCGCCTTTTCGATCAGGCCGTTGCGCGTGGCGGTTTCGGTCTCCTTCTTGATGCGCTCGATCAGCGCGTCCTGCTGCGGGTTGGAGAAACGGCCCAGGTTGAAGTTGCCATCACCGCCGGCACCACTGGAGCGGATCAGCGACTGCAGCGAGTAGTAGGCGTCGAAGGTCGGCACGCCCCAGCCCAGCAGGTAGATGCTGGCCTCGTTGCGCTGGATCATCGGGAAATAGGTGGCAAACGGCAGCGAGCGCAGCTTGGCCTTCACACCGATCTTGGCCCACTGGGCGGTGATGGCCTGGCACAGCTGTTCATCGTTGATGTAGCGGCCCGCGCTGCAGGCGAAGTCCACCTCGAAGCCTTGCGGATAGCCGGCTTCGGCCAGCAGCTTCTGTGCTGCGGCGGGGTCGTAGGGCCAGCGCGTGTCGGCCTTGGGCGTCCAGCCGTTGACCTGGCGCGCGATGATGGCGCCCGTGGGCTGGGCCAGGCCGCGCAGCACCACACGCTGGATGGCGCTGATGTCGATGGCCTGGTAGAGCGCCTTGCGCACGCGCACGTCCTTGAGCGGGTTCTTGCCCTTGACGTCGGAGCCGGGCAATTCTTCGCGGAACTGGTCCAGGCCCAGGAAGATGGTGCGGTTCTCGGCGCCGTCGAGCACCTTGAGATTCGGCGTCTGGCGCACCCGCGGCAGGTCCTGCAGGCCGGGGTCGAGCACGAAGTCGAGCTCGCCCGAGAGCAGCGCAGCCGTGCGCGTGGCGTCGGACTTGATGGGCGTGTAGACGATCTGCGTCACATTGCCACCGTACTTGCCCTTGCCCCACCAGAGGGGGTTGGCCTTGAGCACCAGGCGCTGGTCGGGCGTCCACGACTCGAGCACGAAGGGGCCGGTGCCCAGCGCATTGCGGTGCGAGAACGGCTCGTCCTTGGTCTTGATGTCCTTGGGCGACACGGCATTGTTCTTCTCGGCCCAGGCCTTGCTCAGGATGCGCAGCTCGGTGAGCTGGTTCACGAGCACGGGGTTGGGCACCTCGGAGAAGATGTCGATGGTGTACGCATCGACCTTTTCCACGCGGTCGATGCCCTGGGTGTAGACCGCGAAATTGGAGGTCTTGGCCTTGGCGCGTTCGAGCGAGAACTTGGCGTCGTCCGCGGTGAACTCGCTGCCATCGCTGAACTTGACGCCCTTGCGCAGGGTCAGGCGCAGTTGGGTGGGGCTCACGCGCTTCCACTCGGTCGCCAGCGAGGGCTCGGGCTTGAAGGTCTTGCTGTTGTATTCGACCAGCGTGTCGTACACCGCGGCGTGCAGGGTGTTGTTAACGCCCACGTTCTGGGCATGGATGTCCCACGAGGACAGGTCGGTGGAGCGCGACCAGCGGAAGGTGTTGGCATGGCTGGCCAGGGGCAGCGCGCCGGCCAGCGCGGCCGCCAGCAGGAGGGTTTGGAATCGCATGAAGGAAATGCCTGTGCAGAAGTCTTTGTGCAGTGCACTATGGACTGCACGGCCCTGCGGGCGAACGAATTTCTCGTTGTAACCTTATGCGCCAAGTCCCGCGGGCCCCGGCCCCGCTCAGTGCAGCAACAACCCCACGGCCAGTGCGACCATCATGGCCGCGACCACGGCATCGAGCACGCGCCAGGCGTGGGGCGATGCGAACAGCGGTGCCAGCCAGCGCGCGCCCCAGCCCAGTGAGGCAAACCACACCAGGCTGGCCAGGCTGGCCCCGGCCGCAAAGCCCATGCGCAGCGAGGGCGGGTAGGGGCTGGCGATGGCGCCCAGCAGAAGCACCGTGTCCAGGTAGACATGGGGGTTGAGCCAGGTGAAGGCCATGGCGGTCAGCACCACGGGCTGCCAGCCTGCCGGCGCCGTGCCTTCGGACCCGACCTGCATCGCTGCGGGTCGGTAGGCCCGCAGCAGGGCGCGCGCCGCATAGGCCAGCAGAAAGGCAGCGCCCAGCCAGCGCGCTGCTACCAGCAATGCCGGATGGGCCTGCACGGCAGAGCCCAGCCCCCACACGCCGGCCTGTACCAGGATGGCATCGGACAGCGCGCACACGGCCACCACGGGCAGCACATGCTCGCGCCTGAGGCCCTGGCGCAGCACGAAGGCGTTCTGCGCACCGATGGCGATGATGAGGATGGCGGTCGAAGAGAAGCCGTTGGCAAAGGCCGAGGAAAGATTCATGGGCCGATGGTGCCCAGCTTGTAAAGGAAAGAGAAGCTATACTTTTTTGCCACCCGTAAGCATAACTGAATGCACCTCGACACCGCGCAACTGGCCGCCCTGGCCGCCGTGCTGGAAGAAGGCAGCTTCGAGCGTGCCGCCCTGGCCCTGCACGTCACACGCTCGGCCGTGTCGCAGCGCGTCAAGCTGCTCGAAGAGCGTGTGGGCCAGATCCTGGTCCGCCGCGCCGCGCCCTGCACACCCACCGAGGCCGGCCAGGCCCTGCTGCGCCACGCCCAGCAGATGGCACTGAGCGAGGCCGACGCCCTGCGCAGCATTGCGGGCAGCAGCGCCGGTCTGGCACCGGTGCGGCTGGCGCTGGGGGTGAATGCGGATTCACTGGCCTCGTGGTTCGTGGACGCCATGGCCCAGGCCGCCGAGCCAGGCGAAGGCTTGGCTCCACCCATCACCTTCGACATCCATGTCGAGGACCAGGACCATTCGTCCGAGCTGCTGCGCCAGGGCCGCGTGATGGCTGCCGTGACCGCCGACCCGCAGCCCGTACAGGGCTGCCAGGTGGTGCGCCTGGGCACCATGCGCTACCGCGCGCTGGCCAGCCCCGCGTTCATGGAGCACCACTTCCCCCACGGCGTGACGGCTGCGGCACTGGCGCAGGCACCCGTACTGGTCTTCAACCGCAAGGATGCGCTGCAGGAGCGCTTCATGCGCCGCATCGCGCGGCGCGCACTGGCACCGCCCGTGCACTGGCTGCCCTCGTCCCAGGGCTTTGTCGCCGCCACCCTGGCCGGCCTGGGCTGGGGCATGAGCCCCGACCAGCTGGCGCGCGAGGCCATCGAGTCCGGCCGCCTGGTGGAACTGGTGCCCGGCAAGCCGGTGGACGTGGCGCTGCACTGGCAGTTCTGGCGCCTGAACGTGCAGGCGCTGCAGCGCATGACGCACGCGGTGCAGCAAGCGGCGTCAGCAGCATTGCTGCCGTAGGAGGGTCAGGCCGGCAGGTCTTCGTGGTGGTCGGCCACACCCTTCTTCCAGTACGCGGCGATGCGCATGCGCTTGGGGTTCACGCCTGGCTTGGCCAGCACCACCTTGCGCAGGGCTGCCATGTCGGCGTGTTCGCCAGCCGCCCAGATATAGCCGTCGCCCTCGGGGATCGCCAGCGCCTGGGCGGCGTCGGGCAGCGAGGCCACCCATTGCAGGTCCAGCCGGGCCGCCGTGGCCAGGGCACGCTGGTCGGCCGGGTTGCGCACCTGGATGCGCACGGTGGCGACGGCTTCTGCCGGCAATTCGGCCAGGCGGCGCACGATGGCGGGCACGGCGGTCTCATCGCCCAGCAGCCAGTGCCAGGCGAAGGCGGTGGGCACCACCATGCTGCCGCGCGGGCCGGCCACACCCACCCAGTGGCCCACCTGGGCGGCGGCCGCCCAGTCGGAGGCGGGGCCGGCATCGTGCAGGGCCACCTCGATGTCCAGCTCGCCCTTGGCCGCGTTGTAGTGCGCCGGCGTGTAGTCGCGCAGCACAGGCCGCGGCTCGGGCATCACCGGGCGGCCATCCTGCATGGAGGGAAGGCTCGCACGCTCCTGGCCCGGATGCGGCAGGATGAGCTTGAAGTGGTCATCGAAGCCTGCGCTCACGAAATCAGCCATGTCCGGCCCGCCCAGGGTGAGGCGCACAAAGCCGGGACTGACTTCGGTGCGGCGCAACACCTGCGCATGGCGCGCCTTCAGGGTGTGGCGCACGCGGGTGATGGCGAGGGCATCGGCAGGTGCGGCAAAGGAAAGGGTTTCAGTGCTCATGACTTAAAATGTTGTTGATTCAATCAACCAAATCATCCGCCAACAAGTTGACTTTGTCAACCGGTTGGCTTTGCCATGCACCGCAACCGCCCCCCTTCAGATGTCTTTGAAGCGATGCACGACCTGATGCACGTGTACCGCGCGCACATGGTGCGGGCCATGGCATCCATCCACCCCGACCTGACGATGAACGAGGTGCGTGCGCTGGGCTTCATCGGCCGCCACCCGGGCGCTACGCAAAAGGACCTGGTGCGCCACAGCGGCGCCGACAAGGCCCAGGTGGCGCGCATGGTGGCGCAGCTGGCCGAGCGCGGCTGGATCACCAGCAACCCCAACCCCGAAGATGGGCGCAGCCGCATCCTGGCGCTGAGCGCGGAAGGCCAGTCCTTGCAGGAAACGGTGCGTGGCCTGCGCCAGACGCTGTCGGCCCGGCTGCTGGCGGGCTGCGATGCGGGCACCCAGGCGCAGCTGCTGGCGCTGCTGGAACAGCTGCGCGGGGAGCTGGACGCCCTGCCGGCATGCGGGCAAGGCGCCTGAGCAGAGCACCCGCCACGCGTGCCATGCACCGCCTGTCCGCGCCGGCAAGGTGCGGCATAGCCGCCACATATCGCCCAAAACCGTAAAACTTTACGTGCAATCGTTAAAATTTGCGTGTAATTTCCAGGGCTCGCGGCTCCATGCCGCAGACACGGTCCGGTCCGAACGGACGGCAAGAAAGGGTTTGCAAGTGGGAGCGTCGACGGCGAAGCAGCAGGCCCTCACGTCGCGTCCTGCGACGGAGCAGGACACTGCGTTCCTGTGTGCCGTGTACCGCTCGGTGCGCGAGCCCGAGTTGCTGGCCATGGGCTGGCCCGAGGCACAGATCGAAGCGTTCTGCGAAATGCAGCACCGCCTTCGCACGGCCGGGTACGGGCAGTACCTGCCACCGGTGGAAACCTTCCTCTTGCTGTGGCAGAACACTCCGGTGGGGATGCTGGCGGTATGCCGCGACCCGGAGCGCTGGGTGCTCGTGAGCATCGAGCTTCTGCCGGCGGCCCGCAGCAAAGGCATAGGCACCGAAACCATCGCCCGCCTTCAGCAGGAGGCCAGGGCCGCTGGCGTCGGCCTGCGGCTGCAGGCCAGCAGTGGCAGCCCGGCTCTGCGCCTGTACGAGCGCTGCGGTTTTGCCTGCGTGGCCAGCGATGGCGCGGTGCAGCGCATGGAATGGCCGCACGGCAAGTCCCGGATCTCCAGAAAGCCGGGCAAGAACGATGAGAGCCCGAAGACGGTGGACTGACTGATTGAACGAGGAACACAACCCCATGGACTTGCAGGAAAACACGCCCCCGGGCGGCCAGGCGCTGGAGTCGGAAGACCGGCGCCATTTCATGGCCCAGGCGGGGATCGCGGCTTCGGCCCTGGCACTGGGCGGCATGGGCACCGCGATGGCAGCGGTGCCGGCCTCGCTGCGCACCATGCCCTCTGCCTCGGGCCGGGCATCGCTGCGTGTGGGCATGCTGCTGCCCGACGCCCCGGCCTACCCCTTGATGGGTGCACAGTTGATGGAAGGTGCCCAGGCCTATGTGGCGCAGGCCGCGGGCCCGGCCCTGCAGTTCCTGCCCGTGGTCTATGGCAACCGCCCGAGCCAGGCCGAGCAGGCGGCAGCCGAACTCCTGGCCCGCACGGGCGTGGACGTGCTGGGCGGCTTCGTCTGTGCCAATACCGCCGCGCAATGGGAGCCCCTGCTCGCGCAGCACGGGGTGCCGCTGCTGGTGGGCGATGCCGGGGCCAATGCATTGGCTCCCACGGCCCGCTCCGCCTGGGTGGTCCGCAACAGCCTGGCTTACTGGCAGACGGCCTGGGCCACCGGCCGCTGGGCCGCCAAGGCGCTGGGTCCTCGGGCTATCGTGGCCACCGCTCCGGCCGACAGCGCCTTCGACCACCTGCCCGCTTTCGAGCGCGGATTCGCTTCGGCGGGCGGAAGGGTGCAGGACATGGTGTTCACCTCCGCCCCCAACGGCACCAGCCGTCTGGACACACTGGCCCAGAAGATCCGCCAGACGCGGCCGGACTTCGTCTATGTGCTGGCATCGGGCGCCGATGCCGCGGCGTTCCGCCAGTTCTGGACCGCCTCGGGCATGGCCTCGCAACTGCCCCTGGTGGCAGCGGGCATGCTGGGTGAAGGCCTGGCCCGCTCCCCGCGGGTGGCGGGCCAGGTGTGGGCTGCGCGCACGCATGCCGGCAACCACCCCGCCCCGGCCGCCCGTGCGAGCGCATTGCCAACACCGTTCCACCTGCTGGGCTTCGAGATGGCGCAGCGCATGCACGCTGCAGCCGCCCAGGGTGGCGGGCAGGCACGCGGCCTTGCGCTGGCCCAGGCCATGGCCTCGGCTGCGCTGCAGACCCCGCGCGGAGAGGTGCGCATCGATCCGTCCACGGGCGAAACCGTGGCGCCCATCTATCTGCAAGGCCTGCACCAGGGCCCTGCCACCGCCGCCATCGCCTTGCCGGCGGCAGCCGCTGCCGCCTGCCAGGGCCTGTGCGATGTCCTGACCAGCCGGGCCCTGGGCACCTACCTCGCCACGTGACAACACGGAACATCCCAGAAAGCTACTGACATGTCACAACCCTATGTAGGCGAGATCCGCATGTTTGCCGGGAACTTCGCCCCGGCAGGCTGGATGCTCTGCCAAGGGCAGCTGCTGCCCATCTCCGAGAACGAAACCCTGTTCCAGCTCATCGGCACCACCTATGGCGGCGATGGGGAAAGCACCTTCGGCCTGCCCAATCTGCAAAGCCGGGCACCCGTGCACGCCGGCAATGGCTACATCCTTGCCGAAACGGGCGGGGTGGAGTCGGTCACCCTCACGTTCAACCAGATGGCCGCGCACAACCATGCACTGTTCTATGGCGTGGGCACCCAGGCCTCGCCCCAGGGCGGCAAGCTCGGAATCACGCCGGCGCGGGACTTCCGCTACGCCAGCAGCGGGACGCCCACGGTGCAACTCAAGGCGGATGCGGTGGAGCAGGTCGGGGGCGCACAGCCCCACGACAACATGTCTCCCTATCTGGTGGTGAACTTCATCATCTCGCTGTACGGGATTTTCCCGTCACAAAACTGAGCAAGGACAAGCCATGGCCAATCCGTTTATGGCGGAAATCCGCATGTTCCCCTTCAATTTCGCACCCAAAGGCTGGCTGCCCTGCGACGGGCGGCTGCTGTCTATCTCGCAGAACACGGCGCTGTTCTCCCTGCTGGGTACCACCTATGGCGGTGACGGCAGATCCACCTTTGGCTTGCCCGATCTCATGGGCCGAACACCCATGGGGCCGGGCCAGGGGCCCGGGCTGAGTCTTTACGACCTCGGCCAGAGCGGTGGGTCGGAAACCGTGAGCCTGCGCAGCACGGAAATACCACCGCACACCCACGCGCTCTCGGGCGTGGCCGCCCTCGGAGACACGGACGTACCCACCGGGCCGCTGCTGGCCCAGTCGAGCATCCGCTCGTCAGCCTACGCACCGACCTCCGACACAACGATGGCAGCCGCCGCCATGGCCACCGCGGGCAGCGGCGCGCCCCACAACAACATGTCGCCCTACCTCACGCTCGGGTTCTACATCGCCACGCAAGGCGTTTTCCCGCCACGCTCATGACGCGCCCCTACAGCACCCCTTTTGGAGCATTCCATGGCTGAGCCCTTTCTGAGCGAGATCCGCATCTGCAGCTTCAATTTCCCGCCCAAGGGCTGGGCCTTCTGCAATGGGCAACTCCTGCCCATCAACCAGAACCAGGGCCTGTTCTCCTTGCTCGGCACCACCTATGGAGGGGACGGGCGGGTCAACTTCGCCCTCCCCGACCTCAGGGCGCGCCGCCCGCTGATGGAGGGCAACGGGCACACGCTCGGGGAACGCGCAGGTACGGACTTCCATACCCTGAGCCTGCAGGAAATGCCGGAGCACAGCCACACCGTCAAGGCCTCCACCGCCGTGGGCACCCAGGCCTCGCCGGCCAATGGCTACCTGGCCGCCTCGAACGTGGATGTGCCCTACACCGGGGCCCAGGGCAACGTGTTGGGCAGCAACACCGGCGCCCTCACGTCCACAGGGAACTCCCAGCCCCATGAGAACCGCTCGCCCTACCTGGTGCTGAACTTCATCATCGCGCTGCAGGGCATCTTCCCTTCGCCGAACTGACCCTCTCACCACCCACACGGCAGGCGCCAAGGCGCTGCCCGGCCCCAGGCCGACGAAGGAGTTGATTGCATGCAACGATGGACAAGAACCCTGCGCCAGACGCCACTGCCCGGCCTGGCCATGCTGGTGATCGCGCTGTGCGCTGCCGGCCCGGCGCATGCGGGGCTGGTGACGGTCACCAGCGCCCTGGACGATGACGTGGGCTGCACCTTGCGCAAGGCCATTGCCAGCACGAACACCGGCACCCCCGCGGCCGGCTGCACAGAGAGCCCGGGCACCAACGAAATCCGGTTCACGGGCGCGCAGGCCATCGTTCTCAACGCTGCCAAAGGGCCGCTGGTCATCCAGCGCTCGGTGACGCTGACGGGCCAGGGCAAGGCCAACACGAGCATTTCCGGGGGCAGCACCAGCAAGTCCGGCATCCGGGTGTTCGACATCCCCACGGGCAGCGGCATCAACCTCACGTTGGCCGGCCTCACCGTGGTCAATGGCAATGCCGCTCCCGATGCCGTGCAGGGAGACGGCCTGAGCAGCGGCGGCGCCCTGTTCATCGCCAGCGGAGCCAGCGTATCGCTGAGCAATTGCGCTTTCACGAACAACTATGCAAAGTCCAGCGGCGGCGCCATCGAAAACCGCGGCACGCTGGACATCAGCAACTGCACGTTCAACGGCAACGAAGCGCGCGGCGAAGGCGGGGTGATCCGCAACATCGGCCTGCTCACGGTCAACGGCAGCACATTCAGCACGAACAAGGCCGAGCGCGGCGGAGCCATCTGGATCAGCCACCCTTCGGCCACCATCACCATCGCCTCCTCCAGCTTCAACGGCAACTCCGGCTCCAGCAACGGCGGCGTCACCGCCTATGGCGGCGCGCTGATGAATGCGGATGAAAGCGGCGCAACGCTGGTGCTGGGCAGCAACAGCGATGGCGGCAGCAACGACGCAGGCGGCAATGGCAACGTGGTGTGGGAAGGCAATCCCATGGTCAAGGTGCAGCCCACCACCCCCATCATGGCGGGCGCATCCGCACCGCTGTCCGTGGAAGTGCGCGGCCCCTTCTATGCCGCCACAGGCACCGTGGGCCTGCGCACCGGGCTGGCAGCGATTGCCGGCTGTGGCCCCCTGTCCTTGACGGGACCAGGCGACGCCAGCTGCAGCGCAGCAGGCCTGCCACTGGGCGTGCACACCATCTCCGCCGACTATTCGGGCGACAGCAACCATGCAGGCGGCTTTTCGACGGGCGTGGCCCAGGTGGTGAACGGCTACACCAACCAGAATGCCACCCAGGTCAAGGTGACCGGCCCGGCCAATGCCACAGTCTGGGTGGACAGCGCCAACGTCGGCACGCTCGACGCCCAGGGCACGCTGATCACGACCGTGAACACGCCTGCGCCCGATGGCAACAAGAGCTTTGCCATCCAGACCCGGGCCGATGCCACGGTGCTGACCAACAGCACCCTGAGCATCAACCGCGACAGCATCCTGCCCGCCTGGTCCGGTCTGCAGCCTGCCAATTCGGGCTACCTGAAGAACGGCGGCATGCTGGACTACCAGCTCAGCGAGAACGTCGCCAGCGCCAGCATCACCTTCACCCGCACGGGGGGCAGCGCGGATCTTGCGACGCATACCTGCACCCTGCAGGGCAGCGCCCTGCTTGCCGGCGCGCACAGCATTGCCCTGGGCACGGGCGTGAACGGCTGCAATGCCAATACCGCGCTGGTGGAAGGCGCCATCTATACGCTGACTTTTGTCGCGACGGACGCCGCAGGCAATGTCTCGGCCACCACCACGACTACGGGCGTCACCTACGATACCCAGGCACCGGCATTCAGCGCGCTCGCTCCGGCTTCCGGCGGTGCACTCAAGCTGGGCAGCACGCTGGGCTTTGCGCTCAGCGAGGCGGTGGCCAGTGCCCGCATCACGGCGACACGGACGTCGGGATCTGCCGACGCGGGCTCGCCCCGCACCTGCACGCTGCAGGGCACGGCACTGAATGCCGGCGCACGCCAGATGGCGCTGACCGCCGATGCCAACGGTTGCGCTGCTGCGCTCAACCTGGTCGACGGGGCGGTCTACACGTTCGCGTTCGATGCCTCGGACCCGGCCGGCAACGTGGCCGCCACCGCCCAGGTCACCGCGATCACCTACGACACCACGCCGCCCACGGCGCAGTTGGGCCTGCCCTCTTACAGCACGGTGCGCAATGTGCCCATCGGCGCCGCCTTCACCGGGACCGACACCGGCTCGGGCATCGCCACCGATGGCTACTGCCTGCTGGACACCAACGTGGTGGGCAACTGCACCTGGGGCGCACAACCTGCCGGC
>NZ_JBKDTZ010000029.1:0-28587 GCF_046339755.1 Acidovorax sp. | reverse complement strand
CCACGGTTTGACGCCACGAATCGCAGATTTGAAAGTGAACAGGAAAGTCAATGAAATCAACGATCTACCAACACCACCTCCGCGCCAGTGCTAGCTTTTCGTACCGTCACTTATTGCACTGAAAACGAGGAGACCCCGGTCGGGCGTCCACTCGCCGAACGCCACCTCGACCACCATCGAAGGCCTTACCCAGCGTTCGCTGCCCGCCCGGCGCTTGGACCAGCGCCCCGGCTTGACCTCTTCTGCGCTCACAGGCGCCGCTTTGACTTCGAGCTTGGTCAGCTTGGTGTGCAGTTCTCGACCGCCCGCGGAATCCCAGCCCGTGCCCACGGAGCCGGCATGTCGGAGTTCTCCGTTCTCGTAGTAGCCCAGCAGTAGACTGCCCACTTCCTTGGCCGCATTGGTGCGGTCCGTGAAGCCCAACACAACGAACTCCTGCCGGTGTTGGCACTTGAGCTTCACCCAGGTCTCGGTGCGGCCCGAGACATATGGCGCATCGGCGCGCTTGGCCATCACCCCCTCCAGGCCCATCTGGCAGGCCGCGCCCAGGAGCTGGCTGGGCGCCACCTCGAACGCCTGGCTGAAGCGAACGACCTCGCTCTCCCGTTCTTGAAACAACTGCTTCAGGACATTCCTTCGGGATGCCAGCGGCACCGAACGCAGGTCCATGCCACCGAGGAAGGGGACATCGAAGACGAAGAGCACGATCTCCGCAGTGCGCGCGTTGTCGATGGCGTTCTGCAGGCGGTTGAAGTCTGGGATACCAGCGTCATTGAGCACCACGATCTCGCCGTCCAGCCAGGCGCTGGTCAGGCCCAGTTGCGCAAGTCCATCGGCGATGGGTTGCAGCTTCTCCGTCCAGTCGTTGCCGTTGCGTGTGAAGATGCGCACATCGTCGCCATCGATGCGGCCGAGTACCCGGTAGCCATCGAACTTGGTCTCGATGACCCAGTCACCCTCGGGAACGGCAGAGACCAGGATGGCCAGTTGCGGCTCCAGCTTGGCAGGCAACTTGCCTTTCTTGGCCGCGGCCAGGTCGTTGGCGCCGGTGTTGCTGCGCGGCACTACCGGCGACGCTGTCCTGGGCTCCCGTTCCTCGATCAGGCCAAGAGGCTTTTTGACGACGCTGTCGGGCAACGCGGTGATGACGTTGTACTCCGCAATCGGCCGCGCCCAGGCGTCGCCGCGCTTCTTGAACAGCATCCACTGGTCCTGCTTCTTCTCTCCCCGCTTGGAGATGCGCACCAACTCCCACAGGCCCGCGAGCTTCTGGCCATGCAGATGGAACATGATCTTGCCTTTGATCAAGCCATCGCGAGGCGCGCCCACCGGCTCCCACGTGCCCTGATCCCAGATGATGACTGTGCCGGCACCGTATTCGCCCTTGGGGATCGAACCCTCGAAGGTGTTGTAGTCGATGGGATGGTCCTCGACATGGATGGCCACGGATTTCACCTTGGGGTCGTAGGACGGTCCCTTCGGCACGGCCCAGCTCACCATCACGCCATCGAGTTCCAGGCGGAAGTCGTAGTGCAAGCGGGACGCCCAATGTTTCTGGATGACGAACTGCAGCGGGGCGGGCGCAGCACCGCTTCGTTTGCGCTTCACCGAAACCACGCCGGCGGGCTCCGCGGTCTTGCCGAAGTTGCGCTTGGCGTTGTACGTGGACAGAGGCTCAGGAGCGATCTCCGGTGCGGGTTGGGCGCCGGGCTTTTTCGTGAGTGCCGTAGAGACCGTGGCGGCGGGCGCCTTGGACTTCATGGGTGTCTTCCTCTTGAGCGTGAGTTCCGCCCTTACAGGGGCATGGTCGCTGGCGCCTTCTCGCCCCCGCTCTTCGCGGTCCACGCCTGCATCTGTTACCTTGAATGAGGTGTTCACCAGTATGTGGTCAATGCGCAGACCCGCGTTCCGCTCCCAGCGCTTGCGGCGGTAGTCCCAGAACGTGAATGGCACTTCCTTCGCCTTGCGATGGACCTGGGCGATGGCATCGGTCCAGCCATGTTCCAGGATGGACGCAAAGGCTGCGCGAGGCTCCGGCTGCAGCAGCGCGTTGTCGCGCCAGGTGTCGGGCTTGTAGATGTCCGCATCCGTCGGGACGACGTTCCAGTCCCCCATCAGCACTACCGGGTAGCCGGAATTCCAGAGTTTCTGCGTGCGCAGCCGCAGCCGCTCGAACCAGCGCAGCTTGTAGTCGAACTTGGGCCCGGGCTGCGGATTGCCATTGGGAAGGTACAGGCACGCGAAGAGCACGCCGTCGATGGCGGCCTCCACGTAGCGCGCTTGCGTGTCGGCGGGATCGCCAGGCAGCGCGGTCACAACCGGAAGAGGCTCGGTCCCGCGGCACAACAGTGCCACGCCGTTCCATGTGCGCTGACCGACCACCACTGCATGGTAGCCGGCAGCCTGCAGTGCTTGCGCGGGAAAGTCAGCGGTCGGGGCCTTGAGTTCCTGCAACGCGACCACATCGGGCTGGGTGCGCTGCAGCCAATCGACAAGCAGGTCAAGCCGCTTGTTGACGTTGTTGATGTTCCAGGTCACGACGCGCACAGCGCCACCCATTCACATCAGCGCTTGCCGCCCTTCAGATGTTCTTCCACTGCCTTGGCGTCATTGCCAACGGCCTGTATTGCCGCCTTGAGCTGTTCGGCGGTGACACCGAATTTGGCCGCCCAGTCGCGCACCTCGTAGTCCTCGCTGAGGCTGATTCGAGAGCGGTCCTGCCCGCCAGTCTTGGTCTTGTCGTCTGCCATGGTGGTCTCCAGGTTTGTTGTGCAGTTTGGATCGATTGCCCCCATGCGCCAAAGGCGCACAGGCGATTTCGCATTCGCTTCTGGGTCTATTTGGCAGCGCCCATCTTGCCTTGAAGCACGGCCAGCAAATGCTGCTTGGCCTCAGCCAGCTGAGCCTTGTCGGTATCGTGGACCTTCTTGAAGAACGCAGCGCATTCTTGCGAGCCGGCAGCTTCAGCATCCTTGATGTACTGGTCGTAGGCCATCAATGCCTGGGCCTTGTTTTGGATCAAAGTGATCCAGTCGTAGGCGAGGTCGCTGAGAGGATGGGGATCATTGGCTTTCTCTTGCATGGGTGTCTCCTGGGGTTGAAGGGCAGTGAGGCATCGGTGATGCCTCGTAGATGTTTCTCAGCGTCCATCCTTGTCGGAGTCACCGGGGATTGCCCGTTCCACCGCGTTGCTCACCCGGTGCCAGGCATCTCGGGTGGCGTGCTTCGCCTTCTCCCATTCCAGCGACGAACGACCTCGCGCGCCGCCCCATTCCCTGCCAAGTTCTGGCTCGATGTCCTCGAACGCACGATTGGGGTACTTGGAATAGGAGTCCACGCCATACCGATAGGCAGGTTGGTACTCGTCGTAGGTCGAGCCGGTGGCATAGGGCCGCGAGTCAAAGTTCTCGCGCCAGTAGGTGTCTTCGACTGCGGGATCCGCCGTCTTGCTGCCCATCACTGCACCGGCCACGGCGCCGACGACAGCGCCAACAGCAGCGCCGGCCGGCCCCGTCAGGCCTCCTGCCAGAGCACCTGCGGCGGCGCCTCCGGCAATCCCTCCTGCTACGCCTCCGACGACGGCGCCAGCGCCGGGGCTGTTCTCGGGATCAAGTGGACTGGTGCGAAGCTCGCTCATGATGGTCTCCTTGGAGGTCAGCCGCAGACCGAACGATTAAGGCCTGCAGCGGGGTGGTTGCAGAATCACTCAAATTACGATCTGCGATGAAAGGAAGGTCTAGGCCGACATGCCGGTTTGCTCGCAGGGATCTCCTACAGGTGTCGCCCCAATGCGCCCATTCCTACTTGAGCCCGCGGCGTGCCGACACATGACGAATGGGGTGCTGCGCACCATGAATGCATTCGCTTGCCACCGTGGTTAGCACCTAACCAGGAAATGCCATGTCCCAGCAACCCAGACATAATGCCGCCGAAGGCTCTGGCAACAACCAGGCCGAGGAAGTGGCGCCAAGCGCCTTGAATAAGGCGGATCGTGGCGTCATCGATCTGCCGCCCACCACGTCGGAGCAATTGAACTTCGAGGACGAAAGTGAGGACCACCCGCGCGGTAACACCAGCCGCACTGGAGGAACCTGGGACACCCCCGATCACAACACCGGAGACCAAGGCGAGCTCGGCAAGGCCCCAGGTGCGGGCTTGTCGGACAGGAATGGGCCTAGCGACCCAGATGCCAAGGGTAAGTCGCCGCTGGGCTGACACGCTACGCAGAGCAGCAATATGCGTCTAGGTGTGAGGATTCAATAGGTTGTATCCGGTGTTCATCCGGATTGGGTTTGAGAGACTGGAAGTCGCCAAACACCCAATCAACTCAGGACACCCAACCGAATGAACACCCATAAGCATGCCCGACTTACGTTTGCCCGTCGCCTGGAGATGGTCCAGCAGATGACACTGCAGGGCCTCAGCGCTGTGCAAGCCGCTGCTGTACAAGGCGTCACCCCGCCCACCGCCAGGAAGTGGCTTGGCCGCTATCTGGCAGGAGGTGAGGCTGCCCTGGCCGATGCATCCTCCAGGCCCGCCAGCTCACCCCGTGCCATCGACCCATCCAAGGCCTTGCTGATCCTGGAGTTGCGCAAGCGGCGCATGCTGCAGGCGCGCATTGCACGCAACGTGGGTGTTTCCCAGGCCACGGTGGCCCGCGTGCTGGCCAGGGCCGGCTTGTCCAAGCTGAGCGATCTGGTGCCTGCTGAGCCTGTGGTGCGCTACGAACACGAGGCGCCCGGCGATCTTCTGCACATCGACACCAAGAAGCTCGGTGTCATCGTCAGGCCAAGTCACCGGGTCACCGGCAATCGCAAGGATTCGGTCGATGGAGCGGGTTGGGAGACGATGTTCGTTGCCATTGATGACCATGCCCGCATTGCCTTCACCGCAATGCACCCCGATGAGAAGAAGGGCCAGGCAGTGCAGTTCCTGCGCAATGCGGTGGCCTACTACGCGAGGCTGGGCATCACCATCAAGCGGCTGCTGACGGACAACGGATCCGCGTTTCGCTCACGCGAGTTTGCCGCTGCATGCACGGCTTTAGGCATCCGGCACAAGTTCACCCGGGCCTACCGGCCCCAGACCAATGGCAAGGCAGAGCGATTCATCCAATCGGCGCTGCGCGAATGGGCCTATGGCTGGAGCTACCAGAACTCAGCTGAGCGGACGGTGGCTTTGGCAAGTTGGCAGCATCACTACAACTGGCACCGGCCACACAGTGGCATTGGTGGCTTGGTGCCTATGGACAGACTCAATCCAACAGGAAACAACCTGTTGACTCTTCACATCTAGGCCGCTGAGTTACCATCCACCCTGGGTTGTGGGAACCGTGAGCTAGCTAGCCCCAGAAAGTGATGTCGGAAGAAATGGCATTGCCCCGACCATCGCCGCCAATACGGAAGTATGCGGGTTGGCTGAGTATTGCGAGCCAAGACTGGAAAAGGGCTGCAGGCAAAACAAGAGTGCCAACCGCCATTTGCTCGCTCAGCACAAACGAAGGCTCGGGAAGTTCATTCGCGAACGAGAAGCCGACCCACAGTGCGGTGAAATGTCGGCCCTGGCGGCCACCCGCAATCTCTATTACACCGGCGGCAGACACGACCTCAAGATAGTCCGATGTGAACTTGCCTTGACCGTCCAATCCAAGCACGCGCCGAGTCTTTACACGGACAGGGACGTAGCCGCTCCATTCTGGTCCCGTGTTCGTTGGTGTGAACTCCCCCAGTAATCGCCTGGGGGATCTCGTTTCATCTCCGCGAGGTCTCACTCTCAATGCTCCTTACGATCTGCTGCGGGTCTCCGCAGCCCATGGGGAGGGCTCGCAGCAAGTGCTGCCCGCCCATATCCTGTAATTCGTCGAACCACCGCAACGGCAGGCTTGCCCACTTCGGGCAGTTCCGCCTCGACCATGTCCGCCGCAGCGAGCACACGCAGTTTGTCCAGTTCGGCCTGGCCAGTTAATTCCAGCGGAAACGGCCCCACCGAAATTGCCCGAAGGAATTCCAATGGCATACACCTACCTCTATTGTTGGGACAATATCGACTGCATTTACTCCGTACGGCTCACCCGCGCAGCCTGGCCCTGGCCAGCGAATTTACCAGCCCCGCCCTCGTCAGTCGATCAGGTTCTGCTTGAGCGCGTAGTAAGTAAGATCGCTGTTCGATGCGAGGTTGAGTTTTTCCATCAGCCGCGTGCGATAGGTGCTCACAGTCTTGACGCTGAGCGAGAGCGCTTGTCCAATATCGCTCACAGTGGCCCCCCGTGCGAGCTTGAGAAAGACCTGCATTTCCCGATCCGACAGCTGCTCGTGCAGTGGCGCATCGCTTGGGCGGTGGAGTTGTTGCGCGAGCAGATCTGCGACGGCTGGCGTAAGGAAGCGTTTGCCGAGCGCGATGACACGGATTGCCTCCAAAATCTGCTTCGGGTCGCAATCCTTGTTCAGGTAGCCGCTAGCGCCTTGCCGAATGAGGTTGAGCGCATACTGCTCCTCGGGGTATCCCGACAGGATAAGGATGCCCATGTCCGGGGCTTTTGCGCGCAACATGCCCATGGCATCTAGGCCGCTCTGACCTGGCATGGACAAGTCCATCACGAGAACATCAATGTCGTGGGTGCGAATAAGGTCGATGGCCTCGCGGCCGTTGGAGGCCTCGCCCTCCACTCGAATGTCAACGTGGTCCGAAAGAAATTGGCGCAGACCTGACCGGACAATTTGATGGTCGTCAACGATTCCCACACGGATCATGAAGCTCTCTCTGGAAAGGTGATTTAAAAATTGGCGCGGCCCGCCGTCGGTGCTTGAGCGCGCGTCCAGCAGCTGGGGCGGCCTCATTTTCGGCAGGGCATCGTCGCGGCTTTGTCATCCTTCTTCCCGACTTCACGCTTGGCCGCCCGATCCGGAATCGTGCGCCGCGAGCGAATTCGCTTCCGTTGCTGCCACCGCGCCCACGCGCAGCTTAGTTCATCGCGAACGACCATTGCCATGTCGCACTGCAAGCGCTACAACTGCGATGCCCACAGCCACCACCAGAAGATCTTCCACCAGCCCGCTGCGCGTCTGTCCCACATGCCGCATCGCACGCTTTCGCGCGTCCAGCGTCAGATAGGCCAGCGGCACGGCGGTGGCGATTGCGGTTGCTGCACCTGCGGGTTCGCGGCCGCGCGGAGCCAATGCGGCGCCGGCAATGCCGGCGCTGGCCACCCGCGCCAACAGGCCGAGGAACACCGTTCTGTCAGGCGCGGTCTTCATCTTGTCCCCCGCCAGCTCCCCGGCGCCCATTGCAAGGGCGCCGAATTTAAATAGTGGCCGATCGAGCAGCGCCAGACTGCCGGGTGTGGAGCGGCCCAGCAGCCTGGCGGCCGACAAGGTTGCCATAGGTGTCATGGAGCGGGCGCTGGCCACTGCGCCAATGAGTGCGGACCAGAGCAATGCGGGAGTTTTCATGAACGTGCTTCCTTGATGTGTCAGTCAGGCCATACCGCAAGGCCGCGGGGGCAAGCGCCGAAGCCGGAACCCGCGATTGCCGGCGGACATTCACGCAGCTGCAGCATTGCCGGCCAGCGCACTGGCTACGCGGCCTTGCGCTGGGGGGCGGATTTCCTGGCTGCAGTTTTGGTGGCAGCTTTTTTGGCGGGTGCTTTTTTTGCTGCACCCGTTTTCGCGGGAGCTTTGAACGTTGCCTTGTTGCCGCCCTTCAGGCTGCGCTTGAGAAGCGCGGTCAAGTCGATGACCTCCGCGCCAGACTGAGGTGCTTGCTCCTCCGGCTCCAGCACAGTCTTGCCTTCGCCCGCTTTGGCCTTCTTCTCGACCAGCTTCATGACCTGGATGCGAAACTCGTCCTTGAAATCTTCGGGCTTCCATGGGCCCGACATTTCCTTGACCAGTTGCGTGGCCATCTTGAGTTCGGCCGCGCTCACGTTCTTCTTGCCCGCGGGGGGCAGGTCCAGCGCATCGAGCGTTTTGACCTCGTCGCCCCAACGCAGCAGGTTCAGTATCAGGGCCGGGCCCGAGGGCACCAGGGCGGCCAGGTGCTGCTTGGTGGCAATTACCACTTTGGCGAGTCCGATCTTGCCAGTGGCGACAAGCGTCTCGCGCAGTAGCGAGTAGACCTTGTCGCTCTTGTTCACGGGCGCGACAAAGTACGGCCGCTCCAGGAAGATGAAAGGCATCTCGTTGGCATCGATGAAGCGTTCGATCTCGATGGTCTGGGTGGTCTTGGGAAACACCGCCTCGACTTCGTCCGGGCTGATGATGACGTACTTGCCATCCTCATACTCCACGCCTTTGACGATGTTGTCCTTGTCGATCTCCTTGCCGGTGCGCTTGTTTACGCGCTTGTAGCCCACAGGATCCATGGTGCGTTTGTCCAGCCAGTCGAAGTCCACGCCCTCGGTCGTGGCGGCTGTGTGCAGGCCCACGGGAATATGGACCAGGCCAAATGTAATCGCGCCCTTCCAGAGAGTGCGGCTTCCCGTTGCCATGTCGTGTCCTTCTTGTTCGGATAGAAGCCAAAAGTCTGAGTTCAAGAATACATTAGCGGTGTAGGCCGGCGCTTACGTCAACAGTAGGTCAACACACTAGTGAGAGCGTGCAAGTAGGTTCTACGCTTCACCAATGAAAACCGAACTTCGCCATCTTGCCGTGCATGTCGTCGAGCCGAGAGTGGGTGATTTCCGATGGGTCTTGATCGAGCTTACGCAGGATCACACATGGAGTGAGATCGAAATAGGGAAGGTGCGTGTTGCCACCTACAAGCAGGCGATGGCCGATGGACTCGTCGCCTTGGAGGCGATGGTGCGCGACTTGGACCATGGGCCACGATCCGATGCGGCGCAGGAGGGGCTTTCAAGGCTGGCGCGTCGTGAGAAATCGGAAGTCCGTGGGAATAATCCAGCAGCACGCGACGATGGCCTAGGCCACGTGACGAGGCGTTCCGCATTTGGATTTGGACTCGCGAACTGAGAAGGCTGTGCGGCGAGGTAGGAAAAGCAACGTTGAAGCAAAGAGGCCGTATGAACGAACAGGCACACGTACTTGACAAGGATGGCACAGACGCCTTGGGCTCGATGCCGACCACCACCAGCCCGTCCTATGCCGACCGATCGGCATTGCAGACCGGTTTTGATCATTTCGCGTCCAAGGTGACGCGTTGGGCAGGATCGCCCGGCATCTTCTGTGGCGCCCTTGCTGTAGTGTTGATCTGGGCATTGGCGGGGCCCATTTTTCACTTCTCTGAGAACTGGCAACTGGTGATCAACACGGGCACCACGATCGTGACCTTCCTGATGGTCTTTCTCATCCAGCAAAGCCAGAACAAGGACAGCGTCGCGATCCACCTAAAGCTGAACGAGCTGCTTGCGGCGAACCGCGAGGCCAGTAATCGCATGATTGGTATCGAAGAGCTGGACGAACAGGATTTGCGGGATGTGGCCAACTTCTACGTGCGCTTGGCAGGGCGAGCCAAGGCGATGGGCGGGCAGAAGGAAGCCCATTCCATCGACGAGGAGGGAATGCCGGTGACTCGGATGGAGGCGCAGCGACATCGCAGCCAATAGGCGCGAGCTTCGGGACGACCAGCCGTCCTTGGCCACCGGCTTTGCACAGCAGCGGCTCGCACCGAGATGTGGACGGAAAGCAAAAGTGAGACGTCACTTGTGGAGGGCCGCGCAGAGCTACGAGATCTTTGCGCGGGGACGTCTTCATTGCAGTTTGGTGACCCTTTGAGCGCTTGCTCCACATCACTTTCGGCAGGCGATTCCCGAAACAGCGCTAAGAGACAAGCGCTTCTTTTCCTTCATCACAGAAACGGCACTCCGCCAGTGACTGCCAGCGTGGCGCCGGACATGTAGCTTGCCTGGTCGCTGGCGAGCAGTACAAATGCAGGCGCCACTTCGCAGGGCTGGCCAGGGCGCTCGAAAGGCGAATCCTTGCCGAAATTCTGCGCATTCTCGAGCTTGAGGGTGGACGGGATCAATGGGGTCCAGATCGGGCCAGGGGCAACACAGTTCACGCGGATGCCCTTAGGCGCCAAGAGCTGGGCGAGGCCGCCCGTGAGGTTGTGCAGGGCCCCCTTGGTTGCGGCGTAGGCCACCAAGGTCTTGTTGGGCTTGTCGCTGTTGATGGAGACGGTGTTAATGATGGAGCTACCTGGCGGCATATGGCGCGCTGCAGACTTACTCAGGTAGAAGGTGGCATATACGTTGGTGCGGAACGTTCGGTCGAACTCCTCCGCAGTGATCTCGTCCAGGCTTTCGTGGGCCATCTGGTAAGCAGCGTTATTCACAAGGATGTCCACGCCTCCCAACTCGCTTACCGCCTGGTCAATCACATGCTCGCAATGAGCTTCCTCGCGGATGTCACCAGCCACCGATACGGCCTTGCGGCCTTCGGCACGCACCAACTCCAACGTGGCCTCAGCGTCCTTCGCCTCCTCGGGCAGATGCGCGATCAGCACGTCCGCACCTTCTCGCGCATAAGCGATGGCCACCGCGCGGCCGATCCCGCTATCGCCGCCAGTGATGACAGCCCGGCGCCCAGTGAGGCGGCCAGCGCCAATGTAGGAGGTCTCGCCATGGTCGGGCTTGGGGTGCATGTCGGCGGTGCCTCCCGGAGGCGTCAACGCCTGCTGCTTGTCGAACGGAGGGCGAGGACCGGCGGAACGGGGATCGAGGGGCATACGAGACTCCTATGGTAAAAAAATTCTGCAGGCAAGCCGATGAAGGCATGCAGGACGGCGGGAGGCTGGGCCTTGCCTAGCTCTTGGCGGGATAAGCTGGTCCACTACTGGACCCCCTCCGCTTTTTGGAGAATACTGATCTTCCCGTCGGCTTCGAGAAACGCCTTCTTCATTTGCGACAGGTCGCAGTCTGCTTCGCGCAGCGCTTGCTCGACATCGGACAAAGGGACACGCTCTCGGCGAAGTACCTCGTGGAACAATCTGCCGTCCTTGCCGATCAGGGCGGCATTGCCCTCCACAAGTCCCTGCACGCCTTTACTGCGCGAGGTGAAGAACGCTACCGCCATGTTCAGAATGATTAGCGTAAGTGCCGACAGAAGACCACCCGTAACGGACTTCTCGCCGCCCGACAGCCCCTCCGAAACGCTTTCGGACAGCAGCATGACAACCAGCAGGTCGAAGGGCGTGAACTGGCCCACGGTGCGTCGGCCTGACACACGGACAAAGACGAGAAGGGTCGCGTACACGATGAGCGCACGCAATGGCAACTCCCACCAAGCAGCTTGCAGATCGAACATAGCCTTTTCCTTTGCGCGACAGCTTCCTCGGGTGCGATGGCCGCGGCTGTAGGACCTCGCCGCATGCCCGCGTTAGAGCTGCCTGTAGCGAGGCTCGCAGTTACGGATCGACCAAAGTGCCGGATCAAAGGCGTGAGGTACTCGCTCGCACGGAGCACTTAAGCACCTGCGCCATCTGCCGTAAGGCGGAAGCCTTGAGTTCGTCGTTCTCGGCTGCCGTACAGTCTGCGGGAACCCAGACCTTGTACCCTCGCATGTAGGCATCCATGGCTGTGAGGTGCACGCACATGTCCGCCGCCAGTCCCACAATGATGAGCTGATGCGCTCGCAGCTGCCGCAGCAGGTGGTCAAGCGGAGTGGAATGAAAGGCCGAGTGCAAGGGCTTCAGCAGAGTGAGATCCTCCTCAACTGGCGCCAGCAGCGAAGCGATCTCGCCACGCGCCCCGGGCAACCCTATACAAGCGGCCAGCAGGTCCTTGAATTCGGAACGCCAGATGCCGTAGTTGTCGTTGGCGTAGATGGCTGTGACGCCGCGTCGCGACAGCCGCTGCTTGAGGCGAGCAGTCGCACGTGCAGCCTCCAGTGCATCCGGCACAAGGTCCTCAGCGCCGGGAAAGCGCATGGGGTTGATGAAGTCCACCAGCAGCAGTACCGTGGGGCTGGGCTTGAGGCGAGCAGACGCCCCGCCCGACAGAATGGAGGATCGGCGCGTAACCACCTCAGTCTCCGTCGCCGCTTTCGGTCTTATGCAGTCCGCGGATGTTCATCGCCGCAAGGCAGCACTGCAGTGCTACCAGGGCGATGGCGTGTGTGTACAGGCCCCACGCCACCCACAGCGCATTGCTGGCCAGAAAGACCCAGAAGCCGCCATTGCGGCGCGACTCGGATCGCGAGGCCACCAGCCAGGCCGCGAGCACCGAGGCAGCGAAGGCAGGCCACTGCAGCCAGTCCATCCAATCACCCATCACCGACTCTCCCAATCAGTCGCCGCGGCGACTTTCTTTGCCATTGCCTTCCGTACCGGATCCTTTGGAATCCTCGGAGGCACTGGCAATGCCTGCGCCGCCGCCCAGCGCAGCACCCGCGGCGGCACCGGCTGCAATCCCCGCTGGTCCGCCAACAATACCCGCTGCGGCGCCAGCCACGGCTCCAGCCGCAGCGCCAATTGCGCCTCCCACGCTTGGGCTGGGGTGCGGCTCTCCGGCAGTTTCGTGTCCGTCATGAAGCTCCTGACCCGGTCCGTTTCCGGTCCGGCGCGATGGCTCAGGCTGGGGTAATGGCGCCTGCTGCGCTGGATCGGTGATCTCGATGTCTTTGCGGTTGCTCATTCTGCTGCTCCAATGTCGTTAGGGAAAAGCAATGGTGCGATGCGCTTGCGCTCCGTAGCCCACTATTTCACCGGCGGATAAGGCTGTGCCTTGAGCGCGCCAGCCAAATGCGCCGTCAGCACTGCCAAGGTGTGCGTGGTGCCCATGGTCTTCTTCGGCGTTTGCTCCAGGTCCACGTAGTTGACGCTGCCCATCGCCTCTCCAACCCAGTAGGTGGATGCACTGGCCGGCACGGTGAAGCCCACGTCCACCAGGGCCTGGAACACCTCGGCGCACACATGGTGCGCACCATCTTCGTTGCCGACGGCGGCCACGCCGCCCACCTTGCGTAGGCGGGCATGTGGCCGGTTTCCTTGTCTGCTTCCGCAATGAACGCATCCATGCGCTCCAGCACGCGCTTGCACACGCTGGAAGGTTGCCCCAGCCAGATCGGGGTGCCGATAACGACGATGTCGGCGGCCATGATGCTGCGCCGCACGGCCGGCCAATCGTCGCCAGGTCCCTCGTCGGAAGTCACACCAGGCAAAAGGTTGAGGTCGACTGCGCGCACGCTTTCCACATCAACTTCGAGCTTCGCCCATTGGGCCGCCAGTTCAGCCAGCAGGCGTGCTGTCGAAGAAGGTTCCGAGGCAGCTTGGCTGCGCTTGAGCGTGCAATTGATGGTGAGAGCGCGAAGCATGGCAGAGCGGCAAGTGATGGACGAGGGGTCAATCTCACGCAAACCTTTCGAGAGTGGTGTAGGACATGCGCGCCAGCGTGTCGGCTTTCACCCCTGCTCGCCAGAACTGCCGTAGTCGAAGGAGTGCATGATCTTCTGCCACCACGTGCGGGGCTTTCGCGCCTCGGGAGCGTCCTTCAACCCTTTCGCGCTGCCTTCGCCTGACTGCCCGGTCTGTTCCGCCCAAAGCTCCGCCGCGGCATCAGACGGGGTGGGGGTAAACGGAGTGGTGAAAGGCATGGCCATGGTGGTGTCCTCCTGGTTAGATGGTGCGCTTTGCTGCAATGCTGGGGGTACCGGACGCTCGGTATGCACTGGCTCTGCCGAGCACCAGAGCAGGCGTGCGTAGAAATGCCCTCAGGGAGCCGCCGGTGCTGCAGGCGCGCAAACACGTCGAAGCGTTCGGCCTGGCCGTAGATGGCTTCGGCCGCCAATTGGCGGCCATGCCCGCCATCGCCACGACGTCGTCTGAAAAGCCCTGCACGGCGTGGCCGATGCTGCCGCAACCAAAAAGTAGTAGGCGGCCGAAAGCGTGGAAGACTCACGCTTGGCGATGTGGGTAGAAGCTCAACTGCAGTGGCAAGGGCGCCAGCCTCACGCTCAAACGCGTCAAACGATGTAGGACAGGCGCCCCCGTCGCATGTTCTTGGGTGTGCCCGGCGAACATCCGTCGCAGGTAAGACAAGGCCCACGCCATCTCGTGGAGAAATGCTGCATTGCAGCGGCCGCGATGTTCGCAAGATCGGCAGCAATGAACTGGAGCTTTCCTATGCCTGCATCCCTGGCTTTTTCCCCTGCTCGCCCGCCGTCATATGCCCTGCTGGTGGCAGAGCCTGTACGTGCTGCCCTGGAGTTTGCTGCCTACCAAGTTATGAGCGAGCAGGCATTGCCTCGCGGCGACCGGCATGCGGTCGTCATCTTTCCAGGCTTGGCCACCAACGGGGTCGTCACCCGTCCGCTGCAGTCATTTTGCGAACGGCTGGGGTACGACTGCTTCGATTGGGGCATGGGACTCAACGTGGGCCCGCAGGGTGACGTGCAGGAATGGCTGGCGGCACTGGCGCAGCGCATCCTGAACCTGACCGAGTCGCATGCCGACCCTATCAGTTTGGTGGGCTGGAGCTTGGGCGGCATATATGCCCGTGAGGTGGCCAAGCGGGTGCCTACGCGTGTAAGGCAGGTTGTCACTATCGGAACACCTTTCGCTGGCACGGCGGAGCACACCAACGTGGGTTCGCTCTATCGCATGCTCAATGGCGGCGTGCCGCCCACCGACCCGGATCTGTGCGCCCTGCTGAGCGCCGCGCCGCCCGTGCCCACCACCTCCATCTACAGCCGCAGCGATGGTGTGGTTGCTTGGCAGGCCTGCGTGGATCGCGGGCACGACAACCGCCGCCGCGTGGAGAACATCGAGGTAGAAGGCAGCCACTGCGGCATGCCCTGGAACCCTGCAGTGTTACGCGTGCTGGCCGATCGCCTCGCCCAACGGCCGGGCACCTGGCGGGCCTATGCCGGCCAGACCCTAACAACGGCCAGCCCTGGCACGTGGGCCGTGGCGTAGCTCCTGATTTGGCGCCGCTGCTACAAGCGCCTCCTTCCTACACTTTTCGGAACTTCAATCGAATATGTTCGACTCGCCGCTGCGCGCTCTTCGTGCACGGTAGTCAACATGATCCACCGAATTTCAGCATTCCTCGCGGCTTTGGTTGCCGCTTTCGCTCTTTCCGGCTGCGGCTACAACGACTTTCAACGCCTGGACGAACAATCCAAAGCCGCATGGAGTGACGTGCTCAACCAGTACCAGCGCCGTTCGGAGTTGGTGCCCAACATCGTCGCCAGTGTGAAGGGCGAGGCCAATTTCGAGCAGGAAACGCTCACCCGCGTGGTACAGGCGCGGGCCCAGGCCACCGCGATCCAGGTGACACCCGAGACCCTCAACGACCCCGAGGCCATGCGCAAGTTCCAGGCCGCGCAGGGCGAACTGTCGAGCGCGTTGTCGCGACTGATCGCGGTGTCCGAGCGCTACCCGACCTTGCAGGCGAATCAGGGCTTTCGCGACCTGCGCGTGACGCTGGAGGGTACCGAAAACCGCATCGCCGTGGCGCGCAACCGCTATATCGATACGGTACAGCAGTACAACACCCTGGCACGCAGCTTTCCCACCAACCTCACGGCCAAGGTCTTCAGCTACGCACCGAAGCCGCCGATGGCCGTGCCCAACGAGTCGCAGATCTCCACCCCGCCCACGGTGGATTTCTCTACCACCCCCAAAAAGCCGTGATCGGCGGGCTCATGTCGCTCGTCAGGCCCTTCTGGCGCCACCTTGTCGCCGCCGCGCTCCTGCTGGGCGCGCTCTGCGCCGGGGCGCAAACGCCCGTGCAGCCGGTGCCGGCCCTCACCAGCCATGTGGTGGACGGCACCGCCACGCTCAACGCCGAACAGCACGCGGCGCTCGAGGCGCAACTGGCCGCCCTCGAATCCAGCCAGGGCAGCCAAGTCGTCGTACTGATGGTGCTCACCACCGCCCCAGAGGACATTGCCTCCTACGCCAACCGTGTGGCCAACCAGTGGAAGATCGGGCGCCGGGATGTGGGCGACGGGGTATTGGTACTGGTCGCCAAGGATGATCGCAAGATGCGCATCGAGGTGGCGAAGGCGCTGGAGGGCGCGGTCCCCGACATAGCGGCTGCGCGCATCATCGACGGCACGCTGCAACCGCGCTTTCGCGCCGGTGACTTTGCCGGCGGCCTTCAGGTTGCTGTGACACAGCTAGGTGCGCTGATTGCGCGCGAACCGCTTCCAGAACCTTCTGCACCACAGACATCGCAAGCGCGAGGCCAAGGCATGGTTTCGGGGTTTGGCTGGGGCGAGGCAACCATCATCCTCGTGATGGGTGTGCTGATCGGCGGGCCGATTGCACGCTCGATGTTCGGCAACGCGTTCGGCTCGCTCGCCACCGGCGGTGCGGCCGGGCTGGGCGCCTTCGTGCTCACGTCTAGCGCTCTGCTGGCGGGCCTGGCGGCCATTGCGGGCCTGCTGTTCACGCTGTTGGCTGGCCCCGGCCGCCGGACCACTCTGCGCCAAGGCGGCTCCAGCATCCCCTGGGGCGGCGGGCTCGGCGGGCTTGGAGGCCTGGGCGGGGGTGGCTTTGGCGCAGGCGGCTCGCGCGGTGGTTCGGGCGGCGGCTTCAACTCTGGCGGTGGAGGCAATTTTGGCGGCGGCGGTGCCTCCGGCGGGTGGTGAGCATGGCCCTGGACCTGTCCCGATCCTTACGAGCGCTGCGGCGCCTTGCCCTGCACCGCTGGCAGGAAAGCGGTGTGCGGCGCGCTTTGCCCGACGACTCCCTGGCGCGGCTCTCGACGCGCGTGGCGGCCAGCGAGCAGCTTCACACCGGGCAGATCCGCATCTGCGCCGAAGGCGCGTTGCCCTGGAGCTATCTTCACCGCGACGCCACGGCCCGCGAGCGTGCGCTCATGCTGTTCAGCAAGCTGCGCGTGTGGGACACTGAGCACAACAACGGGGTGCTGATCTACCTGCTGGTGCCCGAGCACGCCATCGAGATCGTCGCAGACCGCGGCTTGGCCCGCAGCTTGGAGCCGAGAGACTGGGAGGCTGTCGTGTCCCAACTCGCTGTGCATCTACGCAGCGGACACTTTGAGCAAGGCCTGACCCAGGCGGTCGATAGCGTGACTGCACAGCTTGTAAAGCATTTCGGCCGAGATGAGACTGATGCTCTCAGAGTCAACGAATTGCCTGACGCCCCCGTCGTCGGATGGACAAACGGATAACGGGCACTTGGTCGGCACGCCTGCGCCAATCCTTCAGGCCACAATTTCTTCTCGAGAGGCTCCATGTCAAAGACCACACGACGCGCACCAGCTGGCAGGGTACGACTAAATCTCGCACTGCAGGGCGGTGGCACGCAGGGGGCGTTCACCTGGGGCGTTCTGGACCGCCTGCTCGAAGAAGAGCACATCGACATCGGCAGCATCAGTGGCACCAGTGCCGGCGCGCTCAACGGAGCCGCGCTCGCCACCGGCATGGCGCGCGGCGGCCGCTCAAGCGCAAAGGAGCACCTTTCAATGCTTTGGGAGCAACTGGCGCAGGCGGGCTCACTCATGACTTTTCTTCTGCTGCCAATGCGCAAGCCAGGCATGGGAATTTGGGACGATGCCCTACCCATCCTATCTCCCTACCAAACCAACCCAGTCGGCATGGCGCCGCTGCGCTACATCCTCAACACTGTTGTGGATGAGACGCTGCTGCGCGATACGAGCGCGGCACCTCGGCTCTTCGTCAATGCCCTGCACGTGCAAAGCGGTAGCGGCCGCGTGTTCGAGCCTGAAGAGATGAGCATCGAGGCAATCCTCGCATCCGCTTGCGCACCACTGTCCTATCAAGCGATCGAGATCGATGGTGAGAGCTATTGGGACGGCAGCTACGCCGCCAACCCTTCCCTGTGGCCACTGTACGAGAGCCAGCTCGACACGGACATCCTGCTCGTAGAGCTGACCCCGCTGCACCGCGCGGAGACACCTCTTTCGGCCAAAAACATCCTGAACCGCATCAATGAAGCAGCGTCGATCAATGGACTGGTATCGGAGCTGAGGTCGCTGGAATTGATCAACCGCACCGTGCCTGAGGATGATATTCGCATGCACGTGTTGAGCCTGCCCGATCGACCTGCAGGACTGCTTGCGACCGAGCCTTCGATCAAACGCACCGTGGGGCGCGTTCTGTTCGAAATGCTGCGCCAAGACGGCAGGCAGGCGTGCGATGCCTGGCTGGAATCGACTGTGGACATCTCAGCGCGCTACCTTCGTCCCTACACACAGCAGCCGGACATGGAATTGTCCTCAACTGCACCTTGACGAGGCTCGCCCTGCAACTACCCATCGCTCGATAACACAAGTGGCGCGGCAAACGCGCGGCTAAGGTACCGCGATCCCTTGAGCCCGAAGCGCCAAGGCACGCCCACCGCTTTGGAGATGTCGATGCGCGGCCCAGTTACCACCTCATCAGGCAGGCAATCCGCGCCTTCCCGTATGAAGGGGGATTTTGGTAGAAGTAGCGCGAAGGGGGGGCATGTGCAATGGCAGGCCATTCGCCGTCCCATCGATTCCCAGTGCCTGTGCCAACCGCCCAGGACCTGCGCAAAGAAGCCTCACATCCTGCAGGCTGCGGCGCGAGCGCATGGTGTCGATTCCGTGAGTAGGCTCCGGCGCCCGCAGCAGCACGCCCGCGCCATGGCCTGCCTCCATGCACACGTCGTTCAGGCACCAATGCAGCCCGTACGAGCGATACAGATACGCGCAGCCGGGTGGCCCAACCATCGCCGCATTGCGCGCAGTGAGCCCTCCGAATGTGTGGGAAGCGGGGTCCTCCTGGTCATAAGCTTCGGTCTCCACGATCCGACCGCCCACTCCATCCACAACAGAGTCACCCCCTAGGAGCCTGCGCGCCACCACCTGCGGCGGCGCGTTGATGTCGATCACGGCGATCTCTTCGAGAGGTTCAGGGAACTCATACAACGGCTGGGGACAGATATTTGCAGAAGCGACGCATAGGCCCCACCGCGCTCCAAAAAAAGAGAGCCCGAAGGCTCTCCTGCTGGTCAGCGGAAGAAAATCGCGATCAGGATGATGATCGGAATGGGAACGCCGAGGAACAACAAAAGCAGCGAGCGCATGGAGAACTCCTTGGGGGTTGGTCGTGAGGCTTACAGATAGCGATGACGGCCGCCGAACGTGGCGGCGAAGCTGGCGACGAATGCACCAACCAGCAGCGAAACGAACAGCCACAGCGCGCCGTAGGCCGAGGCCTTGCGAGCCGTGTCTGCCGCCTCGGTAGCTTTGGCCTTGGCTTCGGTCAGCTTGGCCTGGGCCTTGGTGAAAGTGTCGGCCACACGTTTTTCGGCATCTTGCTGTGAGATGCCGGTGCGCTGCGTCACCACCTGGCCGACGTATTTCACATCATCTGCGGGCAGCGGGGCGCCGGCGCCCAGGCTATTGACGAAGATGCGTGCCACTTCGGCGGTGTAGGGGGAGGTAGACTGGGGAGTGGCAGGGGACTGGGCACCTGCGGCATCCGATGACACAGAGGCCGACGAAGGCACTGCCGGATCGGTCGCGGCCACTGTCTTGCGGAACAGCGAGTCCACCAGGTAGCTCGGCGAAGAATCACTCTGCGATGCCTGACCAGCAGCCGCTGCTGCCGCGCCAGTACCAGCAGCGGCTGCGGTAGTGGCTGCGCCGCCCGCCAATGCCGCACCCGCCTGCACTCCGCTGCCCACGATGGACCCGATCGCCGATGTCAGCATGGCCGCCGTTACCAACGTCGACACGGACCAAGCGAGGAATCCGTGGGCCGTGTCGCGGAAATAGGTTTCATCGGTGTGCACCCCAACCCACTTCACACGCAAGCGCCCAGCCAAGTACCCACCCATGCCGGACGCAGCAATCTGCGTGAACGTGATCCACAGGATCGTTGAGATGCCGAAGGTGGTGGCTGCGATGCCCGACTGCGCCCATGGCGACACGGATGACAGCCCGAGACCAGTGCCCAGCAACAGCAGGATGAGCGACAGCGATGCGGCACCTGCGGCACCAGCGAGGATGGCCGCCCAACTGACGCCACTGGCGTTTCGCAGAGAAACTTCCCCCTCCAACGGTTCTGCGACCAGTCTGTCGGAGCCCGGTTCATAGGCGGTGGTGGTCATGGTATTTGCCTCCTGTTGAGATGACCCAAGGGTAGGCAGCGCGCACCACACGGCGTGTGCCGTTTTGGTGCGTCTCGACGTAGGCGAAACACCTGCTTACTGCGGCTCCATGTTAGTAATTGCCTCACAGGCTACCGACGCCGATACAAGGTCGAGTGCGTTTTCCGCAGCAGCGCCGCTCGCGGTGTTGTCGAAGATGCACCATACGCTTTCAGCTTCATGTGCTGCGGCAACCAAACGGTGCGCAAGGGCATCGATCAGCGCGGTATCGTAGGCCGAGTAGTACACCCGAGGGGACCCGTGCAGTCGGCAGTACACCAGTCCGGACCAGCCGCCCGGAATTCGCCCAGGATCGTGCAGCACCGGATCGGCCAGCACGCGGGCGACTTGCCAGTGGGCCAGGAGCGCATCTCCTTGCGGCGAGAACCAACTGGCGTGACGTGGCTCTACGGCGACGCCCCCCTCGCCATGCAACCGTCGTAGGATGCCGAAAAAGTCGTTAGCCGTTGCAATGTCCAGCGACAGGCTGGGTGGTAGCTGGACCAACAGACAACCCAACCGCTCGCCTAGACCGTAGACCTGTTCCAGAAAAGCCTGTAACAAGGATTCGCTGTCCCTCAAGCCCGCCGTATGCGTGATGCTACGCGGCAGCTTGGCACTGAAGCGAAAGGCGGGTGGCGTGGTTGCTGCCCAGTGTTCGTACGTGGTCCGCTGGTGCGGTCGGTAGAACGAAGAATTGATCTCTACAGCCGGCAGGCTCCGCGCGTAGCGCTTTAAATGGCTATCTGCGGGGTCTGCAGAGGCAAATCGATGCTGACTGGCACGCGGCAGGCCCCACCCAGCAGTTCCAAGCAGCAACGATGCGGCGATGTTGCGGCTTGCGTGTTTCGGGCTGCTTGCTGTTCGGGACATCAAGGGGGGTATGGTCGGCCATCGAGGGCAACAACGGGGCCAGAGGCCTCGCCCCTCGATGGAATCGTCGAGTGTTCTACCTATCGCGGCGCCCAGGATCATCCTCGTCGCGGCCACCAAGTTTCCATGCTTGTTGTCCCAGTAATAACCTGCCTCCGGAACGAATTCGATCACCGTTATCCGAGCATCGTCTTTGCCTTCTGTGAACCAGGTCTTCATGATGGGGTCCCACAACTCTTCGATCAAGGTCTGATCACGATGAATCTTCGCTGTTCCATCCAGAGCAAGAAAACCAGAATGTTTGGAACCTTGCATAAAAATTCGCACCTGTGGATCGGCTTCGATCTCGTGATTTTTGTGGCTGTCTGATGCGCTCAGAAACCAAAAGTGCCTGCTTCATCGACTTTTTCTACGCCCATCGGCCGAGTGCCGCGCGTATCGCCTTGCGGCGCATTTGTGCAGAAGAAACAAGATCCTGCATCTTCTGCCATCTCGCGAATTCGAGCGACCGCATCCGCACCGTTGAGGTGGTGGTGAGTGTCTTCTGCTTGTCGCTTGTTTATTGAATCCATCATGCACTCCTACTTTTGGGAATGCCTTATTGGAGAGCAGACCTTGATCACTCATCGTAGGACGCGAACTGATGGACTGAGTTATTTTCGCGAGAAGAGCCCGATGGTACGCTTGTGATGGCGGCAAGAGGCGTATTCACCATGCTGCCCTCAGATGTCCCGGCTGCCCATCCCCAGTCAGCCCCATGGAGACAATCCGGCCCACGCAACTTAGTCAACCAGGTTGTATTTGACTGCGTAGTAAATCAACTCGCTGTCGCTTGTCAGCTTCAGCTTGGCGAGCGTCCGTTGACGATATCCAGCAACCGTCTTCTCGCTTAAACCTAGGGAATTTCCGATCTCTGAAAGGCTCTCTTCCTTAGCAAGACGGATAAACACCTGCAACTCTCGCGCAGACAGTTGTTCATGCGGATGCCCTTCTTGAGCAGTTAAGAGATGCTGCTGCAGGATGTAGTCCAACGTTGGAGACACATACTGCCGGCTGTTCGCGATCGTGCGGATGGCATCGACAATCTGCTCAGGCTCGCATTCCTTGTTCAGATAGCCGTCCGCCCCTTTGTGCAACATGCTCAGCGCAAAATTTTCCTCCGGCAAGCCTGAGTACATTAGGACGCCTACGCCTGGCTCGCTCGATGCAAGCGCCGCAAGCGCATCGATTCCGTTGAAGTTTGGCATGGTGATATCCAGGATCAATACGTCTACCTAGCGGTCACGCACGAGATCGACCACTCCACATCCATCTGCCGCTTCTGCGACTACCGAAAGATCGTCGTGTGAGCAAAGGAATTCTTTCAACCCGCTCCGGGTGACTGGATGATCATGCACTATCCCAATTCTGATCATTTCCTGCACCTCAACTCCGGCGACCCTCTGTTGCTCCTTGCGGCTGCGAAGGGTCTGCTCGCAGCGCGTCATGCATATCTAAAGCTTAAAAAGCAGTGCCGATGCTCCGCGTAGGATTCGAAGCAATCAAAGCGCACTTGTTCCGCGACCGTGCGTTCGGCATTCCCACCGCGTGTGCCAAGGCGTTACTGCGTTGTGCCCCAGGCCCTGCACTTCCAACCAGTTTGATCCGACCCACATGTCAGGTGGCGTCCCGTTCTGCCACCACTTCTCCATTTAAGCCATCGAACCAACCTGCATAGGGACTGTCCTTCACCAGCGTGCGGTTGAAATCGGGAGCGCCGTCCGTCCACCATACGGCTCCCCGTTCGCCGAGAGCGCGTTTGGCATCGTTGACATTCTTGCGCGTTTGTTCGCGTGCTTCATCGGTTGGCGTTCCCCGCAAACTTCGGCGGGCTTCCATCAATTGTTTCACCAGAGCTCCTCTAATATCTGCGGACAACGCTGGATCTGACTTTCGCCATAATCTACCGCGCACAACGAAGTACCTGCCATCTGGCGTGACGGGGTACGCTTCTGGGCTCTGTGACACTCTGCTTGGGTCCACTTAAGCGTGATGGCGTGAAAACGTTTCAGAAGTCACTTCAGCCACTTGCGTTTAGGGCGAGGTAGAACTTCGATATCAACAGCTTCATGCACGGTGGGGCGACCAGTGGCGGGATCGTCCTCGACGACGTTTTCAAGATCCACGTCTTGCACTTCGGACGAAGTCTTTTGTTCAAGATCATCCAGCACTGCGCCGATTTTGCGCTCGGCCTCGTCCACCTTGGCCTTGGGAACCGATATTGATGTTTGCATCGGGAAGCTCCAGCATTTTGATGAACTCATTGTCGAGTTGTCCCCGCAGCAGACTGTCATCATTTGCTGCAAAGGGAAGTCACCGAAGATGCCGACACGAATAGTTGCCTGCACGTTGCTGCTGTTCGCACGGCCTCATATCGTGCTTTCAGAGCCCACCTCGCCAAATGCCAGCTCAATCACAGGGAGTAAATATGGCTCCCACCGATCCCAAAGATCACCCTCGGCACCGTGTGCCTGACGAACTGTCCAGCGCAGCGGGTGATTTATGGCTTAGCACAGAGCAGCCGGCCTCGCCGCCTGCACCTGAGCAAGGCAGCGTCAGACCGTTTGCTGACGAAGCTTAAAACGAGGCTGCCGACCCAGTAGGCAAACCGCCTCGGGTGTAACTGGAGGCGAGGGTTGCTAGCGAGTGAGGCTGTGCCTCATACACGCAGCCAACGCGTAGCCAAGACGAGGAGGGAAACCAGCGAGAGGGGCGATGAGAGGGGCGATGCGACCGGGTGGACGCGCGAATGTCCTACAAAACTTTTGCAGCACATCCTTAGGCTTGCGGTTCGCCAACCCAACGACCCACGGAAAGTAGACCATGCCCAAATCTGCAAAGCCTCCCGTCGCCAGCCCCCCTTCCTCCGCTGCTGCGGCCGCATCGCGCAATACGGACAGCGGCCCCTCAACGGTAGCCGCGGCGGATGACCTGGCATCCGCAAGGGCCCAACAGACCAACGACTTGGCAGCCGCACGGCCCTACAACCCCAACAAGGCAGGCGAGCACGGCTTCAAGAACGGTGTGAACCCGGCGACCGGTGCCACCGCCGAGCCCGCATCGCGCCTGCCGGGCGCCAGCACCTTGTCCGAGGCCAACGGCTCGGCCAAGACCGGCAGCGTGGCTGCTGAAGGCGTCAACGCCGCCATAGCGCCGCTGGACCGCGTGCGCGTCGACTCGGCCGGACAAGTGCTCACCACCAACCAAGGGGTGCCAATCGCCGACAACCAGAACTCGCTCAAGTACGGCGAGCGCGGCCCCGTGCTGCTTGAGGACTTCATTCTGCGCGAGAAGATCACGCACTTCGACCATGAGCGCATCCCAGAGCGCATCGTCCATGCGCGCGGTTCGGGCGCCCACGGCTTCTTTGAGTGCTACGAGCCGCTGACCGATCTCACGCGTGCCGCACCCTTCCAGGAGGCTGGCAAGATCACCCCGGTGTTTGTGCGCTTTTCTACCGTGCAGGGCGAGCGAGGCTCCAAGGACACGGCGCGCGACGTGCGCGGCTTCGCGGTCAAGTTCTACACCGACGAGGGCAACTGGGATTTGGTGGGCAACAACATGCCGGTGTTCTTCATCCAGGATGCGATGAAGTTTCCGGACTTGGTGCACGCCGTGAAACCCGAGCCGCACCATGCCATGCCGCAGGCCGCCAGCGCGCACGACACTTTCTGGGATTTCGTCTCGTTGATGCCCGAGTCCACGCACATGCTGATGTGGGCCATGTCGGATCGCGGCATCCCGCGCAGCTATGCCACCATGCAGGGCTTTGGCGTGCACCCCGTCCGCTTCGTGAATGCGGCGGGCGAGTCGGTATTCGTCAAGTTCCACTGGAACCCGAAGGCGGGCACGCATTCGCTGGTGTGGGACGAGGCGGTCAAGATCTCCGGGGCCGACCCCGACTACCACCGCCGCGATCTGTGGGAGCGTATCGAGGCAGGTGCCTACCCCGAATACGAACTGGGGGTGCAGGTGTTCACCGAAGAGCAAGCCGAGCAGTTCAGCTTCGACATCCTCGACGCCACCAAGATCATCCCCGAAGAACTGGTGCCCATCCGCCCCATCGGCCGAATGGTGCTCAACCGCAACCCCGACAACTTCTTTGCAGAGACCGAGCAGGTGGCCTTCTGCACCGCGCATGTGGTGCCAGGCATCGATTTCTCGAACGACCCGCTGCTGGCAGGACGCATCCACTCTTACGTGGACACGCAGATCTCACGCCTTGGCGGCCCCAACTTCCACGAGCTGCCCATCAACTCGCCCATCGCCCCCGTGCACAACAACCAGCGCGATGGCATGCACCGCCAGGCCATCCACCGCGGCAAGGTTGCCTACGAGCCCAATTCTCTGGCCGGCGGCTGTCCCTTCCAAGCCGGTGCGGCGCAGGGCTTTGTCTCGGTTCCCGCCCGCATCGAGGCCAAGGAAGCCCAGGGCAAGGTGCGCGTCAAGCCCGAGAAGTTTGCCGACCACTACACCCAGGCCACGTTGTTCTTCAACAGCCAGACCCCGGTAGAGCAGGCCCACATCGCGGCGGCTTTCCGCTTCGAGCTGAGTAAGGTCACTGTGCCTGCCATCCGCGAGCGCATGGTCGCCTCGCTGCGCAACGCTTCAGAAGATCTTGCCGCCCAGGTGGCTGCGGGTCTTGGCATTAAGGAGTTGCCTGAAGCCATGCCCCGCGCACTGGCCAAGCCGCCCAAGCCCGAGATCGCCACCTCTCCCGCCCTGTCACTGCTCGCACGCCCCGGCGACGGCAGCATCCAGGGCCGCAAGGTCGCCATCCTGGTGGCCGATGGCATCGTGGGCCAGAGCGCAGCGGACTTGCACCAAGCCCTGTTTGCCCAGGGAGCCGTACCCCGTTTCGTGGCCCCGCGTATCGGACCGGTGAGCACTGCCGACCAAGTGCCCATCAACGCCGACGCATCGCTGGAAAACGAGCCCGGCTTCCTGTTCGATGCGCTCGCCCTCCCCGATGGTGAAGAAGGCGTGCAGATGTTGGCCGCCGATGGTCACACCATGGAATTCATCAAGGACCAGCACCGCCACTGCAAGACCATCCTGGTCATGCCAGCCTCTGCAGCGTTGATGCTCAAGGCCCAGATTCCAGCAACGCTGCCTTCTGGCGACCCCGATCCCGGCATGTTCATGGGGGCCGCGCCCGCAGACTTCAAGGCGTTCATTCAGGGCATCGCGCGCCACCGACATCCCGAGCGCGAGACGGACCCTCCATTGGTGTAACAGGACTGTTCCAGGCAGCGAAGGCAACACCGCCATCGCTGCCCGGGGACGCCACCATGACCGCTCCCTTTGAAGCAGCACGAACCGACCGCGATCGCCTCGAAGCCGTGGAGAAGCTGCTCGCGCAGCAAACGCAGCTACTGGGCAAGCTGGCGGGCCAAGTGCAACGAAGCCACTCGGCCATGGCGGCGGTGATTGCCCTGGCCCAGGCCCTCATCGAGTCGCACCCCGAGCCGGCCGTACTGTCCAGCCATTTCATGGACCAGATGGACACCATGGGAAGCGTGCTGTCTGCTGATGACATCACCTTGTACCGCGACGACATGCAAAAGCTGCACCTCCATATCCTTTACGCAGCCAACCGCCGGAATCCGCCTGGCGGTGCTGGCTAGGGGCGGCAAGCCGACTTTCCCAGCGCCAGGGTTACGGGGCGCCGCAAGGCATCGCGCCACCGTTTGCTTGGTCGTTAGAAGGGCTCTGCGGGGACTGCCTCCCCGCCACGCAGGTCAGGGTTTGGCAGCACCGCACCGGTCCCCTCACTTCCCGAGTCCAATGGCTGTGATCCCTGGCCAGTGAAGAACCGGCGTGGCACCACGACGACACCGCTCTCTGTGACCAAGAAACGTTCGCGGTCCCGCTCCGGATCAAGCCCAATGCGTTCGCCCGGCGGAATGTCGTTGTCCTGGTCGATGATGGCCCTGCGAACATGGGCGCCGCGGCCAATGCGGGAGCGCTCCATCACGATGCAGTGCTCTAGCTGCGCATCGCGCTCCACCATCACCGAGCGGCGCAGCATGGCGTGGTCCAGGTTCGCACCATCGACTACGCATCCAGAGCCCACTATGGAACGCCTGACCATTCCCTCTTCGATCTGAGCAGACTCTGCCTGCTCCGAGCTGGCATAGATTGGCCATTCGCGGTTGGTCATGCGAAAGCGAGGCGTGGCACCCAGGGTGTCGAAATGCGCGTCGAAGTAGGCATCGATGGTGCCCACGTCGCGCCAGTAAGCGTGCTCCTCGTAGGCTGCCGTGCCGGGCACCTCGTTCGTAGTGAAGTCATACGCCATCAAGCGATGCGACTTCAACATGGTGGGCAAGATATCGCGGCCAAAGTCGTGGTGGCCCGTGGCATTGGCCTTTCTCAGCGCGTCGAGCAGCACGTCAGCATTGAACAGATAGTTGCCCATTGAAGCCAGCGCGTGTGTTCGGCTACCGGGCATAGGGCGCGCGCTCTGGGGCTTTTCCACGAAGTTGCCGATGCGGTGGTGCGAATCCACCTCAACGATGCCGAACTGGTTGCACTGCGACAGCGGTACCGGCAAAGTGGCCACGCTCACGTGGGCCTGGCTGGCGCGGTGAAAGTCCACCATCTGGCGCACATCCATGCGGTAGATGTGGTCGGCCCCGAACACGGCCACGATGTCGGGCTGGAACGACTCGATCAGGTGGATGTTCTGGTACACCGAGTCGGCCGTGCCCTGGAACCACTCGGGCCCATTGTTCATCTGCGGCGGCACCACGGTCACGAAGTGCTGGGGGATGAAGCGCGTCATGGTCCAGGAACTGCGGATGTGCTCGATCAGCGACTGCGACTTGTACTGCACCAGCAGATAGATCGAGTAGATCTCCGAGTTGACCAGGTTGGACAGAACGAAGTCCACGATGCGGTGCTTACCGTTGAAGGGGACTGCTGGCTTACAGCGCGCTTCCGTCAAAGGGTGCAGACGGGAGCCTTCGCCCCCTGCCATGACGATCGCCAATATGTGATTTCTCGAGGAGGTCACGGTAGAAACTCGGTGTGTTGGTACGCTGCGCCGCTGTGATACTGCTGCGCGCAAACAGCCTTGCCCGGAAAGACGGCAACGCGCTTTCATGTAGGTCATAACTCACATCAGGAATGCCCCCAACCCCTGATCGAGGTACCAGAATCACCCCACTGACCGACCTTAAGTGCGGCTGGGACCGCATTTCCGCAAGCTCAGCTAGCCGGTTTAGTTCTACGTTGTGTGCAAGGTCCAGCAGTGGGCTCTTTGTCGGGTGCATCATCTACTGAGGCGCCTGGATGCTCCACTTCTGGTAGCTATGAATGCGGCCTGCGCTTCATTGTGGTTCGGCTGTGGAAATGGGGACGCTGCTGCGCATCGGCGCAACGCTTTAACGCCAATCACTTGCAAACCACCGCATGAAGCGAGCGCGGGATGGTCCTACATATGGCAGAGAAATCGGGTTGAGTATGACTTCGCCGGGCTTGCACCTCCCGGTCTGTCCCTCTCTGCGCCCGCCTCGTGCGGGCGCTTTTTTGTCACTCCGGATCGAAACCTTCCAATGCGGGTTGCCTGTAGAACCACAGCTTGTCGCACTCTACCTGCATCACCGGTAG
>NZ_JBKDTZ010000028.1:0-6412 GCF_046339755.1 Acidovorax sp. | reverse complement strand
GCGGGTTGTCTCTGACCACCTCGCGCAGCGCCGCGTACTCTGCCGGCGCAATTACGGGTGGTCGGCCTGTCCTTGCCATCGCATTGCTCCTGTGCAATCAATGCAGCAGGATTGTATTTTGTTTTTTCTACACCCTCTTGGAGAAGCAAAAGAAAGTGGGTGCGCCGCCGGGCGCACATCCCGGCCTCCGCCCTTTGCAACGGCATGCGGTAGCCATCTACACCAAACTGAAGCCACAAAACAAAAACGGCCCACCGAAGTGAGCCGTCCTTGCTGTGCAAAAAGCAGAAGAAGCAGAAATTACTTCTTGCCCTTGCCCTTGCCCTTGGCGTCCGCAGCAGGAGCCGCTTCGGCAGGGGTCTCGACGACCACGACCGGGGCCACGACCGACACCAGCACGGGGTTGGTCTTGTTGCCACGGATCACGGCGCTCACGCCCTTGGGCAGCTTGATGTCCTTGAGGTGCAGCGACGAACCCTTCTCCAGCTTGGACAGGTCGACGTTGATGAACTCGGGCAGGTCCGAAGGCATGCACGACACGTCGAGTTCGTTCACGACGGGGTTGACCATGCACTTGTCCACCTTCACGGCGGGGGATTCTTCAGCGCCGCTGAAGTGCAGTGGCACCTTCATGTGCAGCTTGGTCTTGGCATCCACGCGCTGGAAGTCGATGTGCAGCACGAGTTGCTTGTAGGGGTGGTATTGCACGTCGCGCAGCAGGACCTTGCTGGTGGTGCCGGCGACTTCCATGTCCAGCACGCTGGAGTGGAAGGCTTCCTTCTTGAGGGCGTGCCACAGAGCGTTGTGGTCGACCTCGATCAGTTGGGGTTCAGCGGTACCGCCGTAGACGATGCCAGGCGTCTTGCCCGAATTGCGCAGACGGCGGCTCGCACCCGTACCTTGCTTGGCGCGCTCAAAAGCGACGAAGTTCATATTGCTAGCTCCTGATAAGGACAGACCGCGACCAGTCGTGCCCTGTTTTAAAACGGTCTGCCACAGGGCAGACCACACTTCGTTCCCGAACCAACCAACCAACGGACAAGCCTCCCGAAGGAGGCTTGGTGTTCACCGCCCTGCAATGCCAAAGGCCTCGTATGAGGCCCGGGGCTTGTCAGAACAGGTTGTCCTGGTCCGAGAACAGACTCATCACCGACTCACCCTTGGCAATGCGCTGGATCGTTTCGGCGATCAGCGGGGCCACGGAGAGTTGGCGGATTTTTGCGCATCCCTTGGCGTTGTCGTTCAGGGGAATCGTGTTGGTCACCACCACTTCATCGAGGGCCGTGCCCTTGGCAATGCGCTCGATGGCAGGACCCGAGAAAATGGGGTGCGTGCAGTAGGCATACACGCTCTTGGCGCCGCGCTCCTTGAGCACCTCGGCCGCCTTCACCAGCGTGCCGGCGGTGTCGATCATGTCGTCCATGATCACGCAGTTGCGGCCTTCGATCTCACCGATCACGTGCATCACTTCGGACACGTTGGCCTTGGGGCGGCGCTTGTCGATGATGGCCAGGTCGCAGCCCAGTTGCTTGGCCAGCGCACGGGCGCGCACCACGCCACCCACGTCGGGCGAGACCACGATCAGGTCTTCGTAGTTCTTCTGGCGCAGGTCGCCCAGCAGCACGGGCGAGGCGTAGATGTTGTCGACCGGGATATCGAAGAAGCCCTGGATCTGGTCGGCATGCAGGTCCATGGTCAGCACGCGGGCCACGCCCACGGCCTGCAGCATGTTGGCCACCACCTTGGCGGTGATGGGCACGCGCGACGAACGGGGGCGGCGGTCCTGGCGGGCATAGCCGAAGTAGGGGATCACGGCGCTGATGCGCTCTGCCGAGGCGCGCTTGAGCGCGTCGACCATGATCAGCAGTTCCATCAGGTTTTCGTTGGTCGGGGCGCAGGTGGACTGCACCACGAACACGTCGCGCGCACGCACGTTCTGCTTGATCTCGACGGTGACTTCGCCATCCGAGAAGCGGCCCACGTCGGCGGCGCCCAGGGTGGTTCCCAGGTGCTGGGCGATCTCAGCTGCCATGCCAGGATTGGCATTGCCGGTGAAAACCATGAAGTCGGGTTGATTGCCTTGCATGAGCGTCCCAGCGGTCTGAAATAAAAGCCCGTACGCGAGAGAGAGCGCGTGAAAGAAATTTGGCAGGGGAAGAAGGATTCGAACCTTCGCATGCCGGAATCAAAATCCGGTGCCTTAACCAGCTTGGCGACTCCCCTACACAGGTCAACTGCTGAAAGCAGCCAACCTCAATTCTCGTTCGATGCCCACCCAGCCAGAGGGTGAACCATCAAATTGTCACATGCTTTGACCTGCCAGTCGCCCGGGGCGCCTTCCAGATCCACCGCATGTGGCATTTGTGCAAACACAGCACTTCCAGAGCCCGTCATCCTGGGTTGCAACCCGCGCTGTTCAAGCCATTCAAGGGCTCGCTTCACATCGGGGCACAGTGCCTCGGCAACTGGCTGCAGATCATTTCGACCGAAGTCAAAGTGTGTTGCAGCAAAGCCTAAGATTGTAGCACACTCAGAATCGCGTTTCAGGTTCGGCGAAGAAAAAATTGCTTTTGTCTCCAGACCTGCTGCGGGCTTGACGACCGCGAAGCGCGCTTGCGGAAATTGCTGTGCATTCTCAAGCGGCGCTATTGTCTCACCAATTCCTTCGACAAAAGCGTTCGCGCCGCATAAAAAAAACGGAACGTCGGCACCCAGCGCCAGGCCGATCTTCTGCAGCGCCTGGCGCGAGAGGTTCAAACCCCACAGGCGGTTCAGCGCCAGCAGCGTGCTGGCCGCGTCCGATGAGCCGCCACCCATGCCGGCCTGGGCGGGCACGCGCTTCATGACGCCGATGTGCGCCCCTTGGGTACAGCCCGTGGCCGATTGCAGCGCATGCGCAGCGCGCAGCACCAGGTCCATCTCGGGCAGGGGCGGGCCCAGGTCCTCGCGGCTCAGCGCGCCGTCCGGTCGGCGCTCGAAGTGCAGCGTGTCGCACCAGTCGATGAGCATGAACACCGACTGCAGCAGGTGGTAGCCATCGGGCCGCCGGCCCGTGATGTGCAGAAAAAGGTTGAGCTTGGCCGGAGCCGGTACGTCGTACAGGGCTTGCATGGAAAAAGTGGTAAGGGCGCAGCGAGCGCTCAGCGGCTGAACGCGATGCGCAGTGTGGCCTCGGGGGCGGGGTCGTGGCGGCGCGCTATCAGCCGGCCCTCGGCGCTGCCCGAGAGGTCGGCCTGCCAGCCGGTGGCCGAGGCCTGGTTGCCATTGAGCCACTCGAAGATGGCGGCCACCGGGATGGCGGTGCCGGTGGCTTCGCGCAGCAATTCGTCCAGCGAGGTGGACTCGCGCCGCTCCTGCCCGGTGGTGAGCTGGGCCCGGCCATCCTCCCACTGCAGGCGCGCCAGGGTATTGCCCAGCGGGCTGGTCAGCACCAGTTCGCCCTTGCCGGGGTTGCCCTGCAGGTCGAACAGCGAGGAGAAGGATTGCGATGCCTGGCCCTCCACCTGCAGCGACAGGCGGCCCGACCACGACGCAGCGCCAGCCTCGGGGGCACGGGGCGGCTGGGCGCAGCCCGTGAGCCACAGGGTGCAGGCCAGGGCCAGCCACGCCATCCACTGGCACAGCGGCAGGCCATCGCCCTGCCCCGTGGCGGTGCTGCCCGTGCCGCGCATCAGGGCCTGGCCCCCAGGCGCTTAAGGGTTTCCTTGAGGCTGTCGTTCTCGGGGTTCAGGCGCAGGCCTTCACGCCAGATGCCCAGGGCCTTGTCACGCTCGCCCATGCTCCAGACCACTTCGCCCAGGTGGGCGGCGATCTCGGCGTCGGGCCGGGCCTTGAAGGCGGTCTCGAGCAGGCTGCGCGCCTTGGCCTTGTTGCCCATGCGGAACTCCACCCAGCCCAGGCTGTCGGTGATGAAGGGGTCGCCCGGGGCCAGCTCCAGGGCCTTGGTGATCAGTTGCCGGGCCTCCGGCAGGCGCTGGCCGCGCTCGGCCAGCGAGTAGCCCAGTGCGTTGTAGGCATGGTGGTACTCGGGCTGGCGCGCGATGATCTGGCGCAGCAGCTTTTCCATGGTGTCGAACTGGCCCACCTTCTCGGCCAGCATGGCCTGGTCGTAGAGCAGTTCGCCGTCCTCGGGGGCCAGGGCCACCAGCTCGGTCTGCACCTCCAGGGCTTCCTTGAACAGGCGCTGGTCGCGCAGCAGCTGGACCTCGGCCAGCAGCTTCATGCGCTTGTCGTCCTCGGTCACGCCGGGCAGGGCGCGCAGCAGCGCGCGCGCCTGGGCGATCTTGCCCTGCTTGGCCAGCAGCGAGGCGCGGCGGCTCTGGGCGCTGAACAGCTCGCTCGAATTCTCGATGCGGGCCAGCCAGCCTTCGGCTGCGGCGAAATCGCCTTTTTTCTCGGCGATCTGCGCGTATAGCAAGTAGGCCTGGTTCAGGCTGCGCTGGCGCGCGTCGCGGTTGATGTCCGGGCCGTCGATGAGCGTGAGAAAGCGCTTGAGCGAGGTTTCGGACAGCTCCAGGCGGTTGTCCTGCAGTTGCAGGGTGGCCAGGATCAGCCAGGGCTCGGGCAGGTCGGGCTTGGCGCGGGTCACGGCCTCCAGCTGGGTCTTGGCCTCGCCGTACTTTTGCTGGCCCAGCAGCAAGCGCGCGTAGGCCATCTGCATCTCGGGCGCGGCCTGCGGCTGGCTGGCGAAATAGCGAGTCACCAGCGCTTCCCCTTCGGGCACGTTCTCTTCCTGCAGCTCCATGCCCAGGCGGGCAGGGCCTTCGCTGCCGGGGTCCAGGTTCTGGGCGGCGCGGGCGCTGGCCAGCGCGCCGGTCTTGTCACCGGCCGCCAGGCGCACGCGCCCGATGGCAATGTGCGCGGCCGCCGCATTGGCCGGCTTGGCCAACTCGTCCACCAGGGCCTGTTCGACCACCCTGGCGGCCAGGGGCTTGTCGCTGGCGCGCGCGAACATCTGGGGCACGATGCCCAGGATGGTGGGCTTGGCCTGGACCGGCGCCTGGGCCAGTTCCTGGCGCAGCAATTCCGGCGTCTCCCCGATGCGGTTCAGTGCGATCAGGATCTGCAGCACGTAGCGGTTGGCCTCGCGCGAGTCCGGCTGGGCGTCGCGCCAGGCCTTGGCCGCCGCCAGCGCATGGTCGCCCGCGCGCGACTGCAGGGCCATGTCGGCGGCCCGCTGGTACAGCTGGGGGTTGTTGGTGCGCCGCGCCGCTTCCAGCATCAGGGCGTAGCCCGTGCCCGCCTCGCCGGTGCGGGCGTTGATCTCGCCCATGAGGATTTCGTAGAACAGCTCCGCATCCAGCGCGGGGTTGCTGGAGGGGGCGTCGCCGGGTGCCGGTTCGGCCGCTGGGGGCGCTGCAGTGCCCGGTGGCTGCTGCGCGTGGCCCGCACAGGCCGCTGCTGCCAAAGCAACTGTCAATACGGCCGACCGAAAGTAGTTTGAAGGCTCCATCGACCCATAATAATCCATGCATGACAACCTGTTTGTGGGGGCTTTGGATGCCTGAGTTGCCCGAAGTGGAAGTAACACGGCGCAGTTTTGCGCAGGCCATCGCCGGCGCGCGCGTCACGGGTGTGCGCCTGGGCAAGCCGCTGCGCTGGCCGCTCGGGGCCGAGGCCGATGCCCTGGTCGGGCGCAGCGTCCTGGGCGTGCGCCGCCGGGGCAAGTACCTGCTGGTGGACCTGGACGAGGGCATCCTGCTGGTGCACCTGGGCATGTCCGGCAGCCTGCGCTTTGCCCACGGCCTGCCGCCGCCGGGTACGCACGACCATTTCGATCTGGTCACCACCCAGGGCACGCTGCGCCTGCACGACCCACGGCGCTTCGGCGCCGTGGTGCATGCCGGGGACGAGGCCGATGATGTGGCGCACAAGCTGCTCGGCGGCCTGGGGCTGGAGCCCCTGTCCGACGATTTCACCCTGGAGGCCTTCAGCCGGGGCATCAAGGCCGGCCGCGCGCCCATCAAGCAGGTGCTGCTGGCGGGCAAGGTGGTGGTGGGGGTCGGTAACATCTATGCGTCGGAGGTACTGTTTCTGTCGGGTATTCGCCCGGAGACGCGGTCGGCCCGCATCGGCCCCGCCAGGATGGGGCGGCTGCACGCCGCCATCCGCCAGGTGCTGGCGCGCGCCGTGGAGCTCGGGGGGAGCACGCTCAAGGATTTTTCCAACGCCGACGGCGCCTATGGCAGCTACCAGGCCCATGCCAACGTGTACGGGCGCGAGGGGGCGCCCTGCAAGGTCTGCGGCACGCCGATCCGGGCGCTGCGCCAGGGCCAGCGCAGCAGCTTTTTCTGCCCCCGGTGCCAGCGCGCCTGAGGGAAAAAGGAGGCCGCAGTGCGCCAAAAGTGGCGCATTCGGCCCACACCACGGCGTGAACACCGGTTCAAAAACACGCTCTTGCGGACCTAAGCAC
>NZ_JBKDTZ010000027.1:0-6459 GCF_046339755.1 Acidovorax sp. | reverse complement strand
GGGACGTGGCGCTCATGGCCGACTGGATCTGCGGCGCCAACGAAGCCGATTTCCACATGACCGGGGTCAACTGGGGCCGTGACCTGCCCGAGCCCGACGCCGTGGCCGACCTGCGCAACGTCGTGGCAGGCGATGCCTCGCCCGACGGCAAAGGGGAACTGGCGATCGAGCGCGGTATCGAAGTGGGCCATGTGTTCTACCTCGGTACCAAGTACAGCCGCGCCATGAATGCCACCTTCCTCGACGAGAACGGCAAGCCCCAGCCGCTGGAGATGGGCTGCTACGGCATCGGCATCACGCGCCGGCCAGCCGCCGCCATCGAACAGAACCATGACGAGCGCGGCAACATCTGGCCCGACGCCATTGCCCCCTTCACCGTGGTGATCTGCCCCATCGGCATGGACCGCAGCGAGGAAGTCAAGGCCGCGGCCGATAAGCTCTATGCCGAATTCCTCGCCCAAGGCGTGGACGTGCTGCTCGACGACCGCGGCGAGCGCCCTGGCGCGATGTTCGCCGACTGGGAGCTGATCGGCGTGCCCCACCGGGTGGTGATCGGCGACCGTGGCCTCAAGGAAGGCCATGTCGAATACCAGCACCGCCGCGACAGCGCCGCCACCAAGGTGGCGATCACCGACATTTGGGCCCACGTGAAGGGCCGCATGGCGGTATGAGCGGCGAGGGGGTGGACGCATTGAACGGGCTGGGCACCGGGCTGTCGCGGCGCAACTGCCTGGTGGCCGCCGCGTCGCTGGCGGCTCCCTCGGCCTGGCTGGTTGCGCCCACGGCGGCGCACGCTGGCGGCCAGCTCGAAGAGCCCCTGATGGACTCGGTGCGCACCGCGCTGAGCTCCGCCATCGCCAACCAGGCCCCGCCCGAGCCCGAATTCTTCACCACCGACACCCGCCTGCATTACGTGCGCTGGCTGGCCGCGATGAGCGACCGCCTGCGCCGGCGCAAGCCCGAGTGGGAGGTGCGCCGCGACTTTCTGCAGACCGTCTGGTACGAGTCCAAGCGCGCCGGGCTCGACGTGTCCCTGGTGCTCGGCCTGATCCAGGTGGAGAGCGGCTTCCGCAAGTTCGCCGTTTCCAGCGTGGGCGCGCGCGGCTACATGCAGGTCATGCCGTTCTGGACACGCGTGATCGGCGATGGCGATGCCGGCAAGCTCTTTCATATGCAGACCAACCTGCGCTTTGGCTGCGTGATCCTGCGCCACTACATCGACCGCGAGCGCGGCGATTTGTTCATGGCGCTGGGCCGTTACAACGGCAGCCGGGGGCGTCCACCCTATCCGAATGCCGTATTCGGTGCCCAGCGCAGCTGGGAATACGTCGACCGGCCAGCGGCTGGCTGATCTCTCGCGGGAGCTAGACGATGGTTCCTGGCGTGTTCGCGTTGTCCTGGCCTCCCGCCTGCGACAGGCGCGAAACCATCACCTGATCGATGCGGTAGCTGTCCACGTCCAGCACCTCGACTTTGTAGCCGCCCCAGCTCACGCTGTCCGTGCGGCGCGGTACGCGGCGCAGCATCACCATTAAAAAGCCGGCCAGCGTCTCGTACTCCTCGGCATGGGGCAGTTCGTCGAGCGATAGGGCGCGCAGCACGTCGCCGATGGGCGTCACGCCGTCGATGAGCCACGAGTTCTCGTCGCGCCGCACGATCTGCTCCTCGTCCAGCGGCGAGACCAAGTCGCCCATCACCGTGCTCATCACATCGTTGAGGGTCACCACACCCACCACCAGGCTGTATTCATTGACGATGACCGCAAAGTCCTCGTGCACCTGGCGGAACTGCTCCAGCACCTCCGACAAGGTGAGCCGGTCCGGCACGATCAGCACCTTGCGCACCAGGCTGTCGTCGGCCAGCGAGATGGGCTGGTTGTTGAGCACGCGCTGGAACAGGTCCTTGGCGTCCACATAGCCCACCACGTGATCGATGTCGCCCTCGCACACCGGGTAGGTGGAGAACGGCTCGGCCGCAATGCGCAGGCGTATCACCGAATCGGGCTCGTCGCGCAGGAAGAAGGACACCCGGTCGCGCTGCGACATGGCGCTCGACACGGTGCGCGTATCGAGCTCAAACACATTCGTGATCACCTGTTGCTCGCGCGCCGCCAGCACGCCGGCGCGCGTGCGGGCCTCCATCATGGCCAGGATGTCGTCCGAGGTGATGCGGTCGTCGCGCAGCGACGACAGCCCGAGCACGCGGAACAGCGCATCTGCCAGCCGGCTGTAGAACCAGACCACTGGGCGCAGCAGGGTCATGCACCAGGCCATGGGCTCGGCCAGGCGCACCACCAGCCGCTCGGGTTCGGCCATTCCCAGGCGCTTGGGGAACAGGTCGGCAAACAGGATGAACAGCGAGGTGATGACCAGGAACGAGGCCAGGAAGCCCACCGTCTGTGCATGGCCCTCGCTCAGCCACCAGCCGAACAGCATGCTGAAGTGCGGGCTCAGCGCCCCCTCGCCGACGATGCCGCCGAGGATGGCCACCGCGTTCTGCCCCACTTGCACCACCGTGAAATAGTCGCCCGGGTGCTCCTGCATGCGCAGCACGCGGTCTGCGCGTGCATCGCCCTCGTCGGCCATCTGCCGCAGCCGCAGGCGGCGTGCGGCCGCCAGCGAAATTTCGGCCATGGAGAAGAAGGCGCTGGCTGCAATCAGCAGCCCGATCACGAAAAAGCTTTGGGTAAGACTCATGGAAGGCGACAGAGCGTGGCGCTGTGGCACACCGGGCTACAGAGTGTATCTGCCTGCCCGGCGCACCAAGGCGCCCATTGCGGGCCTCCGCCTACTGCACGAAGCCGATGCGCCCGCGCCCGGCGGCGGCCCGCGGCAGGTCGGCCACCTCCACCGTGGAACGCCGGTCCAGCCGGGCGTTGCCAAAGCCCGTCATCAGCGCACGGCGCATCTCGCGCGGCGGCATCGTGGCCAGCAGGTCCAGCACGTCGCCCTGGGGCTCGGGGTCGATCAGGCGGCCCCAGTCGTGTCCCGCGCGTATGCCCTGGTACAGGTTGCGTGCAATGGTGCGGGCCTGCGCCAGTGTGGGCGCCTCCACCTCGAACACGTTCATGCGGTTCAGGATGGGGTCGGGAATGCCGCGCGTGTCGTTGGCCGTGGTGATCCAGATGACCTGGCTTGCGTCGATGGCCACCTCGGCGAACTCATCGGTGAAGCTCTGCGCCGTGTCGTGCTCCAGCAGGCTGTAAAGCGCGCCCAGCGGGTCGTACTGCGCATCGGATGCGGCCTTGTCGATCTCGTCGACCACGATCACGGGGTTGGCGTACTCGCCCTCCACCAGCGCTTCGAACACCTTGCCGGGCCGTGCGCCCTTCCATTGCGCGGACGAGCCCGAGAGCAGCCAGCCCGCGGTCATGGAACTCATGGGCAACAGGTTCATGCCCGTGCCCAGCAGTTCGGCCAGGTGCCGCGCGAAGTGGGTCTTGCCGATGCCCGGCGGGCCCAAAAGTAGCATGGGTGTCACTTCTAGGCCGTCGCTGCTGTCCTGCGCCAGGGCCACATGGCGCTTAACATCGTCCAGCACGTCGGTGAAGTTGGGCAATTGTTCGTAGAGGCTGGCCATGTCGGGCACGCCCGAGGGCTTGACCTGGAAGCGCTCCGGTCCGCGTTCGAGCATGCGCTCGTATACGGTGCGCAGGGATTCGTACTCGCGCTGGTTGCCCGACTCCTGCAGCCGTGAGAGCTTGCGCTCCACATCGCCGGGGTGGAACACGTTGCGCATCTGGGCCACCGGCAGGCGCAGGGCGGGGGTGTGGGGAACAAGGCTATGGCCGGTCATCGCATGCTCCTTGGTGAGTTGCAAAAGCGTCACATCTCGCAAGCATTCAAGCACACAACATGCCCGACGAAATGCAGGACAAGCCCTGACAACGCCTTGTGTTGCCAGAAAACACAAAGCCGCCCGTGGGCGGCTTCTTGGCAAGCGAGGAATCGCTTATTCGCCGGTGCCCAGCACCTGCGTGAGTTCGCCCGACTCGTACATTTCCATCATGATGTCCGAGCCGCCGATGAACTCACCCTTCACGTACAGTTGCGGGATGGTGGGCCACTGGCTGTATTCCTTGATGCCCTGGCGGATCTCGTCGTCCTCGAGCACGTTCACGGTGACCACAGTCTTGGGATCCACACCGCTGGCCTTGAGGATCTGGATCGCGCGGCCCGAGAAGCCGCACATGGGGAAGCTGGCGTTGCCCTTCATGAACAGCAGGATGTCGCTGGATTTCACGAGGGCGTCGATGCGTTGCTGGGTGTCGCTCATGGGAATACTCCTTCAAAGGGGCGGGCGGGCCTCCGCGGCCCGCAATACCGCGATTATTTCATTCCTGGCCATTGTCCGCCCGAGCAGCGTGCGATGCCTGCCAGGTCCATGCGGCTTTGCACCTGCTCGAAGCCCCGCTCGCGCAGCAGCGCGCACACGGCTTGCGCCTGGTCATGGCCGTGCTCCAGCAGCAGCCAGCCGCCGGGGAGCAGATGGTCCGGGGATTGCACCACAATGGTGCGTATATCGTCCAGCCCGTCCTCGCCACTGGCCAGGGCCGCAAGCGGTTCGTGGGTCAGCGCCGCCAGATGCGGGTCGGCGGCGGGAATATAGGGTGGGTTCGAGACAATGGCGTCAAAGCGTCCATCCACGCCATGCAGCCAGTTGGCCTGCACAAACCGTACGGGCAGAGCCAGTCGCGCGGCATTGGCCTGCGCCACGGCCAGCGCGTCCGCACTGGCATCCACCGCCAGCACCTGGGCGGCGGCGCATTGGTGCTGCAGGGCCAGCGCGATGGCGCCGCTGCCTGTGCCCAGGTCCACCACGTGCGGAGCGGGCAGGGGTGTGATGAGCTTGAGCGCCCAGTCCACCAGGGTCTCGGTGTCGGGACGCGGGTCCAGCACGCGTGCGTCCACGGACAGGGGCAGGCCGTAGAACTCCTTGGTGCCGGTGAGGTAGGCCACCGGCTCTCCTGCCGTGCGGCGCAGGCACAGCGCCTGGAAGCGCTGCGCTGTTTCGGGCGACAGCGCGTCGGTGTCGTGCGCCAGCAGCCAGGCGCGGTCGGTACCGGCCCGGCCCACCGCCTGCAGCAGCAGCAGTTGCGCGTCGATGCGCGCCAGGCCCAGGGTGCGGGCCTGGCCCAGGGCATCGGCCACGGTGGCGGGCGGGTTGGCGGTGGTGTCGTCCATGGCGGGCAGGGCGTTGCAGGGGATCAGACCGCCGCGCTGGTCTCCAGTTCCTCAAGCTGCTCGGCCTCACGCGCATGGGCCAGGGCTTCGAGCACATCGCCCAGGTCACCTTCCATCACCAGCAGCAGCTTGTACAGCGTGAGGTTGATGCGGTGGTCCGTGAGCCGGCCCTGCGGGAAGTTGTAGGTGCGGATGCGGTCGCTGCGGTCACCGCTGCCGATCAGGCCCTTGCGCAGCGCGGCTTCCTTGGCGGCGCGCTCGCTGCGCTCCTTTTCCTGGATGCGTGCCTGCAGCACCTGCAGCGCCTTGGCCTTGTTGCTGTGCTGGCTGCGGCCGTCCTGGCATTCGGCGACGATGCCGGTGGGCAGGTGCACCACGCGCACGGCCGAATCGGTCTTGTTGATGTGCTGGCCGCCGGCGCCGCTGGCGCGGAAGGTGTCGATGCGCAGGTCCGCCGGGTTGAGCTTGATGGCCTCGGTCTCGTCGGGCTCGGGCATCACCGCCACGGTGCAGGCGCTGGTATGGATGCGGCCCTGCGTTTCGGTCGCGGGCACGCGCTGCACGCGGTGGCCGCCGGACTCGAACTTGAGGTGGCCGTAGACATTGTCGCCCTCGATGCGCAGCACGATTTCCTTGTAGCCCCCGAGTTCGGCCGCGTTCTCGCTCACCACCTCGACTTTCCAACCCACGTTGGCGGCATAGCGCGAGTACATGCGCGTGAGGTCCCCCGCGAACAGGGCCGACTCGTCACCGCCGGTGCCGGCACGGATTTCCAGGAAGGCGTTGCGGCTGTCATCCGGATCCTTGGGCAGCAGCAGTCGTTGCAGCTCGTCTTCCAGTTCCACCAGTTCGGCTTCGGCACTGGTGATTTCCTCCTGCGCCATCTCGGCCATGTCGGGGTCGGCGAGCATCTCGCGGGCGCCGGCAAGGTCGGCCTCGCGCTGCTGGTAGCGGGCATAGCGGCCGGCCACCTGGGTGACTTCGGCGTGCTCGCGCGAGATCAGGCGGTACTGCGCCATGTCGCCCATGATGTCCTCGCGCGAGAGCAGGAAATCGAGTTCGCCCAGGCGCTGGGCATAGCGTTCCAGCTGGTTTCGGAGAAAGGTCTTCATGCGGTGCCAAAAAGTGGGGAGGGGGCTGCGCTTTCGCAGCGGATGCTGCCGGTAGCGGACAGCGGGCCGGTGGGGCGGCGGTCGCCGCTACAGGCCGTTGTGCTTGCTTTGCGAGCGCAGGAACTGGCGCGAGACGGTCTGCGCCGTCTGGGCACGCATCTCGG
>NZ_JBKDTZ010000026.1:0-8420 GCF_046339755.1 Acidovorax sp. | reverse complement strand
GGCTCGAACACCCGTTCGCGCTCCTGCATGGGAATGCCGGGCCCGTCGTCCTCGACGTCGATGGTGGTGCCATGCACGCGCACTGCCACATGCTGGCCGCCGTGCTCCGCGGCGTTCTGGACCAGGTTGGTCACGACGCGCTCCAGCGCCCCCGCATCGCCGGCCACGCTGCCGCCCGCGTCCACCTGCACGGCGATGGTCTTGCCCGACGCGATCATGAGCGGCGCCATGTCCGCCGCCACGCCGCGCACCAGCCCGGCGAGGTCGATGCGAACCCGGGGAGGCTGGAGGTCCAGGCGCTGCAGGTCCAGCAGCTGCTCGGCCAGGGTGGCCAGGCGTGCGACCTCGCCCGACAGGTGCTGGCCATCGCTGCCCGGGGCGGCATCGATCTTGGCGCGCAGGATGGCGATTGGCGTGCGCAGTTCGTGTGCCGCCGAGGCAATGAAGCGCTGCTGCCGCTCGTAGCCCTCGTCCAGTCGGGCGAGGGCCTCGTTCACCGCGCGCACCAGGGGCCCGATCTCGCGCGGCACCTCGTGCTCGGACAGCCGTATGCCGCGCTGGTCGACGTCGATCTGCTCGGCCTCCTTGGCGATGCGCGCCACGCCTGAGAGCGTGCGCCGCACGATCCAGGGGGTGTTGATGAGGGAGACCACCGCGAAGATCAGGATGATCGGGAGCACGATCAGGTTGGACGCCACGACGACGGCAAAGGTCAGGCCGATGAGCTTGCCGTGCGCCAGGATGGTGACCTTGCCCGCGGAGCTGCTCTCGCGGCGCACCACGGCCGACAGGCTGTAGGGCGGTGAGCGGTCGCGGAAGATGGCGTACGACAGGTCGCCCAGGGCGCTCACGACCGAGTCGAACTGGGCTGGCATCTGCCCCGACGAGACCTTGTGGCCGGCATCGTCCTTGGCCACGAACCACAGGTCCGGAGCGGCCGCCCGGAGTTCGGCCAGGTCTGGTGTCTCGGTGATGGCCAGCCCGCCATCGTTCGTGCGCACCAGGGCCTTGGCGATGACGTCGGTGATCTTTTCATCCGTGTAGAGCCCGCCTGCGTCCATGCGGGCACCGATGGCGATCAGCACGATGAAGGACAGCAGCAGGGTGATCAGGTTGATCACCAGCGGCTGCACGATCAGCCGCCGCTTGAGAGAGGGCTGGCTGGGCTTCTTCTCCTTTTTCTTCTTCAACATGGTGCCGCCCGCAGCAGGTAGCCGACGCCGCGCACGGCGTGGATCTCCACCCCCGCATCGGCGTCGGCGAGCTTGCGCCGCAGGCGCGAGACATGGGAGTCCAGCGTGTTCGAGTGGATCTCGTCGTCATAGCCGAACACGGCCTGTTCCAGTGTTTCGCGCATCACGGTGCGCCCCTTGCGCTGCACCAGGCAGGCGATGACGCGCAGCTCGCGCCGCGGCAGGTCGAGCCGCTGGCCTTGCACCGATGCCTCGTCGCAGGCCGGATCGAAGCAGAGTCGGCCCAGCGTGATGGTTTCGCTGGCCAGGTCGCTGGGCCGGCGCCGGATCGCGCGGATGCGCGCCATCAGCTCCTCCAGCGCGAAGGGTTTGGCCAGGTAGTCGTCGGCGCCTTCGTCCAGTCCCTCGATGCGGTCGGCCAGTTTTCCCAGGGCGCTCAGCACGATGACGGGAACCCCCCGGTTGCGCGAGCGCAGGGCGGGCAGCAGGGCCAGGCCATCGCCGTCCGGCAGCGTGCGGTCCAGCAGCACCAGGTCGTGGGCCGCGCCCTCGGCCGATGCCCGGGCGTGCGCAAGGGACGCGGCGGTGTCGACGACGAAGCGCTCCCGCTCCAGGGCGATTCGCACGGCATTCGCGAGTTCATACTCGTCCTCGATCAATAGTATGCGCATGGTTGATTTATGAATGGGTATTTTTTTGATTATTGGAAGGGCGCAATGTTCATGCAATGCTGTTGATGTATTTGCATTTTCATTTGATTTTCAGGGTATTATTTGTTTGGGTGTGGCATTCTATTCGCACGCCATGCGGCACCGCAAGCCAGAGGAATGGTCAGGCCTTGCCGCGCTGGCAGCACGATTATCTGGCCCCGGGAAATGGGGCTGGTGATTATGGTGATTTGATCCATTCGGGTATTTTGATTACCCAGCCGCGCAGCCGATCGGATTCACTGAAAATGCGCCGCCGGCAAAGCAATGCCCGGCCCGCGTGGATTCACCGCCCCGGCGCGGGGCGGGGCGCCTGGATCACTGGCCGAACAGGCGCGCGATGCCGCCCTGCAGGTGGGCCTCGGCGCCGTGGCGCGCTGCCTTGGCGTCCTGGCGGCCGATGGCGTCCTCGATGGCCGCATGCTCGCGGCACACGTCGGCCAGGCGCTCGCCGCGCGGCCGCCCCACCAGGCTGCGCACCAGGCCGATGCTGAAGCGTGTCTGCGGCTCCAGAGCGGCCATGGTCATGCTGAAGAAGCGGTTGCCGCAGGCCTGGGCAATGGCTGCGTGGAAGGCGATGTCCTCATCCACCGCATCGCGGCCCTCGGCCAGTGCGCGCTCGAAGCGTTCGCGGCAGTCGCGGATGTACTGCATCTGGTCGGCCGTGCGCACCAGGGCCGCACGGGCTGCGGCCTCGCCCTCCATGCTGCAGCGAAAGTCCAGGAAGGCGCGGATGTCCGGAATGTTGCGCAGCGCCCCCAGCGAGAGCGGCTGGGTCTGGGGCAGGGCGTCGGTCACGAAATTGCCAGAGCCCTTGCGCGTGCTGATGCGCCCCTCATCGCGCATGCGCGCCAGCGCCTGGCGCAGCACCGGCCGCGACACACCCAGCCGCTGGGCCAGCGCCGTTTCCCCGGGCAGGCGTGCCTGAGGCTCGAACCCCGGCGTGCCCAACAGCTTGAGCAAGCTGTCGTAGACGCGGTCCGCCAGCAGGCGCTCGGCGCTGGGTTGCGGAAGGTCGGCGGAGGACTGCAGGGTGTTCATGGTTGACAGGTATTTACAGGGAAATCCTGTGATTGCGGGTGAAGGTCGCCAAAAAGACAATCGCATCCAGAGATTCAAGGCGTATTTCGGTACCTGGAATCGCAAAGATATAAAAAGCTGTAAATCATGTCAACCATCACCTGCCTGCGCACCTACCGCATGCCCGACCGGCCCAGCCTGATCTGGCTGGAGATCGAAACCCGCGACGGCCTGGTCGGCCTGGGCGAAACCTTCCGGGGCGGCGTCTCGGTCGAGGCCTGCCTGCACGGCGAGCTCGCCCCCTGGCTGCTGGGCCGCGATGCCCGGCACATGGAGGGCATCTCGCGCCACTTGCTCACGCCCTATGTGGGCTACAACAGCTCGGGCGTGGAGGTACGCTCGGCCAGCGCGGTGGACATCGCCCTGTGGGACCTGGCCGGCCAGCGCCAGGGCGTGCCCCTCTACCAGGCGCTGGGCGGCGGCGCGCGCGACAGCGTGCCCGTCTACAACACCTGCGCGGGCTATGCCTTCAACACCAACGGCAAGCGCCGCGACATCGGGGCAGCGGACGAGTCCGAAGGGCCCTACGACGACCAGGTGGCCTTCATGCGCGATGCCGGAGCCCTGGCCGAGAGCCTGCTGGCCGAGGGCTACAAGGCCATGAAGATCTGGCCCTTCGACATCTATGCACCCGCCAGCGGTGGCCACCTGATCAGCCTGCCCGACCTGGAAAAGGGCCTGCAACCCTTCCGCCAGATCCGCGAGGCCGTGGGCAACCGCATCGAGGTGATGTGCGAGTTGCACAGCCTGTTCGGCGGCCACTCGGCGTTGCGCATCTGCCAGGCGCTGGAGGAGTACAACGTGTTCTGGGTCGAAGACCCACTGTGCAAGATGGACGACGCGGCCAGCCTGGCCGACCTGCGCCGCCGCACCCGCGTGCCCATCTGCGGCAGCGAGACCCTGGGCGGCCTGCGCCCCTTCCGCGACCTGCTGGCGCAGGACGCGCTCGACGTGGTGATGCTGGACCTGGCCTGGTGCGGCGGCTTCACCGAGGGCCGCAAGATCGCCGCCCTGGCCCAGGCCTACAACAAGCCTCTGGCGCCGCACGACTGCACGGGCCCCGTGACCTTGATGGCCGGCCTGCACATGGCCTTGCATGCCCCTACCGCCATCTACCAGGAGGTGGTGCGCGCCACGCTGGCCACCTGGTACCGCGACATCGTGACCGACCTGCCCGTGATCACGGCCGGCATGGCCCAGCCGCCTGCATTGGCGGGGCTGGGCACTCGGCTCACCGAGGCCTTCAAGCAGCAGCCCGGCCTCATCGTGCGGGAAACCCGCTGAACCACCTACCGGAATCTGTTCTCCATGCTCATCAAGATCGTCGGGCTGCATGCCCCCAATGCCCCCCGCCTGCGCGCACTGCTGGGGCCGGAACACGAAGTCCAGGCGCTGGACGCCTTTCCCGTTGCCGGCCCTATCGCTGCGGACGTGGTCATCACCAACAGCATCGCGGCGGGCGAGGCCGCGCGCCTGCAATGCCGGCTGCTGCACGTGCCCGGCGCGGGCTGGGAGCAGATCGCCTGCGATGCGCTACCTGCCGGCACGCTGGTCTGCAATGTGCACGGCCACGAGGTGCCGATTGCCGAGTTCACTCTGCATGCAGTGCTGGAGCACTGCCTGGCACTGTGGCAGTACCCCGCGCGGCTCGATGCCGAGGCCTGGGCCGGCGCGTATGCAGCCCGTTCCCAGCACGGCGAGGCCCATGGGCGGACCATCGCCATCCTGGGTTTCGGCCACATCGGGCAGGAGATCGCACGGCGCGCGCGGGCCTTCGGCATGCACGTGGTGGCGGTCACCCGCAGCGGTCGCCCGGCGCCGGCCGAGCTGGCGCAGGAGAGCATCGCCGTGGCGGCGCTGGACGAGGTGCTGCCCCGCGTGCAGGTGCTCGCCGTCTGCTGCCCGCTGGACGACAGCACGCGCGGCCTGATCGGTGCGCGCCAGTTTGCGCTGATGCCGCCCGATGCCCTGCTGGTCAACGTGGCCCGTGCCGTGGTGGGGGACGAAGAGGCCCTGTACGAAGCGGGGGCCCAGGGCCGGCTGGGCCGCGCGGTGCTCGATGTCTGGTACCAGTACCCGAAGAAAGGCCAGGCGCCCGTGCCGCCCTCGCGCTGGCCACTGCACGAACTGCCCAATGTGCGCGGCACGCCCCATATCTCGGCCATCACGCCCGCGCTGCTGGACCGGCGCTACGGCTTCATGGCCCGCAACATCGAGCGGCTGCAGCGTGGCGAGCCGCCCGAGAACCTGATCTACCGGGCGCCCTGAGTGCCACTGCCGCGGGCGGTTGAGCGCACGCGGCGATTCCACCACCTTCCGGCCCTGGCCGGTGCAAGACCCCAGGAAGGCCGAGTCGGCCTTCGCTCACCCTGAAAAAGAAACGGAGACCGCCATGACTGCCCCGATACTGCATTGCCTGCCCCACAACCTGCCCAGTCGGCATGCCATCGCGTGCCTTGCCGCCGCCGCGCTCCTGGCAGGCACGGCCCTGTCCCTCCGGGCCGAGGAGGCGCCCGCTGCCTACCCGAGCAAGATGATCCGCATCACCGTGCCCAACCCGGCAGGCGGCACCTCCGACGTGCTGGCGCGCCTGCTGGCCAAGGAGCTGGGCGAGGCCCTGAAACAGCCCATCATCGTCGACAACAAGGCCGGCGCCAATGGGCAGATCGGCGCCTCCTTCGTCGCCAAGTCGGCGCCTGACGGCTACAACCTGCTGCTGCTGGACATGAGCGTGCTGACCATCGGGCCCAGCGTGATGCAACTCAACTACCAGCCGCTCAAGGACCTGGCGCCCATCGCCATCCCGGCCTACTCGCCGCACCTGCTGGTGGTGCGCAACGACCTGCCGGCGAAGAACATCGACGAACTGGCCGCCTACGCCAAGAAGACGGGCAAGCCCGTGAGCTTCGGCACCCCGCTGGCGGCCATCAGCCAGCTCGCCGGCATCCAGCTGGCGCAGGCCAAAGGCTTCGACTTCAACATCATCGGCTACAAGGGCGGCGCCCAGGCGCTGGCCGACCTGGCGGGCGGGCAGATCGACTCGGCCATGGCCAGCGTGGTAGCGACCAACACCCTGGTGCAGGGCGGCAAGGTCAAGGCCATCGCCGTGACCAGCGCCAAGCCCTTTGCGGCCACGCCGGGCGTGCCAACCGTGGCCTCGCAGATCCCCCACTTCGTCACCGGCTCCTGGCAGGGCCTGCTGGCGCCCGCAGGCACGCCGCCCGCCGTGCTGGACAAGCTGCAGGCCGCCGTGCAGCGCATCGTGGCCCGGCTCGACATCGCCAAGCGGCTGGCGGAACTGGGCTCGGAGCCCTCGGACATGAACCGCCAGCAGATCGCGGAGTGGATGCACACAGAAACCACTCGTTGGTCCAAGGTCGTGAAAGACAACGGTATCAAGGCGAATTGACGCTCAGTGCTGCCACCACCGGGGCAGCAGGTCCCGGATTTCGCGCCGGCCGAAGCGGTCGTCCATCAGGTGCACCACGCCTTCGTCGCTGGGCGTGCGGATCACACGGCCCGCGGCCTGCACCACCATCTGCAGGCCGGGGTAGAGGTAGGTGTAGTCATAGCCCTCGCCGAACAGCGCCTGCATCCGCTCCTTGACCTGTTCGTTGACCGGGTTGACCTGGGGCAGGCCCAGCGTGGCCAGGAAGGCGCCGATCAGGCGCCGGCCCGGCAGGTCGATGCCCTCGGCAAAGGCGCCGCCCAGCACCGCGAAGCCGATGCCCTCGCTGGTCTCGGTGAAGCGGGCCAGGAACTCGCGCTGCTCCGATTCGAGCATGCGCCGCGACTGGCTCCAGTGCGGCAGCGCGGGGTGCTGTTCTGCCAGCAGTGCGGCTGCCTGCTGCAGGTACTCGTAGCTGCTGAAGAAGGCCAGGTAGTTGCCCGGCCGCTCGCCGAACTGACTTGCCATCAGCGCCACGATGGGCGCGAGCGAGGCCTTGCGGTCCGGGTAGCGGGTGGAGATGTGGCGCGCCACCTGCACTGACAGCTGCGCCGCCTGGAACGGCGACTTCACCTCGATGGCCAGGTGGTCCTCGGGCAGGCCCAGCAGGTCGGTGTAGTAGCGCTGTGGCTGCAGCGTGGCCGAGAACAGGGTGCTGGTGTGCGCCGCCTCCCAGCGCGGGGCCAGGAAGGGCGCGGGCACCAGGTTGCGGATGCACAGGGTGGAGCTGCCGGGCGCGCGCGCCGCCTTGGGCAGGCCCGGTGCCGTGGGCTGGGTCACGTCCACCAGCGAATGTGCGTCAAGCAGCCCGGCCATGCGCACCAGATGCAGCGCGTCGAAGTAGAAGGCCTGCAGGGCCGCATCGGGCTCGGCCGGGTGCTCGGCCAGGTGGTCGGTGAGGGTATTGCCGCACAGCTGCAGGGCGGCCAGCAGGTCCTCGGGGAAGGCCTCGTGCACTGCGTAGGTGCTTGTCTGCTGCTTGTCCAGCGCCACCCAGGCGCGGCGCACCTTGTCCAGCGCCTTCTTGACTGCAGGGTAGCGGGCGGCGCTGGCGGACTGGCGCGCCTGGGCCAGGCCGTCCGGGCGCAGCTCGGCGGTGTACATCTTGCGGCCCCGGTCCACCAGGTTGTGCGCCTCGTCCACCAGCAGCGCCGTGCGCCAGCCGTTGGCCTGGGCCAGGCCGTGCAGCAGGCCGCCCATGTCGAAGTAGTAGTTGTAGTCGCCCACCACCACGTCGGCCCAGCGCGCCAGTTCCTGGCTCAGGTAGTAGGGGCAGACCTGGTGCGCCAGCGCGGCGCTGCGCACCTCGGCCTGGAGCAGGGTGATGCGTTCGCTGCCGGCCTGGGGCTGCAAGGCGGCCGCGCGCGCGGCGGGCAGGCGGTCGTAGAAGCCCTGTGCCAGCGGGCAGGATTCGCCGTGGCAGGCCTTGTCGGGGTGCTCGCAGGACTTGTCACGCGCCACCATCTCCAGCACGCGCAGCGGCAGGGCGGGCGCGCTGTCGGCCAAGCGGGTGAGGGCGTCCAGCGCCATCTGCCGGCCCGAGGTCTTGGCCGCGAGGAAGAACACCTTGTCCAGCCGCTGCGCGGGTGCCGCCTTGAGCAGCGGGAACAGCGTGCCCATGGTCTTGCCGATGCCCGTGGGCGCCTGCGCCATGAGGCAGCGGCCCGCGCTGGCGGCCTTGTACACGGCCTCGGCCAGCGGCCGCTGGCCGGTGCGAAAGCCGCCAAAGGGGAAAGCCAGCGCGGTGAGCGCCGCATCGCGCGCCGCGCGGTGCGCCACCTGCGCCTCGGCCCAGGCCAGAAAGCGCTCGCACTGCGCCTCGAAGTGCTGCCGCAAATCGTCGGCACTGCGGCGCTCGGGGAAAACCGTCTCCTTCTGGCTGCCGATGTCGAAGTAGATGAGCGCCAGTTCGATGTGCTCGAGCCCTTCCTGGTCGCGCTGCTGCCAGGCGTAGATGCGCGCCTGGGCCCAGTGCAGCGCACGGTGCGAGGC
>NZ_JBKDTZ010000025.1:0-6021 GCF_046339755.1 Acidovorax sp. | reverse complement strand
TCACGGCCAGCGACGGCACGGTGATCCAGCCCCTGGTCAAGACCGGCGGCGGCAACTCCGCTGGCGGCCATACGGGTGTGGCCGTGGGCGGCGCTGCAGGCACCTCCGCCGTGTGGGATGGCATCTCCACGGTCACCCCGCAGTACAAGGCTGCGGTGGCGGGCCAGGACGGTGCCTTCGCCCAGACGGGTACGCCCGCCAACATCGGCTCGCCCGGCCTGACCGAAGCCGCCAAGGGCGCCGTGCCGACCTACACGCAAGCCTTCAACGACGCCAACGGCTTTGCCGAATTCACGAAGTACAGCAAGGACGCCGATGCGGCCAACAGCTGGTACCTCAACACCACGGCCGGCGCGGACAAGGCTGCCGAGGTCAATGGCTTTGGCGATACCGCCGCGGCCAACGACTGGCTGATCTCCAAGGCGTTCAACCTGAACGACACCAGCGCCGAGTTCCTGAGCTTCCGCACCTGGACCAACTTCACCGACAACGGATTTGCCCAGCCGGTCACGCTGAAGTACTCCACCAACTACAGCGGCACGGGTGACCCGACGCTCGCCACCTGGACGGACCTGGGCTTCACGCCGTCGCCCCAGGGCAGCCAGGCATGGACCCAGTCGGGCCCGATCGATTTGTCGGCCATTGCCGGCACGAACGTCTACTTCGCCTTCCAGTACCAGTCATCCGGCACGGCAGCCAGCTCCTCTTCGAGTTGGCGTGTGGACGATTTCAAGCTAGAGAGCTACAGCGGCTCGGTCGTCTCCATCGCCGCAACCAGCGCCGACAAGCTGGAAGGCAACACGGGCACCACCGCCTACACCTTCACCGTGACGCGCGCCGGCGATACCTCGGCTGCCGCCTCCATCAACTGGGCCGTCACCGGCTCCGGCACCTCGCCCGCCACGGCGGACGATTTCGTCGGCAACGCGCTGCCCACGGGCCTGGTGAGCTTCGCCGCAGGCGAGACCAGCAAGCTCATCACCGTCAACGTGCAGGGTGACGCCACCATCGAGCAGGACGAAGGCTTCACCGTCACGCTGTCGGGCTTGCCCAATGGCGTCACCGCCATCGGCGGCGGCACCGCGCAGGGCGTTATCCGCACCGACGAAGCGCCCATCACCAAGGTCCACGCGATCCAGGGCAGCAGCGACACCGCGCAGATGATGGGCAGCACGGTGACCATCGAGGGCATCGTCACGGGATGGGCCCCCAACCTGCAGGGCTTCTACGTGCAGGAAGAGGCGGCCGACTACGACAGCGATGCCAGCACGTCCGAAGGCATCTTCGTCTACTACGGCAGCACCGTGATCCCGGGCCTGGATGCCAACAGCGTGGGCGACAAGATCAGCGTCAAGGGCACGGTGGCCGACTACAAGGGCCAGACCCAGCTGGCCTCGCCCACCGCCTTCACCCTGGTGCAGGACAACGCAGGCCTGCCTGCCGCCACCGTGGTGACGCTGCCCGTGGCCAGTGCCATCAATTGGGAAGCCTACGAGGGCATGCTGGTCACCGTGCAGTCCGCCACCAGCGGCGGCAAGCTGGTGGTCACCGACAACTTCAACCTGGGCCAGTACGGCCAGGTCACGCTGACGTCGGACGCCATCCAGCAGCAGTACACCGAGCTCAATGCGCCCAGCGTGAGCGGCAACACCGCCTACCTGGCCGACCTCAAGAAGGACCAGATCATCCTGGACGACCTGAGCAGCACGCAGAACCCTGCCAGCCACATCGGCCGCGGCGGCCTGCCGCTGTCGGCCACGAACACGCTGCGCGCTGGCGACGGCGTGACCAGCGTGACCGGTATCGTCGACCAGTTCGTGGACACTGCCGCTGCCACGCACGAGACCAGCTACCGCGTGCAGCCCACGCAGGCTGTGAACTTCACGGGCGATGCGCGTCCTACGGCGGGCTCCATCCCGGGCAGCATCAGTTCGGCTGAAATCAAGGTGGCCTCGGCCAACGTGCTGAACTATTTCACCACGCTGGGCACGGCCAACTTCATCACCAACGAAGGCAACAGCATTGCGGCCCGCGGTGCCACCGACGCAACGGAGTTCCAGCGCCAGCAGGCCAAGATCGTCAAGAACCTGCTGAGCCTGGATGCCGATGTGCTCGGCCTGATGGAAGTGCAGAACAACGGCTTTGGCCCGAACAGCGCCATCCAGTCGCTGGTCAACGCCCTCAATGCCGAGGCCGGCCCGGGCACCTACGCGTTCGTCGAGCAGCCCAAGACCGGCAGCGACGCCATCATGGTGGCCATCATCTACAAGACCGCCAAGGTCGAGCTGGTGGGAGCTGCGTCCAACCCCGATCCCACGGTGTACGACGCCTTCTCGTCCACCTACGGCAACCGCATTCCGGTGGCGCAGACCTTCAAGTCCAAGGCCGACGGCGAAACCTTCACCTTGGTGGTGAACCATTTCAAGAGCAAGGGCAGCGGCACCGCCACGCAAGGTCTGGACACGGGGGACGGCCAGGGCGCCAGCACCATCGCGCGCGAAAAGGCCGCGGCGCAACTGGTGCAGTGGCTCGGCACCCACCCCACGGGCAGTACCGACAACGACGTGCTGCTGGTCGGCGACTTCAATGCCTACAGCAAGGAAAAGACCATCACCGATTTGGCCGCCAGCGGCTACAGCAAGGTGTCCACGGGCAACTCCTACGCGTTCGATGGCCTGTGGGGTTCGCTCGACCATGCGCTGGCCAGCAGCAGCCTGACCAGCCAGGTGGCTGGCAGCTACAAGTGGGGCATCAATGCTGAAGAGCCGACCCTGCTGGACTACAACATGGAGAACAAGGACAACGCGCAGGATGCCAGCTACTTCAACGCCGATCCCTACCGTTCGAGCGACCACAACCCGATCCTGATCGGGCTCAACCTGGGCAGCACGCCTGCCTCCGGTGGTGGCGGTGCTGGTGGTGGCGGCACGCCGCCGACCATTCCTCTGATTCCTTCGGCCGGCCCTGGCCTGCCTGCCACGCTGCAGGGCTCCAGCAGCAGCGACACCATCGTCGTGCCCGACCTGCCGCTGACCCGCGTGGTCACTGGCGGTGGTGCCGACACGGTGACGGGCGGCAAGGGCGTCGATACGGTGGTGGTCTCTGCCACGCTGGCCGATGTGCTGCGCCTGGGCATCAGCCAGGACAGCACCGGCAAGGTGGTGATCAACACCCCCACGGGCCCCGTCACCATGAGCGGCGTGGAACGCGTGGAACTGCAGGGCAGCCTGTTCGCCTTCGACGTGGCCTTGCCCACCGCGACCAGCGATGGCGGCAAGACCGGACAGGTGCTGGCCCTGGCCTACACCCTGTTCGGCCAGAAGCCGGACACGCTGGCTCTGAGCCAGTGGGTGCACAAGGCCGACATCCTGGGTGGCCTGGATGCGCTGGCGCAGAACCTCATCGACACGCTGGCTCCCGGCATCGGCAACGACGGCCTGGTGGGCTTCCTGTTCAAGGCCGTCACGGGCGTGGATGCCACGGCCCAGCAGGTGCTGGAGTTCGCATCGCTGATCGGCCCGGGCAAGTCCTACGCCACCCAGGGCGCCTTCCTGGCGGCCGTGACCAAGCTGCCGATCGCCACCGAAGGCCTGGCCGAGCTGGTGGGCGTGGTGCAGCAACTGGACGCCGGCGCCTTCCCGGTGTAAGCCGCAGGAGCGCCCCGACCCTCTGCCCGCCTCACGCTGGCGGCGGGCCGGCGAACCACAGGGCCCAGTGGTCTATGCAGGCCTTGATCTTGGGCAGGCGGTGCCGCCGCGTGAGCGTGATGGCCTGGATGGGCGAGGGTTGCTCGTCCACCCATGCGCGCAACACAGGCGCGAGCACGCCTTGTTGAACCAGCGGCTCGGCCACCAGCGTGGCCAGCCGTGCAATGCCCAGGCCCTGCAGCGCCAGGCGTGCCGCGATGCCGGTGCTGCCGGAGCGCCAGTGGCCGTCGGCCACCACCACGCGCGGCTCGCCATCGACGATGAAAGGCCAGCGGTTGAGCTGCGCCACCGCGCTGTTGGTGATGAGCCGGTGGCGGTGCAGCTCGTCCGGGTGCTGCGGCGTGCCATGCGCCTGCAGGTAGGCCGGCGTGGCATAGAGCCGGCGCGACAGCGTGCCCAGCGGGCGGGCCACCACCGTGTCGCTCGTCGGCGGGCCGGTGCGGATGGCGATGTCGATGCCGTCGCGCGCCATGTCGGCCATGCGGTCGTCCACCACCAGCTCCACCCGCAGCAGCGGGTGCGCCTGCTGCAGGCGGTCGAAACTCGGGATCAGCAGGTGCTCGGCGAGGACCGAGCTGGCCGCCACGCGCACCGAGCCGCTGGCCTGGCCGCTCTGGTGGCTGGCGAATTCGCCCTCGAGCTCGTCCATGGTGCTGGTCAGGCGCCGGCAGTACTCCAGAAAAGTCAGCCCCTCGGCCGTGGGCGTGAGGCCATGCGTGGAGCGGTGGATCAGCCGCGCATTGCAGGCCTTTTCGATGCGCGCCAGCGTGCGCGACACCTGGCTCACCGGCACGTCGCGCTCGCGCGCCACGGCCGATAGCGAGCCCAGGTCCGCCACGCGGACGAAGAGGTGCATGTCTTCAAAGCGGATGTCGCGCATCGGCCAATGGTAGCGGCCTTGGTGCGCAAGGCCCGGACCGCGTTTGCAGGCGCTGCAAAACGCCCTTGCAGCCGGCGGCGTTTCGCCGCTGCATGCCGCTGCCTAGAGTCAACACATCCCGCATTGAACTGGAAGGATGTGCCCCATGCCGCAGCGCGACAAACCCTATCGCGCAGACCTGCACCGCCTCAAGGCGGCAGCCCTCCGCGAATCCCATCGCCTGCGCAACGAAGCGCTGTGGAGCACTCCCGGTGTTCTGCGGCGCGCGGCCGCCCAGGCATTGGTGCGCCTGGGCGCGCTGTTCAGAGCCGTGTTCCGCGAAAGCGCTGCGCCGCCTGGCGGCTGACCTCGGCCAGCAGCTGCTCCTCGCGCTGGCGTTCGCGCAGCCAGCGGGCATCGTTCTGGCCGGCCTCGGTTTCGGTGCGCAGCATGTGCATGGCGTTGGCCGCACCCTGCATGGCGGCATGGCTGGCGATCTTGTCCATGGTCATCATGATGTGCTCGCGCAGCGGCATGTGGTCACCGGTGGACGGGTCCACGTAGACCGCGTCCATGCCGAAGCGGCAGGCCTGGAAGCGGTTGTAGGTGTAGACCAGGTAGTCGTCCTCCTCGGGCATGAAGGGCTGGTCCGCCAGGAACCAGGCGCCCAGCGATTGCACATAGCCCGCGAGGGCCGCGGCACGTTCGATCGTCAGCGGCGTGTCGAACACGCGGATCTCGATGGTGCCGAACTCGGGCTTGGGGCGGATGTCCCAGTAGAAGTCCTTCATGCTCTTGACCACGCCGGTGCGCGTCATCTTGTCGAAGTAGGCGGTGAAGTCCTCCCAGGTCAGCGCAAACGGTGCACGGCCCGAGAGCGGGAAGGCGAACACCGAATTGAGCCGCGCCGAATCGAAGGCCGTGTCCTGGCCCTGCACGTAGGGGCTCGATGCAGACAGCGCGATGAAGTGCGGGATGTAGCGCGACATGCGGTGCAGCATGAGCAGCGCGGCATTGGCATCGGGGCAGCCGATGTGCACGTGCTGGCCGAAGATGGTGAACTGCTTGGACAGATAGCCGTACAGCTCCGACAGCTCGCGAAAGCGCGGCTTGTCGTAGATGCGCCGCTCGTGCCACTGCTGGAAGGGGTGCGTGCCGCCGCCCACCACGGCGATGTGGAGCTTGTCGGCGCTCTGGACCAGCGCATCGCGGATCGGCGTGAGCTGGCCCAGCACCTCGCTGGCCGAGTGGCAGATGCCCGTGGATATCTCGATCATGCTGTTCGTCATCTCGGGCACCACGCTGCCGGGCAGCGGTGTCTTGTGCATCAGGCGCCCCGCGAGCGAGAACCCCTCCATGCTGCTGCTGGCGCTGAGCGCGGCCGGCACGGCCGTGGCTGCGCACAGGGGCGGTGCGGCCCCGCGGGCCGCACTCTGGGGCGGCATGTGGCTCAAG
>NZ_JBKDTZ010000024.1:0-15301 GCF_046339755.1 Acidovorax sp. | reverse complement strand
AGCAGCAAGATCGACAGCCGCACCATCCTTGACCAGATGGGGGCCGAAGCGCTGCTGGGCATGGGCGACATGCTCTACATGGCCAGCGGCACGGGCCTGCCGATCCGCGTGCATGGTGCCTTCGTCTCGGACGAGGAAGTGCACCGTGTCGTCCATTACCTCAAGGAGCAAGGGGCACCGGACTACATAGAAGGCGTGCTCGAAGGCGGAACTGTGGACGGCGACGGCGATCTGTCAGGGGAGGGCAGTGGCGGCGAGGGGGGTGAAAAAGACCCCATGTACGACCAGGCCGTGGAAGTGGTCCTCAAGGACCGCAAGGCCAGCATCTCCTACGTCCAGCGCAAGCTGCGCATCGGCTACAACCGCTCGGCGCGCCTGCTGGAGGACATGGAGAAGGCCGGCCTGGTCAGTGGCCTCACCGCCAGCGGCCAGCGCGAAGTGCTGGTGCCTGCACGCCCCGAATAAGGTGTTGCGGGCCCATGCCCCAACCCAAGGAGTCTATTTTTGAAAAAAGTTGTGACAGCCACCGTGATCGCGGCCAGTGCCCAGTGGGCCAGCGCAGACGGGCTCAAGAGCCTGGAATCCTTCATGAAGAGCACCCAGACCGGCCGTGCCGAATTCACCCAGGTGGTGACCTCGCCGCCCAAGGAGGGCCAGACGGCGCGCACCAAGAATTCCAGCGGCTCGTTCGAATTCCAGCGCCCGAACCGCTTCAAGTTCGTCTACAAGAAGCCCTTCGAGCAGACCATCGTCGCCGATGGCCAGACCCTGTGGCTGCATGATGTGGACCTGAACCAGGTGACGCAGCGCGCCCAGGCGCAGGCCCTTGGCACCACGCCGGCCGCACTGCTGGCCTCGGCGCCGGACCTGTCGGCGCTCAAGGCCGATTTCACGCTCGAGGCAGCGCCCGAGGCCGATGGCCTGCAGTGGGTGCTGGCGCGGCCCAAGGCCAAGGACGGGCAACTGCAGAGCGTGCGCGTGGGCTTTGCGGGCGAGCAGCTCGCCGCCCTCGATATCCTGGACAGCTTTGGCCAGCGCTCGGCCATCCGCTTCAGCGGCATGCAGGCGAATCCGGCGCTGCCGGCCGGCACCTTCCAGTTCAAGCCGCCCGCCGGGGCAGACGTGGTCAAGCAGTAGGACTGCCGCAGTGTCTATTTCTTCTGGATGACGCCGCGCGCATAGCCGCCGTGCGCTGAGGGCAGCACCATGCAGATCATGGCGCGGCCCTGCTGCTTGTCCAACTGCTGGACCACGGTGCGCTGCTCGTCGTAGTCCTCGCCGGCACGCAGGTCCGCCGCGGTCTTCTTGATGCGCTTGAGCAGGTCCTGCACCTTGTCGTCGTTGATGGCGAGGTTCGGGCAGTTCTTGGCCGCGAAGTCGGCCGACGCGAGGGCCGAGCCCAACTGGGCCTCGATGGCCTCGGCTTCGGTCACATCGGCATGGGCCGTGGCACACAGCAGGGCGGCGCCCAGCAGCAGGGAAAAGCGGTGGAAGGCAGCTGGCTTCATGGGTCAGGAGGGTCCAAGGTGCAAAGATGGATGGGAGATGGATTGTGCCCATCCCGAAAAGCGCTCGTTTATAAGCGATGGACTGCAGGCCCATGTCGGGTGGACGCGTGCCAAGGTTACAAATTGCAGCCGGATCCCTATGGTGGAATGGAGGCCGCCCATCCGCAGCTGTGCCTTCGTGCCCTCCATCCCCCGAATATCCTCCTCGTTTCGCTTCCATTGATCCCATGAGTACGTCCCGCAGTTCCCCGCCGCCGTCCACCGCTGCCCACCAGCCGCTGGCCGAGCGCCTGCGCCCGCGCACGCTGGGCGAGGTCATCGGGCAGCAGCAGGTGCTCGGGCCGGGCATGCCGCTGCGCCTGGCATTCGAGTCGGGGCGCCCGCACAGCTGCATCCTGTGGGGGCCGCCGGGGGTGGGCAAGACCACCATCGCGCGGCTCATGGCCGATGCCTTCGATGCGCAGTTCATCAGCATCAGCGCGGTGCTGGGCGGGGTCAAGGACATCCGCGAGGCCGTGGAGCGGGCCGAACTGGCACGCGACGGTCTCATGCAGCAGCGCACCATCGTCTTCGTCGATGAGGTGCACCGCTTCAACAAGAGCCAGCAGGACGCGTTCTTGCCGCACGTGGAAAGCGGGCTGTTCACCTTCATCGGCGCGACCACCGAGAACCCTTCGTTCGAGGTCAACTCGGCCCTGCTCTCGCGCGCCGCGGTCTACGTGCTGCAGCCGCTGTCGGCCGAAGACCTGCAGCAGCTCGTGGCGCTGGCCCAGCAGCAGGGGGCCCTGCCGGCCATCGAGCAGGCGGCCATCGACCGGCTCGTCGCTTATGCCGACGGCGATGCCCGGCGCCTGCTGAACACGCTGGAAACCCTGGCCATGGCGGCTGCGCAAGAGAAGCTCTCCGAGATCATGGACGAATGGCTGCTCAAGGTGCTGGGTGAGCGCATGCGCCGCTACGACAAGGGCGGCGAGCAGTTCTACGACACCATCAGCGCGCTGCACAAATCCGTGCGGGGCTCGGATCCCGATGCCGCGCTGTACTGGCTGGTGCGCATGCTCGATGGTGGGGCCGACCCGCGCTACATGGCGCGGCGCCTGGTGCGCATGGCCAGCGAGGACATCGGCCTGGCCGACCCGCGCGCCTTGCGCCTGGCGCTCGATGCTGCCGAGGGCTATGAGCGGCTGGGCACGCCCGAGGGCGAGCTGGCCTTGGCCGAATGCGTGGTCTACCTGGCAGTGGCACCCAAGTCGAATGCAGTCTACAAGGCCTACAACGCCGCACGTGCCTGGGTGAAGCAAGATGGCACACGCCCGGTGCCCATGCACCTGCGCAATGCACCGACCAAGCTCATGAAACAGCTCGATTACGGCAAGGGCTATCGCTACGCGCACGACGAAGAGGATGGTTTCGCAGCCGGAGAAAACTACCTGCCCGAAGGCATGGCACAGCCCGGTTTCTACCAGCCGGTGGAGCGCGGGCTCGAAATCAAGATTGCACAAAAACTGCGTGGGCTGCGTGAGCGCAATGCGATCGCCGACGACACGGTCCTGCCCGAAGAGTAAGTGCGGCACGGGCGTATGCTGCGCCCGGAATTGCGTTTATGCCGATATTGCATGGGTCTGGTAATAAGTCTGCTCAGCAATATTCTTGCGTGCATCAAAATTACTTATGTACCCGGGCGGTCACTGATGGACCTGAGAACCCGAGGGAAAACCCCGCCAAAGCCGCTGGGGGCCTCCTGACACTACTGGCTACAATCCCGTCCACAAACCCGCACAGCTGCATCTCTGGCGGGTTTTTTGCTAGATGGCAGTCGGGCCCACAAGGCTGTACCGATTCCGGTGCCTGCGCTTGGGGTGCGTTACAAACGAAGGACTTCTCTTATGGACATTTTGCTGCAGCAGATCATCAACGGTCTGGTTCTCGGCAGCATGTACGCCTTGATAGCCTTGGGCTATACGATGGTGTACGGCATTATTCAACTGATCAATTTCGCCCATGGCGAAGTGCTCATGATCGGTGCACTCACCAGCTGGAGCTGTATCGGGCTAATGCAAGGGGCCATGCCCGGCGCACCCGGCTGGCTGATCCTGCTGCTGGCGACCATCATTGCCTGCGTGGTCGCTGCCACCCTGAATTTCGTGATTGAAAAAGTCGCCTACCGGCCGCTGCGCAGCAGCCCGCGCCTGGCCCCCCTGATCACCGCGATCGGCATGTCCATCCTGCTGCAGACGCTGGCCATGATCATCTGGAAGCCCAACTACAAGCCCTATCCGACGATGCTGCCCAGCTCGCCGTTCCAGATCGGCGGCGCCTTCATCACCCCCACCCAGATCCTGATCCTGGGCGTGACCGCGATCGCGCTGGCTTCGCTGGTCTACCTGGTGAACCACACCAACCTGGGTCGCGCCATGCGCGCCACGGCCGAGAACCCCCGCGTCGCCTCGCTGATGGGCGTCAAACCCGACATGGTGATCTCGGCCACCTTCATCATCGGTGCCGTGCTGGCGGCCATCGCCGGCATCATGTACGCCTCCAACTACGGTACGGCGCAGCACACCATGGGCTTCCTGCCCGGCCTCAAGGCCTTCACGGCGGCCGTGTTCGGCGGCATCGGCAACCTGGCCGGCGCGGTGGTCGGCGGCATCCTGCTGGGGCTGATCGAAGCCATCGGCTCGGGCTACATCGGCACCCTCACGGGCGGCCTGCTGGGCAGCCACTACACCGACATCTTTGCATTCATCGTGCTGATCATCATCCTCACGCTGCGTCCTTCGGGCCTGCTGGGTGAGCGTGTGGCCGACCGAGCCTGAGGACCCCGTCATGAAGAACAACAACCTTGCCAAATGGGTCGTTGGCGGCATCGCGCTGCTGATCCTCCCGCTGATCCTGCAATTCTTCGGCAACGCCTGGGTGCGCATCGCCGACCTGGCCCTGCTGTACGTGATGCTGGCCCTGGGCCTGAACATCGTGGTCGGCTACGCCGGCCTGCTCGACCTGGGCTACGTGGCCTTCTACGCCGTGGGTGCCTACCTGTTCGCGTTGATGGCGTCGCCCCACCTGGCCGACACCTTCGCGGCCTTCGCTGCCATGTTCCCCAACGGCCTGCATACCTCGCTGTGGCTGGTGATACCGCTGGCGGCGTTGATAGCAGCCCTGTTCGGGGCCCTGCTCGGGGCGCCCACGCTCAAGCTGCGCGGCGACTACCTGGCCATCGTGACGCTGGGCTTCGGTGAAATCATCCGCATCTTCCTGAACAACCTGGACCACCCCGTCAACCTGACCAACGGTCCCAAGGGCCTGGGCCAGATCGACTCGGTCAAGATCTTCGGCCTGGACCTGGGCAAGCGCCTGGAGCTGTTCGGCTTCGACATCAACTCGGTCACGCTGTACTACTACCTGTTCCTGGTGCTGGTGATCATCAGCATCGTCATCTGCTACCGCCTGCAGGACTCGCGCATCGGCCGCGCCTGGATGGCCATCCGCGAAGACGAGATCGCCGCCAAGGCCATGGGCATCAACACCCGCAACCTCAAGCTGCTGGCCTTCGGCATGGGCGCCTCGTTCGGCGGCGTGTCCGGTGCCATGTTCGGTGCCTTCCAGGGCTTCGTCTCGCCCGAATCGTTCAGCCTGATGGAGTCGGTCATGATCGTCGCCATGGTGGTGCTTGGCGGTATCGGCCACATCCCCGGCGTGATCCTGGGCGCCGTGCTGCTGTCGGCCCTGCCCGAAGTGCTGCGCTACGTTGCCGGCCCGCTGCAGGCCATGACCGACGGTCGCCTGGACTCCGCCATCCTGCGCCAGTTCCTGATTGCCGTGGCGATGATCGTCATCATGCTGATGCGCCCCCGCGGCCTGTGGCCCGCGCCGGAGCACGGCAAGAGCCTCACGCAGAAGTCCTGAACACCGCAGAAAGTTAGAACATGGCAGAGAAATCCAACGATGTGGTGCTGAAGGTTGCGGGCATTTCCAAGCGCTTCGGCGGCTTGCAGGCCCTCTCCGACGTGGGCATCACCATAGAGCGCGGCCAGGTCTATGGCCTGATCGGTCCCAACGGCGCAGGCAAGACCACGTTCTTCAACGTGATCACCGGCCTGTACACGCCCGACAGCGGCACGTTCGAGCTCGCAGGCAAGCCCTATGAGCCCACGGCCGTGCACGAAGTGGCCAAGGCGGGGATTGCCCGCACCTTCCAGAACATCCGCCTGTTCGCCGAAATGACGGCGCTCGAGAACGTGATGGTGGGCCGCCACATCCGCACCAAGTCCGGCCTGGTGGGCGCGGTGTTCCGCACCAAGGGCTTCAAGGAAGAAGAAGCGGCCATCGCCAAGCGCGCGCAGGAACTGCTCGACTACGTGGGCATCGGCAGGTTCGCCGACTACAAGGCGCGCACGCTGAGCTACGGCGACCAGCGCCGCCTGGAAATCGCCCGTGCCCTGGCCACCGACCCCCAGCTGATCGCGCTGGACGAGCCCGCCGCCGGCATGAACGCCACCGAGAAGGTGCAGCTGCGCGAGCTGATCGACCGCATCCGCAACGACAACCGCACCATCTTGCTGATCGAACACGACGTGAAGCTGGTGATGGGCCTGTGCGACCGCGTGACCGTGCTCGACTACGGCAAGCAGATCGCCGAAGGCAACCCAGCCGACGTGCAGAAGAACGAAAAAGTGATTGAGGCCTATCTGGGCACCGGAGGACACTGAGAATGGCCGAAAAATCCAACAAGGTACTGCTGCAGGTCAAGGGCCTGAAGGTGGCCTACGGCGGTATCCAGGCCGTCAAGGGCGTGGACTTCGAAGTGCGCGAGGGCGAGCTGGTCTCGCTCATCGGCTCCAATGGCGCCGGCAAGACCACCACCATGAAGGCCATCACCGGCACGCTGCCCATGGGCGATGGCGACATCGAGTACCTGGGCAAGAGCATCAAGGGCAAGGGCGCCTGGGACCTGGTCAAGGAAGGACTGGTCATGGTGCCCGAAGGCCGCGGCGTGTTCGCGCGCATGACCATCACCGAGAACCTGCAGATGGGCGCCTACATCCGCAAGGACAAGGCCGGCATCCTGGCCGACATCGAGAAGATGTTCACCATCTTCCCGCGCCTGCGCGAGCGCAAGGACCAGCTGGCCGGCACCATGTCGGGCGGCGAGCAGCAGATGCTGGCCATGGGCCGCGCGCTGATGAGCCAGCCCAAGGTGCTGCTGCTGGACGAGCCCTCCATGGGCCTGTCGCCCATCATGGTGGACAAGATCTTCGAGGTGGTGCGCGACGTGTACGCCCTGGGCGTGACCATCGTGCTGGTGGAGCAGAACGCCAGCCGCGCACTGGCGATCGCCGACCGCGGGTACGTGATGGAGTCGGGCCTGATCACCATGACTGGCCCAGGCCAGCAGCTGCTGAGCGACCCCAAGGTACGTGCCGCCTACCTGGGCGAATAAGCGCTTCCCTGCAGACGAAAAAATGCCGCCCCGATGGGCGGCATTTTTCATGGCAGGTACGGGCGAGCCCGGACTCAGTACTTGTACTGCACGCCCAGCGTCGTCATCTTCACGCCCGAGTTGTCGTCGGCAAAGTGGAACTTGTGGCGCTCCCACTCCACCACGGCCGCCCACTGCTGGTTGAAGTTCCAGCGGGCGCCCAGGCCGTAGGACAGGCCGAAGCCGCTGTCCTTGCCGGTGTTGACGCCCAGGCCCGAGAAACCCGAGGTGCGCGTGCGGCCATAGGTGGTACCGACCTTGCCGAACAGGTCGAACTGCTCGTTCAGCGGGGCCCGGCCGATCAGGCTCAGGTTGACGCCCTGGGCCTTGGTGGTGCCGCCCAGGCGATGCGCCTTGCCAGCATTCAGATAGCTCAGCTCGACGCCGGCATTGGGGTGGAAATAGCCACCGGTGGAGAGCTTCCAGGCCGAGTCGGAGTCGTCGAAGCCCAGGCCCGTGCCTGCCGGGCCGGCATTCAGGTCGTAGTTGGAGCGGCCGCCGCTCAGGCCGAAGTAGCCTTGCTGCGTATACGGAATGAAGGAATCGCGTTGCTTTTGCGTGTTGGTGCTGCTCTGGGCGTGCACGGCGCCGGAGGCGGCGCAGGCAGCCGCCACCAGCCAGGGAATCAGTCGGAGCGAAGAGGACATGGGTGTAATCCTTGGAGTGTGGGGAAACTCGGCGGGCCAAAGGTGGCAGATGTCCGCGAGGCGAGTGCCCAATCTAAGGCGCTGCCCTATCGCACGCTGTAGGACTGGGAGTACGGCGCGGGTAGGCCCACCCCGGGGATGTGGGCCCCGCTCTGGTCGCCGCGACTGTCCCGGGGAGGCGGCGACGACCCGGCGGTTAAACTCGCAACAGTCACGTTGATGTCATTTTTTTGTAACGACATCGTCATTTTCAAGAAATCCCACCCCCCCGTTCCAGGAGCCTGTTCCATGCTGTTTGCCAAGCTGTTGCCACGCGAAGGCAATTTTTTCGAGATGTTCAACCAGCATGCGGACCGCATCGTGGAGGCGGCGCGTGCCTTTTCGCAACTGGTGGCCAATTACAACGACCCGCACCTGCGCGACAAGTACAACCAGGACGTGGACAACGCCGAGCGGGCAGCCGACCGCGTGACGCACGAGGTCAACAAGGCCATCCACAAGACCTTCATCACGCCCATCGACCGTGAGCAGATCCACACGCTGATCAACACCATGGACGATGTGGCCGACCTGATCCAGGACTCGGCCGAAACCATGGCGCTGTACGACGTGCGCCACATGACGGACGAGATCTCGCGCCTGACCGACCTGAGCCTCAAGTGCTGTGAGCGCCTGCGTGACGCCGTGAAGCTGCTCGACAAGATCGCCGACCCTTCCGTGGCCGAAGCGGCCCTCAAGACCTGTGAGGAGATCGACCGGCTCGAGTCCGACGCCGACCGCGTGATGCGCAGCGCCATGAGCAAGCTGTTCCGCGAAGAGCCCGACGTGCGCGAGGTCATCAAGCTCAAGGCGATCTACGAACTGCTGGAAACCATCACCGACAAGTGCGAGGACGTGGCCAACTGCATCGAGGGCATCGTCCTCGAGAACTCCTGATCGGCAGGGCCAGCCAGCATGGAAACCGTACAAGCAGCCCTGTGGGTTGTCATTCTGCTCGTCGTCCTCGCGCTCCTGTTCGACTTCATGAACGGGTTCCACGATGCCGCCAATTCGATTGCCACGGTGGTCTCCACCGGCGTGCTCAAGCCCGCGCAGGCGGTGCTGTTCGCGGCGTTCTTCAACTTCGTGGCGATTTTCGTGTTCCACCTGAGCGTGGCTGCCACGGTGGGCAAGGGCATCGTGCAACCCGGCATCGTCGACACCCACGTGGTGTTCGGTGCCCTGGTGGGCGCCATCACCTGGAACGTGATCACCTGGTACTACGGCATTCCCAGCAGCTCCTCGCATGCGCTGATCGGCGGCATCGTGGGCGCGGTGATCGCCAAGGCCGGCGCGGGTGCGCTGGTCTCCACCGGCATCCTCAAGACCGTGGCCTTCATCTTCGTCTCGCCCCTGCTGGGCTTTGCGCTCGGTTCGCTGATGATGGTGGCTGTGGCCTGGATCTTCCGGCGTTCCAGGCCGAGCAAGGTGGACAAATGGTTCCGGCGCCTGCAGCTCGTCTCGGCCGGGGCCTACAGCCTGGGCCACGGCGGCAATGATGCGCAAAAGACCATCGGCATCATCTGGCTGCTGCTGATCGCCACGGGCTATGCCTCGTCGACCGATGCCTCGCCGCCCACCTGGACTATCGTGAGCTGCTACCTGGCCATCGGCCTCGGAACCATGTTCGGCGGCTGGCGCATCGTCAAGACCATGGGCCAGAAGATCACCAAGCTCAAGCCGGTGGGCGGCTTCTGCGCCGAGACCGGCGGGGCGCTCACGCTGTTCCTGGCCACTACGCTGGGCATCCCGGTGTCCACCACCCACACCATCACCGGCGCCATCGTCGGCGTGGGTTCCACCCAGCGCGCGAGCGCCGTGCGCTGGGGCGTGGCCGGCAACATCGTCTGGGCCTGGGTGCTGACCATCCCCGCCAGTGCCTTCGTCGCCGCCATCGCCTACTGGGTGAGCCTGCAGCTGTACTGATCCGCTGCACGCACCCAGAAAAAAGCCCCCGTGATCGTTTTCCGGGGGCTTTTCCTGTCTTTGGAGCCTACTGCGAGATCTTGCGCGCCTCTTCGATCTGGTACTCGAAGTAGCGCTGGAAGCTGAAGGCGATGCTGGCCATCAGCACCGTGGTGCCCAGCAGCAGCGAAAGCACGATGGCGCCGATGGTGAGCCAGCGCGTCTGGCCGGCGGGAGCCTCCTGCGCCGCAGCGGGGTTGAAGCGCGAATTCCAACGCTCGGGCGTCATCAGGCCGTAGAGGATGGCGCGCAGGGCGCAACCCGCGATGGTGAAGCCCAGCAGCGGTATCAGCATCCAGCTGTAGTGGTCGTCCTGGCCGAACTGCTGCACCCGCTGGATGCCGTACAGGCCCAGCGCCGTGGGGATGGGCAGCAGCCAGCCCAGCAGGTCGCCCAGGCCATGCAGGTAGAAGCGGTGCAGGCCGAGCGGGCCGCCGATGAAGGCCAGCCAGGCCGCCAGGGTCTTGTTTTTCATGGGGGGGATTATTCCGGCGAAGTGGTGTCGCCTGCGCCCAAGGCCTTTTCCATGAGCACGATGTCGCGCCAGGCGCCGAATTTCCAGCCCATGGAACGCAACACGCCCGCCTCGGTGAAGCCCAGGGCACGGTGCACGCCGATGGAACCGGCATTGGCCGAATCACCGATCACGGCCAGCAGCTTGCGCACGCCGGCCGCCTCGGCCTGCACGATCAGCGCGGCCAGAAGCTGCCGGCCCAGGCCCATGCTGCGGGCGCTGTCGGCCACGTAGATCGAGTCCTCGGCCGAAAAACGGTAGGCCGGGCGCGGCTTGAACCAGTTGGCGTAGGCAAAGCCCAGCACCTGGCCGTCCTCCCGCTCGGCCACCAGCCAGGGCAGGCCGCGGCCCAGCACGTCGGCGCGTCGGCCCGCCATGTCGGCCTCGGTGGGGGGATCGATCTCGAAGGTGCCCGTGCCGTGCAGCACGTGGTGGGCATAGATGGCGGTGATGGCCGGCAGGTCGGCGTCGGTGCTGGGGCGGATGGAGGGCATTGCGGGTGGCGTGGAAAGCACTTTGGAAGGCTCGCCAAAGTGTATGGCGCGCTTTATCGGGGAAAGGGATATAATCGCGGGCTTTGCAGCGTGTCGCTGGCCGGGTGGCCATGTCGCGTGTCTCAAGCGTTGCGAATATGGTTGCGAACACTGTGGCTTTTGGCAGGGATTGCCAGGACCCACCACCCGAAGGATAAATCATGGTCGTCATTCGACTCTCCCGCGGCGGCTCCAAGGGCCGTCCATTTTTCAACATCGTCGTCGCCGACAAGCGCGTGCGCCGCGATGGCCGCTTCATCGAGCGCCTGGGCTTCTACAACCCCACCGCCAAGGAAACCGAAGAAGGCCTGCGCATCGCCCAGGACCGCCTGACGTACTGGAAGAGCGTGGGCGCCCAGTCCTCGCCTACCGTGGACCGCCTGATCAAGCAAGCCGCCAAGAAGGCTGCTTAAAGCTCCCTGAAAAGGGCGGGTTCCGTCGGCTTGCCGGGCGGAACCCGCCCTTTTCCTACTTCCGAGACCTATTCCATGGCCACGAACCTGACCCTCGAACCCGCAGAACTGCCTGCCGACGCCGTCGAAGTGGGGCGCATTGCCGATGCCTGGGGCATCAAGGGCTGGTTCAAGGTGCTGCCGCACAGCAGCAACCCCGAGGCGTTGTTCTCCGCCAAGCGCTGGTACCTGCAGCCCTCGGAGCGGGGCGCCAAGACCTTCACGGGCACGGTGATCTTGCCCATCCGCCAGGCCAAGGACCATTCGGACACTGTGGTGGCCTGGGCCCAGGGCATCGACGACCGCAACGGCGCCGAGGCGCTGCGTGGCGCGCGCATCTTCGTGCCGCGCTCGAGTTTCCCCTCGACCGCCACCGACGAGTACTACTGGGTGGACCTGATCGGCCTGGCCGTGGTCAACCGCGAGGGGCTGGCCCTGGGCACTGTGCGCGAACTGCTCTCCACCGGCCCCCAGACCGTGCTGGTGATCGACTACGAAGAGGCTGGCAAGGCGCAGGAGCGCATGATTCCCTTCGTCTCCAACTTTGTCGACAAGGTCGAGCTGCCCGAAAAGCGCATCACCGTCGACTGGCAGCCCGACTACTGAGCGGCCGTCCCCGGTCGCCGAGCGCCATGCGCTTTGACATCATCACCCTGTTCCCCGAGCTGTTCGCTCCATTTCTGGCCAGCGGCGTGACCCGCCGCGCCTATGCCGGCGGCCAGGTCGACGTGCGGCTGTGGAACCCGCGCGACCACGCCGAGGGCAACTACCGCCGGGTCGACGACCGTCCCTTTGGCGGCGGCCCCGGCATGGTGATGCTGGCCGAGCCCTTGGCGCAATGCCTTGCGGCCATCCGCGCCGAACGCGCCGAACCGGACGAAGCCCGGGCGCCGCTGGTGCTGTTTTCGCCCATCGGCGCCACGCTGGACCACCCGGCCGTGGAGCGCTGGTCCGCCAGCGCGGGCGCCGTGTTGCTGTGCGGCCGGTACGAGGGCATCGACCAGCGCTTCATCGATGCCCATGTGGACCTGCAGATCAGCCTGGGTGATTTCGTGCTCTCGGGCGGCGAAATCGCCGCCATGGCCCTGCTCGACGCCGTGGCTCGCCTGCAACCCGGTGTGCTCAACGACGAGGGCAGCCACCAGCTCGACAGCTTCAACCCCGCGCTCGATGGCCTGCTCGACTGCCCCCATTACACCCGGCCCGAGGAATGGGCCGGCCAGGCCGTGCCGGCTGCGCTGATGTCCGGCCACCATGCGCAGATAGAGCGCTGGCGGCGCGACCAGCGCCTGGCCATCACTGCGCGCCACCGTCCCGAACTGATCGCTGCAGCCCGCGAGGCGGGCCGCATCACGGCTGCGGACGAGGCTGTATTGGCCAAATTGCGCTGACTTGCTATAATCAAAGGCTTTTCGATCCTCTGGCCGGCCGTTTTGCTGGAAGGCAGGTGGGGCATGCAGGCCCTGTTTGCTGGTGCGAAACACTGAGACGTCAATCCCGACGCTGCCATTTTTGGCGCGGACATGATCGTTGGATGTAAAAATGAACCTGATTCAGACCCTGGAAGCGGAAGAAATCGCCCGCTTGAACAAGACCATTCCCGAATTCGCCCCTGGTGACACCGTCATCGTGAGCGTGAACGTGGTGGAAGGTACCCGCAAGCGCGTGCAGGCTTACGAAGGCGTGGTGATTGCCAAGCGCAATCGCGGCCTGAACAGCGGCTTCACCGTGCGCAAGATCTCCAGCGGCGAAGGCGTGGAGCGTACGTTCCAGACCTACAGCCCGCTGATCGCCGGCATCGAAGTCAAGCGCCGTGGTGACGTGCGCCGTGCCAAGCTGTACTACCTGCGTGACCGCAGCGGCAAGTCGGCACGTATCAAGGAAAAGCTGCCACAGCGCGTCAACAAGGCTGCCGCTGCTGCCGCAGCTGCTACTGCCGCCTGAGGACTGGACCCGTCCAGACAAGCCGCTACAGCCAGCCTGTAGCGGCTTTTTGCTTTTTGCCGCCCCACTTTCGTCCACAACGCCCACCGCCCCTTGCCACTGCAGTGAAACCATCGATCAGCCCTGTGTCCTCTGTCATTCCACCCCTGTCCACGCTGCCCGACTTCGATCCGCGCAAGGTGCCTGTGGTGGGGGTGGATGCACACCTGCCGGCTGTCCCTCTGGCCGCCCAGACGCCCGGGGCCTTGCGCCTGCGGTTCGCGCATCCGCCGCAGTGGGAGCCCGAGGTGGTGCTGGAGCGCAAGTTCGCCAACCGCGAGCCGGCCCATGCCTCGGTGCTGCTGGCCATCGTGCTGCGCGAGCAGCCCATGGTGCTGTTGACCGAGCGCACGGCGCACCTGTCCACGCATTCGGGGCAGATCGCCTTCCCCGGTGGCCGTGCCGACCCCGAGGATGCCGACCCGGCTGACACCGCGCTGCGTGAGGCTGAAGAAGAAGTGGGGCTCGACCGCCGGTACGTCGAGGTGCTGGGGTCGCTGCCCGTCTACGTCACGGGCACCTCCTTCATCATCACCCCCGTGGTCGCACTGGTGCAGCCCGACTGCGTGCTCACGCCCAACCCCTACGAGGTGGCCGACCTGTTCGAGGTGCCGCTGGCCTTTCTGCTCGACCCGGCGAATCACCAGCGCCACCGGCTGGAGTGGCAGGGGCAGGCCCGCGAATGGTTCTCCATGCCCTACCAGGATGGTGAGAAGAACCACCATATCTGGGGCGCCACGGCGGGCATGCTGCGCAACTTCTACCGGTTCATGCTGGCTGGATGACGCCTGCCTGAGTCGCCTGCGGCGCCTTCCCCCAGGGGGGACGCCCCCAGTTCGGCGGGGCGGCCTTTAACGGGGGGAAGGGCTGGCCCAGGTCGCGCCAGTTTCGTGGAGGGTGGTCCATGGGGAGGCCGTTGAACGTAAACCTGCTCTGTGGATGCGCAGCGCCAGTATCATTGGCGCCCATGAGTTTCTTCGCCATCCTGTTCGCTCTGCTGATCGAGCAGGCCCGCCCGCTGGCTCGCAGCAACCCCATCCACGCAGGCCTGCGTGCGTGGGCGTTGTCGGTGAGCCGCAATTTCGACGCCGGCAAGTCGCACCACGGCTGGGTGGCCTGGGGCTTGGCGGTGCTCGTCCCCTCCCTGGTCGTGCTGGCCATCCACTGGCTGCTGCTGTGGGGGCTGGGCTGGCCGTTCGCCGTGCTCTGGAGCGTGGCGGTGCTCTACATCACCCTGGGTTTTCGGCAGTTCAGCCACCATTTCACGGGCATCCGCGATGCGCTGGAAGAGGGCAATGAGGATGCTGCGCGTGAGCGCCTGGCCCACTGGCAGCAGGTGGACGTGGGTCTGCTGCCGCGCAGCGAGATCGTGCGCCACGTGATCGAGTACTCGGTGCTGGCCGCCCACCGCCATGTGTTCGGTGTGCTGGCCTGGTTTTCGGTGCTGGCGGCGCTGGGGCTCGGCCCCACGGGCGCGGTGCTCTACCGCCTGGCCGAGTTTGCCTCGCGCTACTGGCACTACCGCCAGCGCATGGGCTCCCAGCCCGCGAGCGAATCGCTGCAGCGCGCTTCAGCCCAGGCCTGGACGCTGGTTGACTGGGTGCCTGCGCGTCTTTCTGCACTGAGCTTTGCGGTGGTGGGCAGTTTCGAGGAGGCCATCGAGGGCTGGCGTTTCCATGCGCAGCGGTTTCCCAATGACACCGATGGGGTGGTGCTGGCTGCTACTGCTGGGGCCATCAACGTTCGCCTTGGAGGCGAGGCGCTCAAGGCACGGTCGGTGCTGCATACGCCGCAGGGGTTGGAGATCGATGCGGACATGGGGGATAGCGACTCGACCCCTGGGCGGGAGCCTGAGGTGGGGCATTTGCGCAGTGTTGTTGGCTTGGTGTGGCGGTCGGTGGTGGTGTGGATGCTGTTGCTGGCTTTGTTGACTTTGGCTCGGTTGCTGGGCTGATCTTCTTGCCTTTTTTCGGCGTCTTGCCTGTTTGAGGGGCGGAGGCCGGGATGTGCGCCCGGCGGCGCAGTAACTTTCTCTTGGGCCGCCAAGAGGGTGTAGAAAAAACAAAATACAATCCTGCTGCATTGATTGCACAGGAGCAATGCGATGGCAAGGACAGGCCGACCACCCGTAATTGCGCCGGCAGAGTACGCGGCGCTGCGCGAGGTGGTCAGAGACAACCC
>NZ_JBKDTZ010000023.1:0-5370 GCF_046339755.1 Acidovorax sp. | reverse complement strand
GGTTGACTGCAATCGAATACGCAAGACGCCAGGCATTCACCTGTGTGATCTGCTGCTGATATAACTCTATGAATTGGTTGTGTTGATTGCCTAGCCAAGGCTTCAATCAACATGACGACAAGTTATGCCTGATGACCATAGCAAGTTGGTCCCACTCCTTCCCATCCCGAACAGGACAGTGAAACGACTTTGCGCCGATGAGAGTGCGGGTTCCCGGGTGAAAGGAGGTCATCGTCAGGCTCTTACAGCCCAACCGCCCCCGGTACCATTTGGTATCGGGGGCGTTTGCTTTGCGGCTACGACAGGGCCTGGCAGGGCCGCACGGGAAATATTTCGTTGCCGCTGTCGAATTCGCATTCCCTGCCTCGTCGTGTATACAGAGCCTTTGCTCTGTACAACGACACAAGGAGATCCCTCATGCGATTCATGATTCTGGTCAAGGCCGATGCCAACAGCGAAGCGGGCGTGATGCCCCAGGAAGACATGCTGGCCGCAATGGGCCGCTTCAATGAAGAACTGGTGAATGCCGGCGTGATGCAGGCCGGCGAAGGCCTGCACCCCAGTTCCAAAGGCGCCCGCGTGCGCTTTTCGGGCAGGGACCGCCAGGTGGTCGATGGCCCATTCGCGGAAACCAAGGAGCTGATTGCCGGCTTCTGGATCTGGAAATGTGCCTCGCTGCAGGAGGCGATCGACTGGGTCAAGCGTTGCCCCAACCCGATGCTGGGCGAGTCCGAGATCGAGATCCGCCAGATTTTCGAGGCCGAGGACTTCGGCGCCGAATTGACGCCCGAGCTGCAGGCGCAGGAAGAACAGCTGCGCACGCGGGTGGAAGAGCAGCTGCGCCAGCAGGACGCCTGAATTGAAGTGCGGCCCATTGTCGCCATGAAGCCGACCGTTGGCCGCAAAAGCCTTCAGTTGGGCGCGGGCTGCGGCCTGGGGCCGAAGCGGTAGACGCCCTGGTCGTCGAGTGTGCGCTCGAAGCCGCCATCGAACCATAGCAGGTGCAAATGGGCCAGCGCCTCGCCCAGGGCGAAGGTCATCTGGTGCGGATCCATGGCGCGCTTGAACATCACGGGCAGCACATCCATGGCCGACAGGGGCTTTTCGAGGCTGGCGTCCACGATTTCCTGCAGCCGTTCCTGGTGGTGGGCCTGCAGCTGCGCAATGCGCACGTGCAGGCCGGTGAAGGGTTTGCCGTGCGAGGGCAGGGTCAACGTGCCAGCCGGCAGGTCCAGGTAGCGCTTGATCGAGGCGAGGAACAGGCGCAGCGGGTCTGCCTCGGGCTCGGCCGCATGCACGCTCACATTGGTGGAGATGCGCGGCAGCACCATGTCACCGCTGATGAGCACCGACAGCTCGGGGGAATGCAGTGCGATGTGCTCCGGGGCGTGGCCATAGCCGCTGATGCAGTTCCAGGTGCGCCCGCCGATCTCGATGGCATCGCCGTCCATCATGCGCCGGTAGGTGGCGGGCAGCTCGGGCACCATGGATTGGTAGTACGAGCCCCGGCCCTGCACATGGGCAATGAACTCTTCATTGCGCGCACCGTGGGCCAGGTAGAAATCGGCGCTGGCCTCACCGCTGAACCCGTCGCTCTGGATGGCTGCGCGGGCCGCGTAGTAGTCGGTGGCACTGATCCACAACCGTGCATTCCAGCGCGCGCACAGCCAGTGGGCCAGGCCGATGTGGTCGGGATGCATGTGCGTGACGACCACGCGCAGGATGGGCAGGCCGTCCAGACTGGAGGCGAACACGTCCTCCCACTGCGCGCGCGTGAGCGGGTTGTCGATGCAGCAGTCCACCACCGTCCAGCCGTCCACCAGGGTCTTGCCCACCCTCTGCCGGTCGCGCAGCAGCCACAGGTTGATGTGGTCCAGCGCGAACGGCAGGCCCATGCGGATCCAGCGCACCCCGGGGGCCACGTCCATCGCCACCCCGGGCGTTGGAAGGGTGTCGCCCATGGGGTAGGTGATTTGGTGTTCGAGGGGGTTCATGCAGGGCCTGCTTGGGTTAGCATTGACGTTAACGTAAACGTCAGATTCATTGCATTGTAGGGACGGATCGCAAAGCGGCTGTCGCCAGTGCGAAACCCGTCTTCCTGCACGAAGCCCATGGCCACCTCCTACACCATCAGCGACCTCGCCAAAGAGTTCGACCTCACGACGCGCGCCATGCGCTTCTACGAAGACATGGGCCTGCTGCAGCCCGAGCGCACCGGCCCGGCGGGCCGCAACCGCATCTACAGCGCGCGCGACCGCACCCGGCTGCGGCTGACCCTGCGCGCCAAGCGCCTGGGCCTGTCGCTGACCGAGGCCAAGGAGATTATCGACCTCTACGACAGCCCGCGCGACACGGGCGCGCAGCTGCGCAAGTTCCTGGAAGTCCTGGGCGCCCACCGCAAGCAGCTGGAGGAGCAACTGGCCGACCTGCAGGCCAACCTCGAAGAGGTGGAAGAGCACGAGCAGGAGGCCCGCGCACTGCTCGACAAGGTGGAATCGCAAAAATGATCCATAATTGACGTTTACGTAAACGTCAATTCGTTCATCCTTTCAGGAATCTGCCGTGACCAGCCCAGCTTTCGAGGTGAGAACCCCGCGCTACGCGGAGCGCGTGCGTGACAGCTTTGCCCTGCAGGGCGCCATGCAGACGCTGGGTGCCCGCCTGGCGCGCGTCGAGCCCGGCGCGGTGGACATCGAACTCGACTGGGCAGCGGGCCTCACACAGCAGCACGGCTTCCTGCACGCCGGCATGGTGGCCACGGCGCTCGATTCGGCCTGCGGCTACGCCGGCTTCACCCTGATGGCCGAAGACGCCGCCGTGCTCACCATCGAATTCAAGATCAACCTGTTGGCCCCGGCCCAGGGCGAGCGCTTTCGCATGGAAGGCCGGGTGCTCAAGCCCGGCCGCACCATCACCGTGACCGAGGGGCGCGCCTACGCCGTGGGCTCCCAAGGTGAGAAGCTGGTGGCCACCATGGGCTGCACGCTGATGGCCGTGACCGGCCGCGAAAACATTCGCAATTGACACCTTCGTACCCCGAAACCACACCACGTCCTACCAGGAGACAACCATGAGCATTCCCGCGAACCTGCCCGGCCTGAATTTCCAACTGGGCGAAGACATCGACGCCCTGCGCGACGCCGTGCGCGATTTCGCCCAGGCCGAGATCGCGCCGCATGCGGCCGAGATCGACCGCAATGACCAGTTCCCCATGGACCTGTGGCGCAAGATGGGGGAGCTGGGCGTGCTGGGCATCACCGTGCCCGAGCAGTACGGCGGCGCCGCCATGGGCTACCTGGCACACATGGTGGCCATGGAGGAGATCTCGCGCGCCAGCGCCTCGGTGGGCCTGTCCTACGGCGCGCACAGCAACCTGTGCGTGAACCAGATCAACCGCAACGGCAACGAGGCGCAGAAGGCCAAGTACCTGCCCAAGCTGATCAGCGGCGAGCATGTGGGCGCGCTGGCCATGAGCGAGCCCGGTGCCGGCTCGGACGTGATCAGCATGAAGCTCAAGGCCGAGGACAAGGGCGGCTACTACCTGCTCAACGGCAACAAGATGTGGATCACCAACGGCCCCGACGCCGACACCCTGGTGGTGTACGCCAAGACCGAGCCCGAGCTGGGCGCGCGCGGCGTGACTGCCTTCCTGATCGAGAAGGGCATGCCCGGCTTCAGCATCGCGCAAAAGCTCGACAAGCTGGGCATGCGCGGCAGCCACACGGGCGAGTTGGTGTTCAACAACGTCGAAGTGCCGGCTTCGCAGGTGCTGGGCGGCCTCAACCAGGGCGCCAAGGTGCTCATGAGCGGCCTGGACTACGAGCGCGCGGTATTGACCGGTGGACCTCTGGGGATCATGCAGTCGGTGATGGACAACGTGATCCCTTACATTCACGACCGCAAGCAGTTCGGCCAGAGCATTGGCGAATTCCAGCTCATCCAGGGCAAGGTGGCCGACATGTACACCGTGCTCCAGGCGGGGCGCTCGTTTGCCTACACGGTGGCCAAGAACCTCGACATGCTGGGAACCGACCATGTGCGCCAGGTCCGCAAGGACTGCGCCAGCGTCATCCTCTGGTGTGCCGAGAAGGCCACCTGGATGGCGGGCGAGGGCGTGCAGATCTTCGGCGGCAACGGCTACATCAATGAATACCCCCTGGGTCGTCTGTGGCGCGATGCCAAGCTGTACGAGATCGGCGCCGGCACGAGCGAGATCCGCCGCATGCTGATCGGCCGGGAGCTGTTTGCCGAGACCTGCTGAAATCCGGCAGGCCGATTGACCTTTCAGAAAGCCAGAGAGACCCCATGCCCGCATCCATCGAAGACCTGTTTGTCCACAACCGCGCCTGGGCGGCCCAGATGGAGCGCGAGCGGCCCGGCTTTTTCACCAGCCTGCTGGCGCAGCAAAAGCCCAAGTACATGTGGATCGGCTGCTCCGACAGCCGTGTGCCGGCCAACCAGATCACCGGGCTGGAGCCGGGCGAGGTGTTCGTGCATCGCAACGTGGCCAACGTGGTGGTGCCCACCGACCTGAACTGCCTGTCCACCGTGCAGTATGCAGTGGACCAGCTGCATGTCGAGCACCTGATGGTCGTGGGCCACTACGGCTGCGGCGGCGTGCTGGCCGCGCTGGAGGGCATGCGCGTGGGCCTGGCCGACAACTGGATCCGCCACGTGGCGGACGTGCGCGACCGCCACCGCGAGCTGATCGCCTCCATCGCCCCTGAATGGCGCCACGACGTGCTGTGCGAACTCAACGCCATCGAGCAGGTGGTCAACGTTGCCCAGACCACGGTGATGCTCGACGCCTGGGGCCGCGGCCAGAAGGTCACGCTGCACGGCTGGTGCTACGGCCTCAAGGACGGCCTGATCAACGACCTGAACATGTCGGTGGACAGCACCGAGGGCCTGGAGTCGCTGTACAAGGCCGCCATCGCCGGCGTGGCGGAAACCCGGCGGGGCTGAGCCCGCAGTCCTGCAGGATAGCCAGCGCATGTTCCCGCAACGGCTCGATGCTCCCCAGGCGTACGACATCGCCAAGGCGATGATGGACGGCTTCAACCGCCATTACCGCCTGTTCCGCACCGAGTCCGCGCGCGCCAAGCACCGTTTCGAGACGGCGGACTGGCACGGCCAGCAGCGTGCCCAGCGCGAGCGCATCGAGTTCTATGACCTGCGCGTCAAGGAATGCGTGCGCCGCGCACCGAGCCAGAAGAGATGAGCGGCGATGTCTGGTACCCCGTGGGCCCGCGCGATGTCTTCCCCGAGACCTTCGCCCCCTTCCTGCTGGGCAACGACGCCGTGCGCGCCGTGTTCATGCAGCACCACGCCGACCTGCTCGACGCCGCCTTCTGGCAGTCGCACAAGGAG
>NZ_JBKDTZ010000022.1:0-10373 GCF_046339755.1 Acidovorax sp. | reverse complement strand
GTCCGTGGGCTACACGCGCTTTGGCGGCGACATCGCGGCCCCCAACTACATCGACTACAGCGTCGGCGGTGCCTATGACTTCGGTTCGGGCCTGTCCCTGGGTGCTGCCGTGGTCGGCGCCAACAAGAAGGACTACTTCGGCCCCGTCAACAAGTCGCGCGTGATCGTGACGCTGACCAAGGCACTTTGAGCACGCATCCTGCCGACGAGACCTTCGCCGGCAAAGGCGGCAAAAAGGCAGTGCCCACCGTCGCGACGGAGGCACTGAAGCCCCCTGGTTTGCCGCCTCTCTCCACCATGGACCTTCTACCGACCGCATTCTGGGCCCTTGCAACGGCCAAGCTGATGGCATCGGTTCCTGTGCAATACATGGCACTGCAAAGGGAAACGCCATACAGCCTGCGCCTTGCCAACGGGCAGAGAAAGGACGACTGGCTGTGCGCAGCCATCATGGTGACAACACTGCTGCTGGGCGAATACAGCTTGAGCGGTTGGGCCTATGTACGCATCCAGCAAGGACTGACCGAGCATGCGCCCTTGCTCTTTCACCTGGATTCGGCTCTACAGCTCTCTGGCTCCGCCATCGCCGCATGGCTGATTCACCGCTCAGTCCAACGGTACTGCGCCTTGCATCGAGAATAGGCGATGCCTGCCATTTGAGCGGCTGTCAAGCCGATGACTGTTGTCTCTCCTTGGGACCTTTGGGTCAAGCCTGCAAAACCAGGCTCCGCCAACCAATGGCGGTTGGCACTCGTCCTCGGCGGTTCGCCCGGTTCTCTTGACCAGCCTGCTGTCCGGTGGCGCGTGGGGCTTCTGTCACATCTATCGACTATTCACTTCCGGTCGTCCACCACATTGAACTCAAAACGGAACTGCACCGCCACCTTCTCCGGCAGCGTGACGACCACGCGGGTTTCCTGCGGATGCAGCACCGTGCTGCCATCGGCTGCCACGGCACCATGGGAGACGGTCAGGGTCTCGTCCTTGCTGGTGAGGGTGCGGCGCGTGGCCTCCCAGCCGAACTGCCCGGGTCGCAGCTTCTGGCGCTGCAGCCAGGCCCAGATCGCCACGATCTCGGCATTCACTTCGGCTTCGAGGGCACGTGGTGTCTTCGCTTCGCCGGAAAACTCGTAGCGGTCCTCGCGCAAGACCCATTTGAAAAGCAGATGCGGCATGTTCTATTGAACCTCGGGAAACTGAACGCGCGAATCGGGAAAGTCAGGATCGGATGGTGAGGCCATAAACGTGCCACACAGCACGTAAATGTTCCGCAAACACGATCATCATTTCCGCCGGCAACTGGGAAGTTGCCTTGCCACCCTATGGTCCTGCACGGAATCGGCGGAAATTGGAATGCAGGCATATCCATGCCACCCCGAAAAGGAAGCACAAGCGTTCCCAACCGGCACGCTTACGGGTGGAGCCACAATGGAATTGGAAGACCAGGAAGATGGTGGTGCGGCTGGCGGGGATCGAACCCACGACCCTTGGCTTCGGAGGCCAATACTCTATCCACTGAGCTACAGCCGCATGTGTGTAGCTCCGCATTATCGCATGGGGCTGACACCTCCCGGCGCAATGTGCTCGCACGGTCCTCCCCAGCCCACCCGCTCAAGTGGCGTTGGCGGGCGGCACGGCCAGGGACGAGGCGCCCAGCACCAGCCCCAGGCCGGTGATGTAGGCGTCGGTGCACGCGCGACCGATGCCCACCAAGTCGAACACCCCGTTGGAAAGAATCCAGTTCTGCATCAGCCCGTCGAACAGCGCATGCAGGCCGAGCGCCGCGCCCATGGCCGACACCGGCATGGACACCTTCTGCGCATTGGCGGCGAGCTCGAAATCACGGGCCAGCTGGCGGATGAACCCGTCGCAGGCGGCCATGTGGCGCTCGCGCACGGCCACCAGTTCCCCCACATACTCCACCTTGTGCAGGGCGATCTCGAACACCCGGCGCGTGTGCTCGTCCGAGGCCACGCTCTCCAGAACCAGCGCCATCACGGCGCGCAGGCGCTGCAGCGGGTCCAGGTCGGCACTGGCCTCGAACTCGCCATAGCCCTGCTCCAGTGGCAGGGTCACCCGGTCCATCATAGCGTTGAACAGATCGACCTTGTCCTTGAAGTGCCAGTAGATGGCCCCGCGGGTGGTGCCGGCGGCCAGGGCGATGTCGCTCAAGGATGCCCGGGAGACGCCCTTGTCGTAGAACACCTTCTCCGCCGCGTCGATCAGGCCGTTGCGCGTGGCAATCGCGTCCTCTTTGGTTCTGCGCACCATGGATACAGCCTCCCATTCATTGCAAATTCACAAGCGGCCCGGGCCGGTCGCCAGTCCTATTATACATCCATGGTTGTATGTATAATTGCCCGTCTATTGGTAGAAACTCCTACTCGCCGACGCATCTGCTGCATCGGCGATGCCTGCCGTGACCCTCCCGTTGATGCCCAACACAAGGACTCCCATGTCTCGCCTGCGTGACCTCTCTCCCCGCATTGCGCGCATCCCTGCCCTGCAGCGAATGCTGCCCGTGGCCGCTCTGTGCACCGTTGCCGTCTTTCTCGCCGCATGCGGCAAGTCCGATGCCCCGGCTGCAGCTGGCGGCGCCCCCAAGATGCCGCCCGTGGAAGTGGGCGTGGTCGTCGCCACGCCGGGCGACGTGGGCCTGATCACCGAACTGCCCGGCCGGGTGGAGGCCTCGCGCGTGGCCCAGGTGCGCGCCCGTGCAGCCGGCATCCTGCTCAAGCGCGAATTCCGCGAGGGCAGCGACGTGAAGGCGGGCCAGCCCCTGTTCCGCATCGACCCGGCCACCTATGCCGCGGCCGCGGACAGCGCCAAGGCCAGCCTGGCCAAGGCCGAGGCCAACCTGGCCCAGGCCACGGCCACGGTGGAGCGTTATCGCCCCCTGGTCGCCGCCAACGCCATCAGCAAGCAGGATTTCGTGAACGCCGAGGCCGCCCAGAAGCAGGCCCAGGCCGACGTGGAAGCCGGCCGTGCCGCTACGCGCACTGCTGGCATCAACCTGGGTTACGCCAGCGTGACCGCGCCCATCTCCGGGCGCATCGGCCGCGCCCTGGTGACCGAAGGCGCCCTGGTGGGCCAGGGCGAAGCCACGCCCCTGGCCATCATCCAGCAGATCGACCCGGTGTACGTGAACTTCACCCAGTCCGCCAGCGAAGTGTTCGCGCTGCGCCGCGCCATGGAGAGCGGCCAGTTCAAGCGCGCCACCGGTGACGCGGCCAGCGTGAAGCTGCTGCTCAGCGACGGCACCGCCTACGAGCACACCGGCAAGCTGCTGTTCTCCGACTTGTCGGTGGATGCCACCACGGGCCAGGTCACGCTGCGCGCCGAAGTGCCCAACCCCAAGGGCGAGCTGCTGCCCGGCCTGTACCTGCGCGTGCAGATCGAGCAGGTGCAGGCCAGCAACGCCATCACCCTGCCCCAGCAGGCCGTGACGCGCACCCAGCAGGGTGACACGGTGAGTGTGGTGGGCGAGGACGGCAAGATCAGCCCGCGCAGCGTGAAGATCAGCGCCGCACAGAACAACCGCTGGGTGGTGCTCGATGGCCTGAAGGCGGGCGAGAAGGTCATGGTCGACGGCTTCCAGAAGCTGCAGATGCTGCCCCCGGGCACGCCCGTCAAACCCGTTCCATGGCAGGCTGGCGGTGCCACGCCCGCGGCAGCCCCGGCCGCTGCAGCGGCTTCCGGTGCAGCGCCTGCCGCGTCCGCCGCCGCGTCGAAGTAAGCAAGGGGCATCCATGGCCAAGTTCTTTATCGACCGCCCGATCTTCGCGTGGGTGATCGCGCTGTTCATCATGGTGATGGGCGGTGTGGCGATCACGCAGCTGCCGATCGCGCAATACCCCCCGGTGGCGCCGCCCGCCATCGTCATCAACGCCGCTTACCCCGGCGCCTCGGCGCAGACGCTGGAGGACAGCGTGCTGTCCGTCATCGAACGCGAGATGAATGGCTCTCCCGGCCTGATCTACATGGAGTCGGTGGCCCAGGCCGATGGCTCGGGCAGCATCACGCTGAGCTTCCAGCCCGGCACCAACGCCGAACTGGCGCAGGTGGACGTGCAGAACCGCCTCTCGCGCGCCTCGCCACGCCTGCCCTCGGCCGTGACGCAGCAGGGCGTGCGCGTGGACAAGTCGCGCTCCAACTTCCTGCTGTTCACGATGCTTTCATCGACCAACCCGAAGATGGACACGGTGGCCCTGGGCGACTACGCCTCGCGCAACATCGTGCCCGAGCTGCAGCGCCTGAACGGCATCGGCCAGGCCCAGCTGTTCGGTACCGAGCGCTCCATGCGCATCTGGATCGACCCGGCCAAGATGGTCAGCTTCAACCTGTCGTCGGCGGAGGTCACGGCCGCCATCCGGGCGCAGAACGCCCAGGTGGCCAGCGGCACCATCGGCGACCTGCCCAATGTGGCCGGCCAGGGCATTGCCGCCACCGTGGTGGTCAACGGCCAGCTGTCCAGCGTAGAGCAGTTCGGCAACATCGTGCTGCGCGCCAACACCGACGGCTCCACCGTGCGCCTGAACGACGTGGCGCGCGTAGAACTCGGTGGCCAGGCCTATGCCACCTCGGCGCGCCTGAACGGCAAGCCCGCCGTCGGCATCGGCGTGCAGCTGTCGCCAAGCGGCAATGCGCTGGAGGCCGCCAAGGCCGTGCGCGTGAAGATGGACGAGCTGGCCCGCTTCTTCCCTGAGGGCACGGAGTGGAGCATTCCCTACGACAGCTCGCGCTTCGTGGACATCTCCATCACCCAGGTGGCCATCACCCTGCTGGAGGCCGTGGCCCTGGTGTTCCTGGTGATGTTCCTGTTCCTGCAGAACTGGCGCTACACCATCATCCCGACCATCGTGGTGCCGATCGCCCTGCTGGGCACCTTCGCCACGCTGTTGGCCCTGGGCTTCTCGATCAACGTGCTGACCATGTTCGGCATGGTGCTGGTGATCGGTATCGTCGTGGACGATGCCATCGTGGTGGTGGAGAACGTCGAGCGCATCATGAGCGAGGAAGGCCTGCCGCCGCTGGAAGCCACGCGCAAGGCCATGCGCCAGATCTCGGGCGCCATCATCGGCGTGACCGTGGTGCTGATTTCGGTGTTCGTGCCGCTGGCCTTCTTCTCGGGCTCCACCGGCAACATCTTCCGCCAGTTCTCGGCAGTGATGGTGGCGTCCATCGGCTTCTCGGCCTTCATGGCGCTGTCGCTCACGCCCGCGCTGTGCGCCACCCTGCTCAAGCCGGTGGAAGCCGGCCACCACCACGAGAAGAGCGGTTTCTTCGGCTGGTTCAACCGCGGCTTCTCGCGCACCGCCAAGGGCTATGAAGGCCTGGTCTCGCGCATGCTGCGCAAGGCCGCGCGCTACCTGGTGATCTACGCTGCCATCATCGGCGCCGTGGTGGTGGTCTACATGCGCGTGCCGACCTCTTTCCTGCCCGGCGAGGACCAGGGCAACATCATCGTCAACGTGCAACTGCCGCCCGGTGCGACGCAGGAGCGCACGCTGGCCGTGATGCAGCAGGTCGAAGAGTTCATCCTCAAGCAGCCCGAGGTGCAGAGCATGGTCGGCGTGCTGGGCTTCAGCTTCTCGGGCCAGGGCCAGAACGCCGCGCTCGCCTTCGTGACCCTGAAGGACTGGAAGGAACGCCACGCCCCCGGCCAGTCGGCCCAGGAAGTGGCAGGCCGCGCCTTTGGCGGGCTGATGGGCATCCGCGATGCCTTCATCTACCCGCTGAGCCCGCCGCCCATTCCCGAGCTGGGCAACGCCAGCGGCTTCTCGTTCCGCCTGCAGGACCGCAGCGGCGCCGGGCACGAGGCGCTGATCAACGCGCGCAACCAGCTGCTGGGCATGGCCGCGCAGAGCAAGATCATCACCCAGGTGCGCCCCGATGGCCTGGAAGACGCGCCGCAGCTGCAGATCGACATCGACCGCGACAAGGCCAACGCCCTGGGCGTTTCCTTCGACGCCATCAACTCGACACTGTCGACGGCCCTGGGCTCCACCTACGTGAACGACTTCCCCAACCAGGGCCGTCTGCAGCGCGTGGTGGTGCAGGCCGACGCGCCGGCGCGCATGCAGCCCGACGACCTGCTCAAGCTCAACGCCAGCAACAATCTGGGCAAGCCCGTGCCGCTGTCGGCCTTTGCCAGCACGCGCTGGGTCAAGGGCGCGCAGCAGACGGTGCGCTACAACGGCTATCCGGCCGTGCGCATCTCGGGCTCGCCCGCACCGGGCATGAGCACCGGCGCCGCCATGGCCGAGATGGAAAAGCTCGCTGCCCAGCTGCCACCCGGCTTCGGCTATGAGTGGACGGGCATGTCGCGCGAGGAAAAGCTCGCGGGCTCGCAGTCGCTGATCCTGTACAGCTTTGCCATCCTGGCCGTGTTCCTGTGCCTGGCTGCGCTGTACGAGAGCTGGTCGATCCCGCTGGCCGTGATCCTGGTGGTGCCGCTGGGCGTGCTCGGGGTGCTGCTCGCCACCCTGCTGCGCGGTTATGCGAACGACGTGTACTTCCAGGTGGGGCTGATCACCATCATCGGCCTGTCCGCGAAGAACGCCATCCTGATCATCGAGTTCGCCAAGGACCTGCAGGCGCAGGGCCGCGGCGTGGTCGAGTCGGCGCTGGCCGCCGCCCACCTGCGCTTCCGTCCCATCGTGATGACCTCGCTGGCCTTCGGCCTGGGGGTGCTGCCCCTGGCCATCGCCTCGGGTGCGGGCTCGGCGAGCCAGCGTGCCATCGGCACCGGCGTGCTGGGCGGCATGGTCACCGGCACGGCACTGGCCGTGTTCTTCGTGCCCGTGTTTTTCGTGGTGGTGCGCAGCCTGTTCAAGGGCAGCGCGCGCCAGCAGGAGATGAACCGCCGCCACGCAGAAGAAGCAGGAGTTGGAACCCATGACTGATCGACGTACCCCCCTGCCCCTGGCAGTGGCCGCCGCTGCGGCGCTGCTGCTCTCGGGCTGCTCGATGATCCCCACCTACGAGCGCCCTGAGGCACCCGTGCCCGGCACGTTCCAGGCGGGCCCCTCGGCGCCTGCCGGGGCCGCCGCCGCGGCGCAGGTGCCGTGGAAGGACTATTTTGCCGACCCACGCCTGCAGACCCTGATCGGCGCAGCGCTGGCCAACAACCGCGACCTGCGCGTGGCCGCGCTCAACATCGAGCAGGCGCGCGCGCAGTTCCAGATCCGCCGCGCCGACCAGTTCCCCAGCGTGGGCCTGGGCGTCAACGCCAGCCGGGGGCCGTCGGCCGCCAATGGCGACCTGACCAACTCGTTCAGCGTGGGCCTGGCGCTCTCGGCCTGGGAGATCGACTTCTTCGGCCGCATCGCCAGCCTGAAGGAACAGGCACTGGCGCAGTACCTGGCCACCGAGGAAGGCCGCAACGCCGCCCAGGTCAGCCTGGTGGCCGCCGTGGCCAACGGCTGGCTCACGCTGCTGGCCGACGAGGAGCTGCTCAACCTGTCGCGCCGCACGCTGAGCTCGCGCGAGGAGTCGGTGCGGCTCACGCGCCTGCGCCTGGACTCGGGCGTCGCCTCGGAACTGGACTTCCGCCAGGCCGAATCGCTCACCCAGGCCGCGCGCGCCACCCTGGCGCAGCAACAGCGCCAGCGCGCGCTGGACGAGAACGCGCTGGCCCTGCTGCTGGGCCAGCCGGTACCGGCCGAGGTGCTGGCCAGCCTGCCAGGAAGCACCCTGGCCAATGCGCCGGCCATGGCCGCCCTGCCCGCCGGCCTGCCCTCGGAGCTGCTCGCGCAGCGCCCCGACATCCGCCAGGCCGAGCAGCAGCTGATCGCGGCCAATGCCAACATCGGTGCGGCACGCGCCGCGTTCTTCCCGCGCATCTCGCTCACGGCGCAGGCCGGCACGGCCAGCGGCGAACTCTCGGGCCTGTTCAAGAGCGGCTCCTGGGGCTTCACCATCGCCCCGTCGCTGCTGCTGCCGATCTTCGATGCCGGCCGCAACCAGGCCAACCTGCAAAGCTCACAGGCCTCGCGCGCCATCGCATTGGCGCAGTACGAGAAAGCCATCCAGACCGCTTTCCGCGAGGTGTCCGATGCACTGGCCGGGCAGTCCACCCTGGCCGAGCAGTCCGAGGCCCAGCGGCGCCAGGCCGAGGCCGAAGAGGCCCGCCTGCGCTTGGCCGACCTGCGCTACCGCAATGGCGTCTCCAGCTACCTGGACCTGCTGGATGCCGAGCGCTCGCTGTTCACCACCCAGCAAGGCGTGGTGCAGGTGCGCCTGGCCCAGCTGCAGAACCAGGTGGTGCTCTACAAGGCGCTGGGCGGCGGTGCCACGGCCGAGCCAGCGGCCCAGGCGCCCGCAGGCTCCTGAGCCCTCCCGGGCGGCCGCAGCCATGGCGTGCCGCCCGGAAATGTTTTGTCGGGCTTTCGATACGCACGCTGCCCGGGGCTGCGGGGGCCAGAGCACCGGCAGATATAATTGAAGGTTGATTGCATCAAAGCCCCACGATAAACCCGAGGAAGTCATGAGCGACACCCACCACGAAGAAGCCCATACCGGCCCGATCAAGAACCCCAAGCAGTTGCTGGTCGCGGTACTTGCCTCGTTTGTGATTCCGATCTTTGCGATCATCGGTCTCGTTCTCTATGTGACCTCGGCCGACAAGCCGGGTGCCGGCGCGGTTGACAGCCAGAAGGCCACCGCCGCCCGCATCCAGAAGGTGGGCATGGTCGAGGTGCGCGACGCCAACCGCCCCCTGGCCAATGGCGAAACCGTCTACAAGGCCCAATGCGCCGCCTGCCACGCCACCGGCGCGGCAGGCGCTCCGAAGTTCGGCGACGCAGCCGCCTGGTCGGACCGCATCAAGACCGGCTTCGAGACGCTGGTGCAGTCGGCCCTCAAGGGCAAGGGCGCGATGGCCCCCCAGGGTGGCGGCGATTTCAGCGACACCGAGATCGCACGCGCCGTGGCCTTCATGGCCAATGCCGGTGGTGCCAAGTTCGAAGAGCCTGCAGCCCCAGCGGCGGCGGCCTCCGCGGCAGGCGACGGCGCATCGGCCGTCGCGGCCCCGGCGTCTGGCGCATCGCAGTAAGCGCACCGCACTGCCCAAGCAAAAAGCCGGCCCCGTGAGGTCGGCTTTTTTTATGTCCTCAAGGGTTCGTGCTCAGGTCGCGCGCCGCTTCGCAGGGCTGGTGACGAAGCCATGGCGCGCTGGCAGGTCCTCGGCGCGCACCTCCACCGGCGTCCAGCGCCCCTGCTCCACCGCCTCGGCAGCCAGGCCCACGTCCAATGTGTGCACCAGGCCCAGGCCCAGGGGCGTGACCAGGTAGACCCGGCCCTGCGCGTCCAGCAGGCATTCGTCCACGGTGGTGGGTTGGCCCGTGTGGGAGGCCACCGCCCCATCGGGGGACAGGCGCCAGACCAGCGGCGTGGCTTCCAGCTCCACATATACGCGCTGCGGCCCGTTCTGGAAGAACCACTGCCCGGCCTCGTCGGCCTCGTAGTTGCGGTGGATGAAGTCAATCAGCTTCTCGTGCTGCAGCAGCGAGCCCTTGGATTCCGGGAACGGGCCTGCGGCCTGCGTCCTGTCGTCGCGCATGTACCAGCGCCCGCGCGCGTCCAGCCCCAGCCAGCCGTAGCAGTCGGGCACGTTGGGCCATTTGGCCAGGGCCTGTTTGACGATGTCATCCATGCCGCGATTGTGCCCCCGCTGCACGGCCTTGCGTGTCAGCCTGCGCCGCAAGCCAGTCCCCCACCGCATCCGGCATGGCGCGCACATGGCCGGGCAGGCGCCCCTTGACAAAGCCCACGTGGCCGCCGTGCGCTGGCTGCCACAGGGTGACGCAGCGGCCCACCTCGTGCACGCCGGGCAGGCTGCTGGCGGGAACAAAGGGGTCGTTGCGCGCATTCACCACCAGCGCCGGAATGCGGATGCGGTGCAGCAGCGGCTTGGCGGATGCCCGCGACCAGTAGTCCTCGGTGTTGCGAAAGCCGTGCACCGGCGCGGTGAAGACGTTGTCGAAGGCGTACAGGTCGCGCGCCGCCATCAGGGCCTGGCGGTCGAACAGGCCCGGGTGCTGGGCCAGCTTCTGCAAGGCCTTGGGCACCAGCGTGCGCATGAACATGCGGGTGTAGACCTGGCGGTTGAAGCCGCGCCCGATCGCATGCCCACCCGCAGCCAGATCGATGGGCGAGCACACCGCGGCAATGGCGTCCGCACTGCGGCTGGCCTCGTCGCCCACCTCGGCGGCCCAGCGCAGCAGCGCGTTGCCGCCCAGGGTGGCGGCGGTGGGTCGTGCGCGTGGCATGGGCAGTGACGGGGGTGGTGGGCAGTGCGCCTATTGTGCGCGGTCGGCCGCATTTGTGGTCCGGACCCGGCGGGCGCTGCAGGTGGACTGCACCGCTGTGGC
>NZ_JBKDTZ010000021.1:0-9525 GCF_046339755.1 Acidovorax sp. | reverse complement strand
GAGATTGGCTCGTGGGGACGCGGTGGCCGCCAGTTGTTCGCGCTGCGGGCCGTCGGCCGAGTGCAACTCGGCCATGGTGCCGTGCAGCATCTTCTGCGTGATGCCGCGCGACAGGGCTTCGAGCACGGCATCCACGTCCTCGCCGCGGGCCAGCAGCTTCTTGGCGCGCGCGATCTCGGCGGCGCGCCAGCTGTCGGTCTGGGCATTGAGCTGCTGGATCAGGGGCACCACGCCGCCTTCCGGGTGGCGCTGGTCCATCCAGTGCATGAAGCTCTGCACGCCCGCATCGATGATGGCCTCGGCCTGGGCCACGGCGGCCTGGCGGTTGGCTTGGGCGGTCTGCACCACGCTGGCCAGGTCGTCCACGGTGTACAGGTAAACGTCACCCAGGGCCTTGACCTCGGGCTCGATGTCGCGCGGCACGGCCAAGTCCACCATGAACATGGGACGGTGGCGGCGCTTCTTGAGCGCGCGCTCCACGGCACCCAGGCCGATGATGGGCAGGCTGCTGGCCGTGCAACTGATGACGGCGTCAAACTCGTGCAGCCGCTCTGGCAGGTCGGCCAGGCGCATCACCTCGCCGCCAAAGCGCGTGGCGAGCTTTTCGCCGCGCTCCAGCGTGCGGTTGGCAATCGCGATCTGCTTGGGGTTCCTGGCCGCGAAGTGCGTGGCACACAGCTCGATCATCTCACCCGCGCCCACGAAGAGCACGCGGATCTTGCCCAGGTCTTCGAACAGCTGGCCAGCCAGGCGCACGGCGGCGGCCGCCATGCTGATGCTGTGCGCACCGATCTCGGTGGAAGTGCGCACCTCCTTGGCCACGGCAAAACTGCGCTGGAACAGCTGGTTCAGCGTGGTGCCCAGGGCACCGGCCGTCTCGGCGGCGCGCACGGCGTCCTTCATCTGGCCCAGGATCTGCGCCTCGCCCAGCACCATGGAATCGAGCCCGCTGGCCACGCGGAAAGCGTGGCGCGCCACCAGGCTGTCTTCGAGCGAATACGAGTGCGAGCGCAACAGCGCCGGGCTCACGCCGCCGCTTTGCGCCAGCCAGCCCAGGGTGTGGTCGATGGCCGCCTGCTCGCCCGCGCAGTAGATCTCGGTGCGGTTGCAGGTGGAGATGATGGCCGTTTCCACGCTGGGGTGGCGGCTTTGCTGGCCCAGCGACTGGCGCAGGCCCTGCAGGGTGGGCGCAATCTGGTCGAGCGCGAACGCGAACCTGCCGCGCAGATCGAGGGGCGCGGTGGTGTGGTTGATGCCGAGGGCCCAGACTGCCATGCCCCGATTATAAAATCGTTGGAACATCCCGGTACAACTGCCTGGGATAGCCTTGATCTGGGTCAATTCCTATGGGTCCGCTGGACACGCTCAACCACCTGCTCAATTTCTTCGCCCCGGCCGCAGCCATGGCGGTCCTGATGGCGCTGGGCAGCCGCATCCTCCGCTGGAAATCGGGTTCGAACTACGCTGCATGGGCACAGTTCGCTATCCAATTGGGAGTGGGTAGCGCCGTGCTGCTGGCCGGCCTGGTGGTTCTGGGCCGGGACGGCAAGATGGCCACCTATGCCGCCCTGGTGGTGGCCTGCGCCACCTGCCAGTGGTGCTTGGGCAAAAGCTGGAAAGCCTGAGTCAGCCCGGCGCAACCGGCGCCAGGGGCGTATCTCCTCCTTGTGCCCGCGCACTGTGCGCCACCGCGGTGGTGGCCGGCGGCGACAGCGCCAGGCCCGCATCGCGCAGCTTGTCCAGGATGGAAAACAGCAGATCGCTGCGCACCCCACCCGCATTGCGCGGGTTGCTCACATAGCCAATCGCCAGGAAGGTCAGCGTGCCGTTCAGGATGCCTTCGAGCTGCACGATGGGTTCGGGGTCGTCCATGATGCCCTCGTGGGCGGTGAAGGCCTCCAGGATCAGCGTGCGCATGCGCTGGGCATCGGTATCGAGCGGTGCCGGCAGGCGCAGCAGCACGCGGCCCGGGGCGCCGGTGAGCGTCATGTTGCGCACGGTCTTGGTGATGAACTCGGAGTTGGGCACGATCACGGTGGAGCGGTCCCCGAGCTGGATCTCGGTGGCGCGCACGTTCACGCGGCGTACGTCGCCCTCGGTCTCGCCCAGCACCACCCAGTCGCCCACGCGCACCGGCCGTTCGGCCAGCAGGATAAGGCCCGAGATGAAGTTCTGCACGATGGCCTGCAGCCCGAAGCCGATCCCCACCGAGAGCGCACTCGCCACCCAGGCAATGCGCTCCACGCTGATCCCCAGGCCCGCCAGCGCGATGGCAATCACCGCCACGCCACCCACATAGCCCAGCAGGGTGACGATGGAGCTGCGCATGCCAGGCTCCAGCGAGGTGTTGGGAAAGAACTGGTCGCTGAGCCAGCGCTTGAGGATGCGGATCATCACGAAGCCGGCACAGGCAATCGCCAGCGCCGTGAGCAGCGCCTGCGGCGCCAGCGTCACGCTGCCCACCTGCAGCGTCTGGTTCACGCTGCCGCCGCGGCGGAACACTTCGTCCGGCGCCGTGCCCAGCGGGGCCAGCAAGGCGATCACCATGTAGAACAGCAGCACCACGCGCAGTGCGCCCGAGGCCACCACGGCGCTCTGGTCGAGCAGCTTGCCGTCGATGCCCAGGCCCTTGTGCAGGCGCTGGCCAAAGCCGCCGCGCGAGGACAGAACGGCTTGCGCCACGTCCTCCACCAGCTCGAACAGCAGGTAGGTGGTGGCAAAGACCACGCCGGTCCAGACCATCTGGCCGGCCAGCATGTGCGCCAGTGCCACGAAGCCCAGCACCAGCAGCACCAGGATGGCGATGGCCGTGGCGGCCGCGCCCGCCACCAGCAGGCCCATCCAGATGGGGCGGGGGGCCGGTGCCTGCGAGGCTGGCTCGCTGGCGTTGCTGCCATCCTGCCCTTCCTGGCCCACGCCAGCGGATGGTGTTGCGGCAGGGGCGCGCAGGTGGCGCAGTGCGCACAGGATCACCAGAGCCATCAGCAGGGCCGACACGGCGTGTGCCGAAACCTCGGCCGAGAGGCTGGCGCCCACCACGCGGTTGACCTCGATGACAAGCCCGCCGAGCACGGTCGTCAGCGCCAGCCACCAGGGGTAGGGGGCGAGGCGCGTGGCCAGCTCGTCCGACAGGGCGGTGAGGCGCCAGGAACTGCGCTTGCGGGAGATCAGCGCATGGCCGAGCGCGATCATGAACGCCGCGAACACCGCCAGCTGCAGGGTGGCGCGCTCGAAGGCCTGCAGGCGCGGGCTCGGGGACGCCTCCACCGTGAGCCCGCCCCAGGCCAACTGGACGGCCAGGGCCAGCAGCATGGTGTGCACCAGCACCGATGCGAAGGCCAGCAGCGAACGGCGCAGCCGCCCTGGCGGCAGCCGCGCCGGGGCCAGGCGCAGCAGCAGGCGCTCGGCCAGCCAGGGGCCGGCAATGGCCACGAACAAGGCCATGGCCATGCTGACCACGAAGCCGGTGCGGTGTGCGGGCTCCCAGGCCCGGGCTGCCGCTTGCCGCAGCTCGGTGCCCAGCGATTGCAGGCGTGCCAGATCGCCGGGGAAGGCGCTGCGCACATTGCGCCAGAAGCTGCCGGTCAGGGGCGAGTCGATGCGCGTCGTGAGCGCGGTCTGGAACTGCTCACGGCGCTGGCGGATGATTTCGGCGCCGCGCTGCTCGGCATCCACCGCGATCAGACGCGCGAGCTTGAGCTCGGCATCGATGCTGCTGCGCTCCTTAGCCAGCGCGCTGCGCTGCTGCGCCACGTCGGGCGCTTCTGCCGTGGCCCCCTTGTCCGGGGCCGGGCCCAGTCCGGACAGCCGCGTGTCGACGTCGGCCAGCGCTTCGGCGCGCCGTGCCGCCACCTGGGTGGCTGCCGTGCCGATGGCCGAGATGTCGCTGAGCCATTGGCGGTAGTCGTCGTCTTCGCCGATTTTGGTGGGGATGGCCTCGAAGCGCTCGCGCAGCACGTCGACGCTGGGCAGTTCGGGCTTTTCGCTGCCGGAGGCACTGGCGGGGGCTGCAGGAGGGGCCGGCGTGCGGCCCTGGGCGTGTGCGGGAGGCGGCGCCAACGCGGCCAGCGCCAGCACGAAAGCCAGGAAGGCAGCGCCAGCCGCCAGGCGGGCACGGATGCAATGCAATGTCATGCCCCGCATTGTGCTGCGCCCACTGCAGCCCTTGTGAGAGAGTGTTCCAGCCCGCCGCGGCAGGGAGCCGGCCGGTTCTTCAGCCCGCCGGGCTGAACAGATCCACCCGGTCGGTGATGATGCCGTCCGTGCCCAGCGCGATCAGGCGCTGTGCGGCCCAGGGATCGTTCACGGTATAGCTCAGCGCGCACATGCCCTGGCCCTGCACAGTGGCCACCAGGGCGGTATCCCACAGCGCATGGTTGCAGACGATGGCCATGCAGCCCAGGCCGACGGCCTCATCCACGAAGCCCTGGCGGTGCACGTCCACCAGCAGGGCACGCGGCAGCTGCGGTGCGGCAGCACGGGCGCTGGCCAGCGCGGCAGGCTGGAAGGATGACAGCAGGGGCGGCACGGCCTGGCCCTGCCACAGGCGGGCAGCGGTCTCGGCCACCACGCGGCCGGTCACTTCATCGTGCCCGGGCGTGGGCTTGATCTCGATGTTCAGGAAATAGCCATTGGCGATGCAGTAGCGCGCCAGCGCCTCCAGCGTGGGCAGGGGTTCGCCCGCATGGGCGCGCGAGTGCCAGCCGCCCGCGTCGAGCTGCGACAGAGCGCTCCAGTCCAGGTCGCCGCCGGTACCCTGGCCGTTGGTGGTGCGCTGCAGCGTGGCGTCGTGCATCAAGAAGGGCACGCCGTCGCGGCTGAGCTTGGCATCGCATTCGAACATGCGGTAGCCATGCTGGGCACCCAGGCGGAAGGCCGCCAGCGTGTTCTCGGGTGCCAGCTTGCCCGCGCCCCGGTGGGCGATCCAGCGGGGGTAGGGCCAGGCGGGGATCTGCTCGTGGCTCATGGCGCGTCAGCCAGCGATGCGCTTGCCCGTGGCTGCGTCGAAGGCGTGCAGCCGGTCCGTACGCGGCGCGACGTGGATCACCGAGTCGGGCGCTGGCGAATGGGTTCCTTCCTCCACGCGCACGATGAGCTGCTCGCCATTCAGGCGGCCGTAGATCAGGCGCTCGGCGCCCAGCAGCTCCACGGTTTCCACCGTCACGGCCCAGCCGTCGCTGCCCACGTCCAGGTGCTCAGGGCGGATGCCGAGGATGGTGCCTTCCTTGCCGCCCGGCGCGTTCTTGAGCAGGTTCATCGGTGGCGAGCCGATGAAGCTGGCCACGAAGGTCGTGGCGGGCGTGTGGTAGACCTCTTCGGGCGTGCCGAACTGCTCCATGTTGCCGGCGTTCATCACGATCATGCGCTGGGCCAGGGTCATGGCTTCGACCTGGTCGTGCGTCACGAACAGGCTGGTGATGCCGAGCTCGCGGTGCAGCTTCTGGATTTCCAGGCGGGTCTGGGCGCGCAGCTTGGCGTCCAGGTTGGACAGCGGTTCGTCGAACAGGAACACCTGGGGCTGGCGCACGATGGCGCGCCCCATGGCCACGCGCTGGCGCTGGCCGCCCGAGAGTTCGCGCGGCTTGCGTTCGAGCAGGTGGCCGAGCTCCAAGATCTTGGCGGCCTTGTCCACGCGCGCCTTGATCTCTTCCTTGGGCACCTTGGCGATCTTCAGGCCGTAGGCCATGTTCTCGAAGTTCGTCATGTGCGGGTAGAGCGCGTAGTTCTGGAACACCATGGCGATGTCGCGCTGGGCCGGTTCCAGGTCGTTCACCACGCGGTCGCCGATGCGCAGCTCGCCGCCGGAGATTTCCTCGAGGCCCGCCACCATGCGCAGCAGGGTGGACTTGCCGCAGCCCGAGGGGCCGACGATGACGACGAACTCACCGTCCTTGATCTCGGCGTTCACGCCGTGGATGACCTGGTTGGCCTTGGGGCCGGTGCCGTAGCGCTTGACGATGTTGCGAAGAGAGAGGGATGCCATAACAACTGGAGGATCTGGGTTGTGTCTGGACGGCATGGGTGGTGCCGCCACGGTCATAGAGAGGGTGTGTGCGGCCTGTTACTTCTCGGTGTCCACCAAGCCCTTGACGAACCAGCGCTGCATCAGCACCACCACCAGCGCGGGCGGCAGCATGGCCAGCAGGGCAGTGGCCATCACGATGTTCCACTCATTGCCGGCATCGCCGCCGGCGATCATGCGCTTGATGCCGATGACCACGGGGTACATGTCTTCCGAGGTGGTCACCAGCAGCGGCCACAGGTACTGGTTCCAGCCGTAGATGAACTGGATCACGAACAGCGCCGCGATCGAGGTGCGCGACAGCGGCACCAGGATGTCCTTGAAGAAGCGCATGGGGCCGGCACCGTCCACGCGGGCGGCTTCGACCAATTCGTCGGGCACCGTGAGGAAGAACTGCCGGAACAGGAAGGTGGCCGTGGCCGAGGCGATCAGCGGTACCGTGAGGCCCGCATAGGTGTTGAGCATGCCCAGGTTGGAGACCACCTGGTAGGTGGGCCCGATGCGCACTTCCACGGGCAGCATCAGGGTGATGAAGATCAGCCAGAAGCAGATGCCCTTGAACGGAAAGCGGAAGTACACGATGGCAAAGGCCGAGAGCAGCGAGATCGCGATCTTGCCCACCGTGATCACGATGGCGGTGACGAAGCTCACCCACATCATGCGCGCCACGGGCGCGGTGGAGCCGGCGCCGGCGCCGCCGCCGAAAAGCGTGTCGTGTTATGTCTGCCAGAAGTTGCTGCCGGGCAGCAGGGGCATGGGCGCCTGCACGATGTCCTGGGCGGTGTGGGTGGACGCCACGAAGGCCAGGTACAGCGGGAAGCCGACGATGATCACGCCCAGCACCATGATCAGGTGCGAGAAGAGTTTGAGGTAAGGGCTGCGCTCTACCATGGTCAATACTGCACTTTCTTTTCCACATAACGGAACTGGATGACCGTCAGGGCAACGACGATCACCATCAGCACCACCGATTGCGCGGCCGAACCACCCATGTCCATGGCCTTGAAGCCGTCGTGGTAGACCTTGTAGACCAGGATCGAGGTGTCGCGCCCCGGGCCGCCATGCGTGGTGGAATCCACGATGGCGAAGGTGTCGAAGAAGGCGTAGACCACGTTGATCACCAGGAGGAAGAAGGTGGTGGGCGAGAGCAGCGGGAACTGGATGCTCCAGAACCGGCGCCAGGGGCCGGCACCGTCGATGGCGGCGGCCTCGATGAGCGATTTTGGGATGGACTGCAGGCCCGCGAGGAAGAACAGGAAGTTGTAGGAGATCTGCTTCCACACCGAGGCGATCACGATCAGCGCCATGGCGTGGTCGGAATTGAGCTGGTGGTTCCAGTCGAAGCCCGACTTGCGCAGCAGGTAGGCCACCACGCCCAGCGAGGGCGAGAACATGAACATCCACAGCACGCCAGCCACCGCGGGGGCCACGGCGTAGGGCAGCAACAGGGCGGTCTTGTAGACCAGCGCGCCCTTGATGATGCGGTCGGCGAAGATGGCCAGTACCAGGGACACGCTGATGCCGATCACCGCCACCAGGGCCGAGAAGAAGGCCGTGGTCTTGAAGGACGCAAGGTAGCCCGGGTCGTTGAACAGCGTCCTGAAATTGTCGAATCCGACCCAGTTGGTCGACGTGCCGAAGGCGTCCTGCTCCTGCAGCGACTGCACCAGGGCCTGGCCCGCGGGCCAGAAGAAGAAGACGCTGATGATGGCCAACTGGGGGGCAATGAGCACCCACGGCAGCCACGCGGAGCGAAAGAGAACGCGTTTTTCCATGTCCAGACTCTCAAAAAGACAACCCGCCAACCAGCAAACCGGGTGGGTTTGCAAGGGAGGCGGGCTTTCGGCAGCGACCCGACCGGTGTGCCGGTGCCGCTGCCATGAACGCTCGAAAAGCGCTTACTTGTTGGCGCGTGCGAAGCGCACCAGTTGCTCGTTGCCGCGGGTTGCGGCCGTGTCCAGGGCTTCCTTGGGGGTCTTCTTGCCCGACCAGATCTGCTCGGTTTCCTCGTCGATGATGGTGCGGATCTGCACGAAGTTGCCCAGGCGGATGCCGCGCGACTTGTCGGTGGCCTTGCGGATCATCTGCGTCACGGCCACGTCGGTGCCGGGGTTCTTTTCATAGAAGCCGGAAGCTTCGGTCAGCTTGTAGGCCGCCGTGGTCACGGGCAGGTAGCCCGTGCGCTGGTGGCTGGCGGCCTGCACCTTGGTGTCGTTCAGGAAGTTCAGGAAGTCGGCCACGCCCTTGTATTCCTCGGCCTTCTTGCCGGACATGATCCACAGGCTGGCACCACCGATGGCGGTGTTCTGGGGGGCACCCTTCACATCGTCGTAGTAGGGCAGGGGAGCGATGCCGTAGGCGAACTTGGCTTCCTTGGCGACGCGGGCGTACAGGCCCGACGAGCCGGTGATCATGGCGCACTCGCCCGAGGGGAACGAGGCGTCAGGCGCATTGGCGCGGCCCTTGTAGACGAAGCTGCCGTCCTTGGAAGCCTTGGCCAGGTTCTCGAAGTGGCGCACGTGCAGCGGGGTGTTGATCTGCAGTTGGGCGTCGTTGCCGTCGAAACCGTTGTTCTTGGACGCGAACAGCGTGTTGTGCCACAGCGAGAAGCTTTCCAGCTGCGTCCAGCTGATCCAGCTCGTGGTGAACGGGCAGCTGTGGCCGCTGGCCTTGAGCTTGGAGGCGGCAGCGAACACTTCGGGCCAGGTCTTGGGGGCCTTTTCAGGGTCCAGGCCGGCCTTCTTGAAGGCATCCTTGTTGTAGTAGAAGATGGTGGTCGAGCTGTTGAGCGGGTAGCTCAGCATCTGGCCGTTGGGTGCGGTGTAGTAGCCGGCCACGGCCGACACGTACTGGGTGGGGTCGAACTTGAAACCGCCGTCGTTCAGCACCTTGGCGGCGGGAACGATGGCGCCCTTGCTGGCCATCATGGTGGCGGTGCCCACTTCGAACACCTGGATGATGTGGGGCGCATTGCCGGCGCGGAAAGCCGCCACGGCGCTCGTCATCGATTCGTCATACGAGCCCTTGTAGGTGGGCACGACCTTGTACTTGGTCTGGCTGGCGTTGTACTGCTTGGCCAGATCGTTCACCCAGTCACCCAGGGCGGCGCTCATGGAATGCCACCATTGGATTTCTACTTGCTGTTGGGCCTGCGCGGGTGCGCAGACGGACAGGGCGATGGCAGCCGACAGTGCCAGGTGCTTGAATTGCATGGAAAGTTCCTTCTGGAGGATGGCGAAATGCACAAAGGGCGGATGCTAGGCAGCCCTTGTGACAATGATGTGTCGTTGTCGGCCATGGTCACAACGGGGGAAATCCCTCTGTGACCGGCTGATGTGTTTATTTGTGACGATTATGTGACAGCTTTGGGCATTCTCGGAGCTGGGCAAGGTTTTGTGCGTTGCACCATGCTTGGTGCATAGTGGTGCTTGTGCTGCCCCCATCCGGTGCGCAATTGCGTTTTCTGACCCGTTCCGATTTCTTTCGCAACCATCAACTGCCAT
>NZ_JBKDTZ010000020.1:0-28470 GCF_046339755.1 Acidovorax sp. | reverse complement strand
TGCCCGGGTCGCTCGGCTTGCCAGGTAGCAGCCCCTCAATCCGTTTCCATTGCTCATCGCGAAGTTGTTTGCGCATCGGCCCTCCAACCAGATCATCAGGTTGGAGCGGTATTGTCACCTCGAATGTCAACACACCCTAGTCTCATTTGTCAGGCGGCCAGCGCCCCTACTCAAGCGTGATCAGATCCTGCAACCGAAGTGGGTCAGCAGAGCCTGCCTGACTACTTTATCGTCCTCATCTGGGATTGCACGTAAGCTACGCGGTCTGCCTGCACACCATGCAGCGACCTGACTGCATAAGACAAAAAATTGTATGCGTTAGTTACATTCCGTGCTATCTTGCTTGAGGAGGGACCTTGCTTGCATTCCGAAATTAATAGAATAACCCCGTTTCTCAAGTGGGCTGGTGGTAAGCGCTGGCTGGTGGAGAAACATGGCAGCATGCTTGCCATTGAACACAATCGATATATTGAGCCATTTCTTGGTAGCGGAGCTGTTTTTTTTAGTCTACTGCCTCAGAAGTCAATACTTGGAGATGCAAATACTCAACTTATCGAAACATATTCATGCCTAAAAACAGATTGGCAGAAGGTGCAGAAGCTACTCTCTTCACACCACAAAAGCCACTCTTCTGAATATTATTATTCAATGAGATCATCTGTTTTTAAAAGCGCCATCGAGAGATCCGCGCAATTTATTTATCTAAACCGAACTTGTTGGAACGGTCTTTATCGAGTTAATAAAAAAGGAGAATTCAATGTACCTATTGGAAGCAAATCGAACGTAATATTGGAATCAGATGATTTCGAGTCTCTTTCAAAAGCATTGTCAACCGCAGAGCTGGTAGCCGGAGACTTCGAAGCCCTTATTGATCGGGCAACATCGGGTGATTTCGTTTTTGTTGATCCACCTTACACGGTAAAGCACAACTACAATGGCTTCGTAAAATATAACGAAAATATATTTTCTTGGGATGATCAGATTAGACTATGCAATGCAGTTAAGCGGGCTTCTACACGAGGGGCAAAGTTAGTAATTACAAATGCATACCATGAAAGTATTCGAAAAATTTACAAAGACGTTGGGAAAATTATTAAATTAAATCGCCCAAGTGTTATAGCCGGAAAATCCTCCGCTAGAGGGAGATATGAGGAGATGGTCATAAAATGCTTTTAAAATTCTTTAATCGCGTACCATTTTTGCAGTGCTTGCTAGCCTACAGCCCTGCAGTTCACAAAGCGGCGCTTAAGAAATTCTGTATTCTTTTATTATTAACAAGCCTGCCAGTGATAATGACAGCATTCATGGCAACAATTCCCACAGGGGAAGGAGACAATGTCTCCAAGCTAGTGACAAAGATTAGGGAATCGTTGACCGTATCTGAGCTTTTCGTATACTCAGCAACATTTTTAACACCCATACTATATCTCTTTTACGAACGCATGAATGACTTGTCGATAAAAAGCATCGACAACTTCAAGAGGGTTTTCAGGGGCTATGGTCTTGTGCAAGCTATTGCGCTACTACTCATCGTTCTTACTGCTGTAGCTTTCGGAGCAACCAAACTCAACTTCCCTTTCACTGATACTTTTTTGCACTATTTCCTGGTGACCTATGCTCGTGAAATTTATATTTTTGGGCTTTATTGCTGGTACTTAACCCTCCTCGACGGCGCAAACACTATGAGTTACTACGACTCAACTCGGGCTGTGGAAAGCGAACTAACGACTGCGTTCGCAGATAGACTTAAAGAGCGAGGCGCAGAATGAGAACCATTCGTTTACCAGTACTTTCCCTCAAACAACCCATTGGGGAATTTTTCTCGGCATCCATTAGTGCTCGTGATTTAGTCGAAATTTCATACTCTGATGTTCGAAGACTTGCTGATGAAGAGCGTGACTTTGAAAGATATCTCGGCATTCAGCGCCCCTTGACAAAAAAACGCGTCAAAGAAATTCGAGAGTATATCCATAGTGATGACGCATCATTTCCAACTGCCGTTATTCTGGCTGTTGAGGAACGATGCGCAGAGTTTGAAGAGGGCGACAGAAACACGGGTTTTTTAACGCTTCGAGGAAGCGAACTAGGTGATACCGACGAAGAGTCTAGCCCATGGGGCAAGAGTGCGAAGGTAATCGATGGCCAGCATCGCATCGCAGGATTTCTGGATGAATCGACTAAAGAGTACTCATTTCATCGAGAGTTTGATATAAATGTATCAATTTTTGTAGGTGCTGACGTTTCGGAACAGGCCAATATTTTCGCGACAGTCAATCTCGCGCAGACAAAAGTAAATACAAGTTTAGTCTATGATCTGACAGAGCTTGCCAAGACTCGAAGTCCTCAAAAAACTTGCCACAACGTGGCAGTAGCTCTTGACAAGGAAAAATCAAGTCCACTCTACAGACGAATTAAACGTTTGGGAACTGCAACGCCTGGACGAACTAAAGAGCCACTGACTCAAGCTGCGTTCGTGGAGTCACTTGTAAAGTTCATTTCCACTAACCCCAGCAAGGACAGAAACGAACTTCTTTCTGGAAAAAAATTATCAAAAGCAGGCGCCACCGATTTAAAAAAATGTCCCTTCAGAAATCTTTTCATAGAAGAAAAGGAAGTTGACATAACCGAAATTATCTACAATTATTTCAGGGCAATTGAAAGAAAATGGCCTACTGCGTGGAAGGATAAGGATCGGGTAGGAAACTTGCTGCCACGGTCGAACGCGTTTAAAGCGCTCATGGAGTATCTTCGAGAGGACCTGTACCCCCAATTGGCAGGGGGCATCTATGGCCGAATTCCCACGTCTGATGAGTTCTTCAGGGCCTTAGCACATGTGGATGCAACAGATTCTGATTTCACGAAACGGAACTTCGCGCCCGGTGGCGGGGGGCAAGCGCAATTCCTGAAACTTCTACGGGGAAAAATATCTATCTACGACCTACTTGAGTAATGGCATGAAAATTGCCAAATTTTCTAACTAGTGTTAAAAAAGGAGCTGGCGCGACAGAAGGCGCGTCAGCTGCTATGTTCGATAAGCCAGTGTAGCTGAGCATTACTTCGCACTTACGACGCCTACTCTGGGCATATCAGTGCTGCCAACGATTCTCTGCTTTGGAGTGCTTCGCTGCAATGCCTTTTGCTCGCACACTCCTAAGCAGCATTCTCTCGCAACCTCCGCCACAGCGTCGACCGGCTGATGCCCAGCAGGGCGCAGGCCTCGTCCTGATCTCCCTGCACCGACTGCAGCACCTCGCGCACCCGCTGGCGCTCTGCTGCCATGCGAGCGCCCTTGAGCAGGCGCTCGCGCACGGGTGCCGGGCGCTGTTGCGTGCATTCGGGAAACACCTCCAGCAGCCGCGCGCGGTCTAGCCGCCCGCCCGGGGCCAGCCAAGCGTGGCAGGCCAGCAGGCGCTCGACCAGGTTCTCCAGCTCGCGCACATTGCCGGGCCAGCCGTAGCCTGCGGCCAGGTCCAGCAGCGCGGCCAGCCAGGCCGTGGCCTGCGCCTGCGGCACGCCCGCTGCGGCCGTGCGGCGCGCCAGCAGGCTGGTGGCCAGTGCGGCGATGTCGCCCGCGCGCTCGCGCAGGGGCGGGGTGGCGATGCGCAGCACCGCCAGGCGGTAGTACAGGTCGCGCCGGAACAGGCCGCGCTCCACCTGGGCCGCCAGGTCGGCATGGGTGGCCGCGATCACGCGCAGGTCCACCGGCACCGCCGCGGTGGCCCCCAGGCGCAGCACCTCGCGCTCCTGCAGCACGCGCAGCAACCGGGTCTGCAGGGCCAGCGGCATGTCGCCGATCTCGTCGAGGAACAGGGTGCCCGTGTGGGCGGCCTCGATCAGCCCGGTCTTGCCGCCGCGCCGCGCGCCGGTGAAGGCGCCTTCTTCATAGCCGAACAACTCGCTCTCGCGCAGGCTTTCGCTGAGCGCGGCGCAGTTCACCGCCAGAAAGGGCTGGCTCGCGCGCCGGCTGGCGGCGTGGATGCCCTGGGCCACCAGTTCCTTGCCCGTGCCGCTTTCGCCGGTGACGAGCACTGTGGCATCGCTGGCCGCGCACTGCAGCGCCAGTTCGCGCACGCGCCGGGCGGCGGGGCTGGTGCCGGCAAAGGCCTCGATGCGGTAGCGCGCGGGCGCGCCGCGCTGGCGCTGGTTGGCGCGCAGGTGGCGGTCGGCGCGCTGGATCACGGCCGGGTCGCGGCACACCAGCAGGGCGCCGGTGACCTCGCCGCCCTCGATGATGGGCGCGCGCCGCACGACCAGGGTGCGCGCGCCGATCTGCAGCACCTCTTCGGCCGGGGCTTCGTCTTGCAGCCGCAGCGTGGCGCCCAGGTCGAGCACGGGGTCCACCTCGCTGAGCACGCGGCCGGCCAGCTGCGCAGCGGGGGCACCCAGCAGTTGGGCCATGGTGGGGTTCAGGGCCTCGATGCGCTGGCGCGTGTCCACTGCGACCACGCCGTCCTGCAACTGGCCGAGGATGGTGCCCAGGCGTTCGTGGCGCGCGCGCTCCGCACGGCTGTGGCGGGCCAGGTGGACGGCATCGTGCAGCGCCTGGCGCACGGCCTCGTCCGAGTACATGAGCACGCTGGCGATGCCGGCCTGCTCCGCCAGGTCGGACACCAGGCCCGGCGCCACCACCGCCCCCACCCCGGCCGCGCATAGGGCCTCCACGCAGGCGGGCGCGTCCTCCGGGTTGCGGTAGCTGAACTGGGCAATGCCCATGCCGAACAGCGCATCGAGCTGGGCCAGGTGCTGCGACGGCCCGTCGAACGACACCAGCCCCACCCGGGGCGACAGGGCCCGCGCCGCGGCCAGCGCGCGCATGAGGTCGAAGCCCCGCACCTCGACCATGGCCACCGGTATGTCCAGGTGCTGCCGCAGCCACTCGCCGCTGGCACCCGCGGCCACCACGGCATCCACGGGGCTTTCGGCATGCAGGGCCCGCACCGCCGCCACAGCCTCGTCGAAGGCCTGGCCCACGAGTTCGATCTGCGCCTGCGCCGCCACCTCGGGCACCAGGCGTGCCAGCACCCGGCCCAGGCGATGCCGGGCCACGGCGACGATGCGCAGGGGCCGGGTGGCCGGCGGCACTAAGTGGGTCGGGGCGAGGCTTGGAGTGTTCATGTCAATTCATTTCATTGTCTCACTATTGAAATGAAAATGAATCAACGGAATCCGAATGCCCCGTAGAAATTCGAAAAAAGTGCTTATGAATCAATAGCTTGAAGTCTCATCTACGGAACAGCAGCCGGTGGCACACTGATTGCAGAAATGGTGGAGCGAATCCGCGACCCCTTCATCCAACAACAGGAGACATCCATGAACCACTTCCGCCGCCGCACCCTGCTGGCCTGCGCAGCTGCCGCCGCCGCCTGCGCCCTGCCCATGGCGGCACAGGCCCAGGCCTGGCCGGCCAAGACCATCCGCTTCGTCGTGCCGTTCTCGTCCGGCGGGGCCAACGACCTGATGGCGCGTGCCGCGGCCGAAGGCGCCGCCAAGGCGCTGGGCCAGCCGGTCATCATCGACAACCGCCCCGGCGCGGGCGGCTCGCTGGGGGCAGACCTGGTGGCCAAGAGCGCGCCCGACGGCTACACCTTCCTGATCAGCGCGGCCGGCGTCATCTCCAACAGCATGATCAAAAAGTCCCTGCCCTTCAAGGACGAGGACCTGGTGCCCGTGGCCATGATCGGCCTGGCGCCCTCGGTGGTGGTGGTGCCCAAGTCGGCGCCGTACGAGAACCTGCGTGACTTCGTCGAGGCATCGAAGAAGGGCGTGGGCTTCAACTTCGCCACGGCCGGCACCGGCAGCACGCCCCACTTCGTGGCCGAGATGCTCAACGTGAAATACGGCGCCAAGCTGCAGCCCGTGCCCTACAAGAGCGGCTCAGAGAGCACCACCGCCGTGCTGGGCGGGCAGGTGGACGGCACGTCCGAGGCCAGCATCATCGCGCTGCCGCACATCCGCGGCGACGGCAAGTTCAAGGCCCTGGCCACCACCTGGACGCAGCGCATCTCGGCCTATCCGCAACTGTCTACTGCAGTGGAGCAAGGCTTTCCTGAGCTGCAGATCGCCCATTGGGCCGGCCTGCACGCACCGCGCGGCACACCCCCCGAGATCCTGGACAAGGTGGCCGCCGCCGTGGACAAGGCCATGCAGGACCCCGCCGCCGTCGCCAAGCTCAAGGGCATGGGGATCGAGCCCATTGGCGGCACGCGCGCGGAGTTCGTGAAGTTCGTCGATGCCGAGCGCAAGCGCCTGGGCGAGATCGTCAAGGCTGCGCAGATGCAGGAGAAGTGAGCCGCCACGCTCCCTTCGCCTTCCTTTCCTCCAGAACCTCCATGAACACCAAACAACAACTGCGCGCCCTGGCCGAGGCGCGTCGCGGCACCCTCGTGCCGGGGGCCTTCAACGCCCTCTCGGCCCGGGTCATCGAAGACCTGGGCTACGAGGCCCTGTACATCACCGGTGCGGGCGTCACCAACATGTGGTTCGGCATGCCGGACCAGGGCTTCGTGGGTCTTTCCGAGATGGCCGAGCACACGGCCCGCATCCGCGACGCGGTGGGCCTGCCGCTCATCGTCGATGCCGACACCGGCTTCGGCAACGCACTCAACGTGCGCCACACCGTGCGCACGCTGGAGCGCGCGGGCGCCGACTGCATCCAGTTCGAGGACCAGGTCGCACCCAAGCGCTGCGGGCACTTTGCGGGCAAGGACGTGATCAGCACCGAAGAGGCCGTCAGCAAGATCAAGGCCGCCGCCGATGCACGGCAGGACAGCGACCTCTTGATCCTGGCGCGCACCGATGCCTGCGCCGTGCACGGCTTCGAGGCGGCTGTCGAGCGCGCGCAGCGTTTTGCCGAAGCGGGCGCCGACATCCTCTTCGTCGAAGCCGTCACCACGGCCGACGAGATCCGCACCCTGCCCCAGCGGCTGGCCCGCCCCCAGCTCATGAACATGGTGGTGGGCGGCAAAACCCCCATCTTCAGCGCCGACGAACTCGCCGGCCTGGGCTATGGGCTGGTGCTCTATGCCAACGCCGCCCTGCAGGGCGCCGTCGCGGGCATGCAGAAGGCGCTGACGGCGCTGCGAGACAACCGGCAGTTGCAGGAAGACCCGGCCCTGGTCGCCCCGTTCGCCGAACGCCAGCGGCTCGTGGGCAAGCCGGCCTGGGACGCGCTGGAGCGGCGCTACAGCTGAGGGTGCGCCCAGGGCTGTACCCTGGGCTTCCCTTGCGCCAGGTCAAAGAGACCGCCAGCACCATGGTCAAAATAGAGATTCATTTGAATACCTCTCAAAATAAATATATAAAATGCATCTTTAAAGGACCGCCATGAACGCCCGTGATCCCGCCGCCTTCCACCCAGGCCCCGAAGCGACGACGATTCACCTGGAGCCCAGCGCCGAAAGCATGGCCACGCTGGTGCATGCTTTCTACGCCGATGTGCGCGCACACCCGCTGCTGGGCCCGGTGTTCGAAGCCGCGCTGCATGGCCGCTGGGACGAGCACCTGGCGCGGCTGGTGGACTTCTGGTGCACGGTGGCGCTGGGGCAGCGGCGCTTCAAGGGCGGCGACGTGTTCGGCAAGCACATGGCGCTTTCGGGCGTCACGCCCGCGCACTTTGCCGCCTGGGTGGGGCTGTGGCAGCAGCACACCAGCCGCCTGTTCGCGCCCGACTTTGCGCAGGAGCTGCAGATTGCGGCGCATGGCATTGCGCGCAATCTGTTCCGTGGGTACTTCGGGGCAGAGCCCGCTTTCGCGGAGGCACGCGAGAGGGATACGGCACCCCACGGGTGACCGCCCCCCCGTGGCAGGCGGGCTACTCCGCCGGCTGCACGGCCTGCAGGCCGCGCCGGACTACGGCCAGACTCGCCTCGGGCAGCAGTGCATCCGCAGAACCCAGCTGGGCCGCCAGCAGGGAGCGGCGCAGTTCCAATTCGGCCAGGGTAGCGCTGGCGCGGGTGACGGATTCCTTCATCGCGGCCTCGGCGTCGTCGCTCTGGCCAAAGGCCTTTTCCATGCGCTCCAGCAGCGCGGGCCGGTCGCTGTCGCGGGCGTCCTTGAGCTCGGCCGCAATGCGCGCGCCCTCGCGGTCCAGCGCCTCGGCGTGCACGGCCTTGCGGCGTGCGTCCTGCAGGCCGGTCACCAGGTGCTGCGCCGCCTTGAGGTAGTTCAGTGACGCCGTGGCCAGTTCAGGCCGGGCCGATGCGTCGATGCGCTGCAGCGCCGCGGCGGCGGCACCCACAGCGGCAGCGGCCTCGTCCGCCTGCTGGAACAGGCCGGTTGCGGCCGGGGCCTGGAAATCCGCCAGCAGCTCCACGCTGCGGCCCGCACGCCCGCTGGCGCCCTGCACCTGAGCGCTGACCGCCTCCACCAGCCTGCCAGGCGCCAGCTTCTCTGCCGCGCCCGCCCCTGCAGCCAGCGACTGTGACTCCACCAGCGCCGGTGACGTCAACTTGCGCGGTGACTCCTCGGCTGGTCCACAAGCGGCCATGGTAGCGGATGCCAGGCTACTTGCCCTTGGTGCCCGGGGTGAAGAACAAGGCCACGCCGATGGCGATCAGCGCCACCGGCCACCAGGTCAGCAGCAGCTCTGTGAGGCTGATGCTGATGAGCCCCAGGTTGGTCAGCAGGAAGAACACCCCCAGCACGACCAGCACGATTGCAGCGACATTCCCCTTCATGGCAGTTCCTCCGAAATTGTGGCGGACCGCTGGATGCGGACTCTGCCAGCCATTATGGGGCTGCGGAGGCTGCCGAGCGCAGCACCGCCAGGTGCGCCCCCAGCACACAGCAGGCCGGCGTAACGAAGATGCCCGCCAGGTTGAACCACAGCGGCAGCTCGCTCCAGAAGGCAAAGCCCACCAGCGTGCTCAGCAGGCCCACGGCCAGGCCGTTGAAATAGGGGTAGGTGACCGCGATGCGCGCCGCCACATGGCCCCCCAGCACGCTGACCAGCGCGCCCAGCACCATGCTCCAGACCAGGTAGCCATCGTCGTCTGCCAGATCGGCCAGCGCCTGGATGATCTGTTCCTCGCTCTGCCCTTCCATGGCCAGCAGCGCGCCCTGCAGCGATACCAGCAGCACGCCGGCAAGGATGGACAGGGCCAGCAACAGCGAGGTGCCCACGACAAGGGCCTTGAAGTTGATTCGGTTCACCGTAAACGCTTTCAGGGTGGGTGGTGGGCGTAATGTACTGCGCACAGGCGCCGGCTTTTTTGCAAGCACGCGGCGTGCCCGGCCAAGCGTTTGGATAGTATCGGCAACACAACCAATCCATTGGAAGGAGGGCATCCGATGCAGGCAATGGCAAGAATCAGTGCACCGTGGCGGCGGTTCGTGGGCATCGCCTTGGTGCTCCTGGCAGGCCAAGCAACGGCCGCGCCAGCCACGGCCCCGGTGCCCGGTGCCGAGTGGGAGAGCATCGCATCCCCAGAAGCGGTGGGCTGGTCCGCCCCGAAACTGGCGCAGGTGCGCGAGTACTCCAAAGGCATCGGCACGTCGGCCATGGTGTTGGTAGTCAACGGCCAGGTGCTCGATGAGTGGGGCCGTACGCGGGACCGCTCGGACATCCGGTCCATCCGCAAGAGCATCCTGAACGGGCTGGTGGGCATGGCCGTCGGCGAAGGCAGGCTGCGCCTGGACGCCACCCTGGCCGAACTGGGTATCGACGACAACGCACCTTCGCTGACCGAGGCTGAAAAACGCGCCACCGTGGGCGACCTGCTCAAGGCCCGCTCCGGTGTGTACCACCCCACCCTGTACGAGACTCCGGCCATGGCACAGGCCCGCCCGGCACGCGGCAGCCACCCGCCAGGGAGTTTTTGGTACTACAACAATTGGGACTTCAATGCGCTCAACACCATCTACGAAGCGCAGGCCAAGACCCGCTTCTACACCGCCTTCACCGAGCGCCTGGCCCAGCCGCTGCAAATGCAGGACTGGCGCACGCAGGACGGCGCGTACTTCACGGGCGAGGCGTCTGTACACGCCGCCTACCCCATGCACATGTCGGCCCGCGACCTGGCGCGCTTCGGGCTGCTGTACCTGCGCGGCGGCCAATGGGGTGGCAAGCAACTGATCCCGGCCGCATGGATCCAGCAAAGCCTGCAGCCCTATTCCGATGCCGGGGAGGACGGCGGCTACGGCCACCTGTGGTGGGTGGCGGTGGACGGGCGCCACCTGCCGGGCATCCGGGTGCCGGAGGGCACGTTTTCGGCCCAGGGCTTCGGCGGGCACATGGTGGTCGTGGTGCCGTCCCATGACCTGGTGGTGGTGCACCGCGTGGACACCGACATTCCCGGCAATGTGATGAGCGATGCGCTGTTCGGGCAGCTTCTGCAGCGCATCCTCGATGCCCGCCTGGGCAAGTGAGCCAGAATCGACCGCCCATGCTCCAGTTCGCCCACACCTACCGCTATGCCGAGCCCTCGTCCGTGGATGTGGGGAGCGGCGCCGCACCGCACCTGCGCCTGGCCACCTCGTCGCCCGGCGAAGTCGCGCACCCGCATTTCTTCGAGGGCCGGCTACACCAGCCGCAACTGGCCGCGCAGCTGCTGAGCGCCGTGCACCTGCTCGTGGGCTCGCGCTTTTTCACGCCGGCCAACAGCGTGGCCAAGGCCGTTGCGCTGGCCGACCCGGTCGTCACGGCGGGCAGCGGCATGCTGCGGCTCGAGGGTTTTTCGGCCTGCTGCAGCACCTACATCCGCGTGGACCTGGAGCCGGCCGCCTATGCCGGCGATATCGTCGGCAAGGGCACGACCAATATCGACTTCAACGCGCCCATGCGCGCCGCGCTGGCCCAGGTGCGCGATGCCGACGGGCTGGCCCTGTCGGTGGGCAGTGCCGCCTTCACGCTGCACAGCGGTGGGGCGCAGGTGGTGGAGAAGAAGGTGGAGCTGCCCCTGCGCTGGCTGCGCAGCATGGTGGCGGTGCAGACCTACCAGTCGGCCATGCGCAAGGTGTTCGAGGTGGATGCCATACCGGCACTGCGCTTTGTGCGCGGCCTGCCCCGGGCCTCGACCAGCAAGACGCCGCTGTGGGTGGTGGCCGGCCCGCAAGGCCTGCGCACCACGGCGCAGAACGATGGCGGCGGCGTGCGCTTCACCGACAGCAGCCGGCTGCGTGTGCTCGAAAACCTGCTGCCCAAGGCCCGCACGCTCACGCTGTTTGCCGATGCGCATCAGCAGGCCAGCGCCTGGTGCCTGGATTTCGGTGCCATGCGCCTGACCCTGGTGCTCAGCGCCGAGGTGTGGCGCGGCTTTTCGGGCGAGGGCCAGGCCCTGCAATCGCTGGTGCTGGCCGACCCCGCCCGCCCCGCCAGCACCGTGCGCGCCCAGTTGCACTGGCAGGATGTGCTGCGCAGCGATGCCCTGGCGGCCACGCTGCAGTGGCCCGGTGCCGATGTCGAGCGCGCGCTGCAGCTGCTGGGTGCCTCGGGCCTGGTGGGCTACGACCTGGTGCACGGCGCCTACTTCCACCGCGTGCTGCCCCTGGACCTGGCCCAGCTCGACGACCTGAACCCGCGCCTGGCCGATGCCCGCGCCCTGCTGCAGGCCGGCGCGGTGCGCCTGGCTTCCACCACGCCGCTCGATGCCGAGGTACAGAGCGCCGACGTGGGCTACCGCGTGCGCGAGGTGGATGGCGAGCTGCGCTGCACCTGCCCGTGGTTTGCCAGGCACCAGGGCGAGCGCGGGCCGTGCAAGCATGTGCTGGCGGCGCAGGCCGCGGCAGCCACGCCTTCGGATTGAACCGAACCACGCCGAATCCTCATGCCACCTGACGACGCAAAAAGCTTACGCTTAGACACCCCGCTCGAAAAGAGCCTCGTCGCAGGCGACATCGCCGCCGTGAGGGACCTGATCGACGCCATGGACCCGGCCGAGCGCGCTGCCGCCAAGCCTGCGGTGGCCCACCTGACGAACAGTCGCTGGGAGCTGCTTCAAGCGGGCAAACGCCACCCCCTGGACCCGGCAAGGACACTGAGCGACGCTGAATCGGACCGGGCGTTCCGCGCCATCGACATGGCGCGCTTCATGTGCGACGAGAAGCTGGAGCAGTGCGACTACTGGATGCATATCAACGTCCAGGACATCCCGGCGTTCCAGGCACGCTTTCGGCCCGCGCTGTCCAGCACGCCCATCGACAAGCAGGTGCGAGCCGATGGCCAATGGAGCTACCGGCACCGCATCCACCCCGCCATCGTGGCCGGGCTGGTGGAGCGCCCGCAGACCCAGGAATACATCGACGCCCTGTTCTCCATCGACATACGCGCCAGTACCACCGTGCTCAGGTGCTTCGAAGCGGACCCGGGCATGGCGCCATTCCTGCTGCAATTGTTCGAGCACGAAGGCACTGCCGATGGCAGCTTTGCCGCGCACGACAAGTACAACCACAGCAGCGAACGGTCCTGGAGCCACACCTTCCTGACCCTGTGCGAGCGCGGCGTATACACCCGCGCCCAGTTGCTCGACAAAACACTGGGCGCGCTGGCATGCGACTGGCCGCAGTTCAAGTCGGGCTGGTTCTCTCGCTTCCACGAACAACTGGCGCCCACGGTGGACGAGATGGCCACGGAGGCCGAACGCTACCTGGCCCTGTGCCACAGCCGCATCGCCCCCACGGCCGGCATGGCCCTGCAGGCCGTGGCCGCGCTGTACCAGGCCGGGCGGGTGGACGCGCTGGCCGTGTGCGAGGCCGCCACGCCCTTGGTATCGGCCACGGCCAAGGGCCAGGTGCTGGCAGCGCTCGAACTGCTGGGCCAGGTGGCAAACACGGATGCGGCCCTGGCCCACCAGGCCAGCGGCATTGCGGCGCTGGCCCTGGGCCACACGGCGGCCGATGTGCACAAGAAGGCCATCGCCTTCCTCGCAAAATGGGGCCTGGACGGTGCCGGGCAGGACCTGGCGCGCAGCTACCTGCCCTTTGTCTCGGCCGTGAACCGGCCGGCACTGGCCGCGCTGGTGGGGGAGGAAGAGGTGCAGACAGCGCCTGCGCCCGCCACTCCAGCCGCCCCCCCCGCAGCGGCACAGTCCCGCCAGCAGGCCCCGCTCGACCCCTGCCGTGCCCAGCCCGCGATCACGCAGATCCCCGATGTGGTCGAACGCCTGGCCTATGTGCTGGAAAACCCCGCCGATGTGGACGAGTGGGAGCGCGTGGCTGCGGCGCTGGTGCGCCTGGCCCCCATCGCCGCGGCGGACAAGCCCGCCTTCCTGGCACTGCAAAAGCGCACGAAGAAGCTGGATTTCACGAACCGGTCCCAGCCCTTCGCCATTTCACGCGTGCTGGCGGCCGCACTGGACGGCGAAACCACGAAGAAAGATGCCATGCGCGTCCATGCCCAGCGCAAGCACGCAGCCGAGCAGTTCCTCGGCCCGCGCACCCACGGGCTCATCGACCTGGCGCTCAAGGGCCGGGGCCTCACCCCCCTGTCCACCCCCACGCACCGGGGCGGCTTCATCGACCCACGGGAGCTGGTGGCGCGCCTGGCGCAGTACCAGCAGGCCAAGGCCGATGTTCCCGTGTCCGAGCAGGTGCTGGCATTGATGCGCCTGGTGCCAGCCCCCCAGGACGAAGCAGCGGCCCGCACTGCCCTGGCCGAAGCACAGGCGCTCCAGGCCACCCCGCTGCGGCAGGCCCTTTGCTACGCGCTGGGCGACGGCACGGTGCAGGTGCCGGCTGATGCCGATGCGCGCCCCCTCTTCCTGGCCGCCGCGCGCATCCGCTCCCCCCAGGCAGACGATGCCGGAACGCTGGCCGCCTATGGCGACCTGGGCCCCGGCGGCCCGCTGCATGCGCGGCTGGACTGGCATGTGGTCAGCCGCCACGTCGAACGCGGGGAGTTCACCTTCCACGATCTCTACATCACGCACGCGCCCGCACTGCAGCCCGAGGAACATGGCCGGCCCGGCCACCTGGCCCTGGCCCTGTGCGCCAAACACCTGCCCGATTCGCGCTGGGCCACCGAACACGAGGCGGGCCACATCCGCTTTGCGGCCAGCCTGCTGCCAGCAGACCTGGAGCCCTTCTTTGCCGAAGGGGCGCTCAACCTCGGCAACAACGTGGACTGGTGGGAAGCCCAGTGGCACAACCGCGCCTACCTCGACGTGCTGCTGGACCATCCCGCCCCCATGGGCGCCTTGGGCCCTATGGCCAGGCTGCTGCTGGCCGTGGCCCTGGCCGGCAAGGAGCCCGGCCAGACCGCGCTGGCGGTGGATGCGCTGGTGCAGGTTGCGCAGGATGGGCGCATGGGCATGGCCGCCCTCGGCGACACGCTGGCGCGCCTGTGGGCCACACCCCTGGTCAAAGGCGCGCGCTATGCCAAGAGCCTGGCGGCTGCGGCGCAGGCCGGCGGCCCCATGCCGGGTGTTGTCTTCGCACTGCTGTGTGCCATGGTGGAGGCCCCTGGTGCCACCTGGCGCAAGGACCTGGCGCCCTTGCTGGAACTGCTGCTGGAGCTGCACCTGGCCCACGGCCTGGCCCTGCCCGCCAGCACCACGGCCGCCCTGGCGGCAATGAAGCCCAGCGCCAAGGGCAAGGCGGCGCAGCAGAAGCTGCTGGGCAAGTAGGTCAGCCGCGGTAGTCCACGCCCGCACTGGCCATGAAGCCCTTGGGGTCGAAGCGGCTCCACGCTGTGCCCCAGGGGAAGGCTTCCGGGGCATGGCCAAAAGTGCGCCCCAGCTGCTTGCCCAGTGCCCGGCGCACAAAGGCGATCTCGTTGTCGATGGCCTTCTGCGTGGGCCAGCCGTCCTCTTCCTCGGCACCGGGCAGGCCCACGCCGAGCAGCACCATGTTCAGCAGCCCTTCGTGAAAGCCCACCGACAGCCAGCACGGCATGCCGCCGAATTCGAAGCCGCTGAACGACAACCACGCATAGCCATTGCCACGCTCGCGGGTGCCCTTGAAGAACTCGGCCATCTGCACCTGGGCATCGGCCTGTGCCAACCCCTTGCGCCAGGCGCGCCCCGATGGCCGCAGCACCATCGCCCCATCGCCGGGGTCGATCACCAGGGCTTCGCGCTGGGGCATGCGCTCAGCGGCTGCGCCGCGCCACCAGCCAGCCCCCGAACCAGCAGCCCGCCACGGTGAAGAAGGCATTGGCCAGGTCGAACCACCAGTCCCAGCCCGAGCCCGTGCCGATGGCCAGGCCGATGGAGATGGCGGTGAGCAAAAGCGCCACCACCAGGTTGTTGGCATACGGGTGCGCCGGCGCCAGCCGCGCCGTGACGTAGCCGCCCGGTATGCACATGGCCCCGCCCGCCAGCAGCAGCGCCAGCGTGCCCAGGTTGCCGTCCAGGAACTCGGTCACCATCTGGGCCATCTGCGCGTCGCCCGCCCCCTGGGCCTGGAACCACCACGAGGCCAGGTACCACAGGCCATAGGCAATGGCGGGCAGGAGCAGCAGCATCAACACGACGCCGGCAAGGATGGCTTTGAAACTGAATCGGTGCACGAATGGCTTCCTTGGGTGCAGGGAGGAGGTTGGTTGCGCGATGGTACCCGCCCGGCCCGCGCATGGCACCATCGCCCGCGCCGGGGCACGGGCTTATGCCACCGTGCTTGCAGCAGGCCCCTGGGTGGCCGGCAGGCGTGCCGTGAAGCGGGTGCCGCTTTCGCGCGAAGAGCGCACCTGCAGCGTGCCGCCATGCGCACGCACGATCTGCGCGCAGATGTGCAGGCCCAGGCCCAGGCCGCCCCCGGGCGCACTCTCCACCGGGCGCCAGAAGGGCTCGAAGATCCGGTCGAGGTTGGCGGCCGCGATGGGCTCGCCGCCATTGGCAACTGCGATGGTGAGCCAGCCCTGGTCGAGCGAGACGTCCACGCCCACGGGCTGTTCGTTGCCACCGTAGGCGAGTGCATTGCCGAGCAGGTTGGACAGCAGTTGCTGCACGCGGCCCACATCGCATTCCACCACCCCGGACAGCCGGTACTGCTCCACGATCTGCGAGTCGGGGTGCGCGTCGCGCAACTCGCCCACCACCTGGCGCAACGCGGCCTGCAGGTCGGGCACCGCCTCGATGCGCACCCCCATGCCGGCGCCCAGCCGCGCGCGTGCGAAGTCGAGCACGTCGTCGATCAGGTGCGACATGCGCTGCGTGGTGGCGCGCAGCCGCTGGCCATAGCGGGCCACGGCGGCGTCGTCCTCGCGTCGCGCCAGGATCTCGCCGATGGCCCCCACCGAGGCCAGCGGGTTGCGCAGGTCATGCCCCAGCACGGCGATGAACTGGTCGCGCAGCTCGGCCGTGGCCTGTGCATCGAGCAGCGCGGTTTCGGTGGCCTCCTGGCGCTGCTCCACATCGAGCTGGCGCCCGATCAGCTCGGCGAAGCTCTGGAACATGGACACCGTCCTGGGGTTGGACAGCTGGTTGGGGCTGGGGTCGATGGCGCACAGGTTGCCGAAGTAATCCCCATTGGGCCGCACGATGGGCACGGAGATGTAACTCTCGATGTTGTACAGCCGCGGTGTGTGGTGCGTGGCGTAGGTCGGGTCGGTGCTGGCTTGGTCGAAGACCACGGGCTGGCGCGCGGCGCGCGACTCCTTGCACAGGGTGGTGTGCACGTCGAGCTGGCCGCCGGGCAGCAGGCCGAAGTTGATCTGGTCTTCCACCGCGCAGGCGGTCCAGGTGCCGTCGGTCACCCGCGCCACGGCGGCAAAGCGCATGCCGGTGTTGTCGCAGACGATGCGCAGCAGCGACGGCACGGCGCTGATGCGGGAGACGGCGGCAATGTCGCGGGCTATGGAGGCGGGGCTGTCGTCCACACGGGGCCTGGGCAAGGGATACGAGGCAGCCATTACAGCACGCGTGCCAAAAGGCCGCTGTGTCCTGGGACATGGTCCGGCCCTCGCACCCCGGCCCCGGCGCTGCCGCCAGGGCCTCAATGCACCACACCGGCCCTGGACACCACTGCGCCCTTGGCGACCCCCTTGCCGTGGCGCAGGAAACGGTGCTGCATGGACACGAACCTCTCGCCCCGGTGGGTGATGGACATCCCCGGCGCGAAGCGCAGGAAGGCCGCGAGCGACTTCTTGCAGACCCTGCCGTGCTCGGGGATCACGGGCATCCAGCCGCGCCAAGCAAGCTGGCTGGCGCGAGCCCGCTTTTTTTCACTGCTGCGTGGCGCGCATCGGCGCGGCCAGCGATCTGCGCCTGGAAGTTCTATGCGGAGGAGCGGCCGTCGAGAATGCCGTTGGCCAGCTCCAGCAGCGGCTGCGTGAGGTCCGCATCCAGGCCGCTGGCCAGCAGTTGGTCCCAGGCCTGCCTGGCGACCGCGGCGGACTCTTCGGTGCGGCCGCGGGCACCCAGCAGGTCCGCCAGCAGCACCTCGAGCTCCAGGCGCTGGAGCCGGTCACGCACCCCATCCTGCGACCCGCCTGGGGGAACAGGCCCCAACCCCTGACGCACGGTGTCAATGGCCTCGTCCAGCCGCCCCCGGCTGGCCAGCAGGGTGGCTGACGAGACATTGCTGCAGGTGCATGGGATGGCTATGCGGAGTGGGTTTGTGCTCACCACTATGGCACAGGCGCTCAGCCATGGCCGGCGCCGTGGTGGACACGGTGGCCATGGCGAGGGTGTGGCCGTCGGCGGTCAGAGGGGGTGATTCGATCCGGCAGGCTGCAGCGCCAGCGGCCAGGGCGTGCGCCGGTCCACCAGGTGCTGCGGGCCGAGCTCGGCGCAGGAGCAGACACCCAACAGGGCCAGGTTGCGGTCCACCTCCGCGCGCAGCAGGCCGATGGCTGCGGCCACGCCGGCCTCGCCATCCACGGCGGCAGCGTAGTTGAAGGGCCGGCCCACGAACACGGCCTGCGCGCCCAGCGCCAGGGCCTTGGCCACGTCGGTGCCGCGGCGGATGCCGCCATCGAGCATCACCACCATGGCGCCGCCCGCCTGATCGGCAATGGCGGGCAGTACGCGCAGCGGGGCCACCGCCCCGTCGAGCTGGCGGCCGCCGTGGGTGCTGACGATGATGCCGTCTGCCCCATGCTGGCGCGCCCGGGCCGCGTCGTGCGGACTCTAGATGCCCTTGACTACCAGGGCGCCACGCCACTGGCGCCGTATGTGGGCGATATGGCTCCAGTCCAGGTGCTCGCGCCCGGAAAAGTCACGCTGCACGCGCGAGGACAGGATGGGTGCGCCGCGCTCGGCGAACGAGTTCTCGAAATGCGGCATGCCATGGCGCACCAGGGTGCGCAGCAGGTTGCCCAGCAGCCAGCGCGGGCGCACCAGGCCGTCCCACGCCAGGCGTGGGCTGGGGCGCAGCGGGGTGGAAAAGCCCGCGCGCAGGTTGTTCTCGCGGTTGCCGGCGACGGGGATGTCCACCGTCACCACCAGGGTCTGCACGCCCGCTGCCTCCACGCGCTGCAGCAGTCCGTCGATGCGCTCGATGGCGCCCGGCAGGTAGGCCTGGAACCAGGTACCCGGCGCAGCGGCCATCACCTCCTCCAGCCGGATCAGCGAGCTGCCGCTCTGCACCGCGGGTATGCCCGCCGCCGCGGCCGCGCGCGCCAACACCAGGTCGCCCCGGTAGGCCGACAGCGCCGTGATGCCCATGGGTGCAATGCCGAAAGGGCTGGCATAGCGCGTGCCGAACAGCGTGACCCCCTGCTCGCGCTGGGCCACGTTGCACAGCACGCGCGGCACCAGGGCCAGCTCATCGAAGGCCTGGCGGTTGTCGGCCAGGGCACGGTTGTCCTCGGCCGCGCCGGACACATAGCCAAAGATGGGGCGCGGCAGCACGCGGCGCGCTGCGGCCTCGAAGTCGTCGAGCGAGAGCAGGTCGCGCGTGCGCCCGCGGCGGCGTGCACCGTTGAAGGCTTGCCAGGCGCTGGTGGGTTCGGGGGCGGGGGAATGGGCAGGCATGGGGGCTCCGTTCGGGTATGGAGGGCAGTATCCGGAATCCGCGAAAATCAAGAAAGCGAATTTATGGACATGGGTTCATTCGCCAATTCGAAACAAATGCCATGACGCTCAAGCAACTCGAAGCCTTCTACTGGGCCGCCACCTGCAGCAGCTTTGCACTGGCGGCCGAGCGCGTGCACCTGTCGGTGTCATCCCTGTCCAAGCGCATCGCCGAGCTGGAGGCTTCGCTGGGCCAGACCCTGTTCGACCGTGCCGGCCACCGCGCCGCGCTGACCGAGGCCGGCGCGCGCCTGCTGCCCCTTGCGGGCGCGCTGCTGCAGCAGGCCGACCAGTTGCAGCAGCAGATGGGCAGCCCCACCGCCAGCCTGCGCGGCCCCTGCCGCCTGGGTGTGGGTGAACTCACGGCCATGACCTGGCTGCCGCGCCTGGTGGCCGCCATCGCCAGCGCCCACCCCGACCTGGAGCTGAGCGTGCACGTGGACGTGGGTGCTGCGCTGGCCGAGCGCCTGGACAAGGGTGCGCTGGACGTGGCCGTGATCGCCGGCCCGGCCAGCCGAACAGCCCTCACCGCCGTGCCGATTGCACAGGCGGCCTTCACCTGGTGCGCCCGGCCCGAGGTCGCGGCCAGCGTGCGCAGCATGAACGCGGCCACCCTGCAGGCCCACCCGCTGGTGGCCCTGCCGCCGGGCTCGGGCGTCACCCAGCTCATCGACGACTGGCTGCGCCAGGCCGGCGCCCAGCCCGTGCGCCGCCTGCACTGCAACCACTGGGGCGCCATCGCCGGCCTGCTGGCGCACAGCGGCGGCATCGGCCTGCTGCCCCAGGGCTGGGCCCGGGCCCTGCAGCGGCGCGACGTGCTGCGGCAGCTCAAGAGCCCCGTGCCCCTGGGCGAGCTGGGCTATGGGCTGCACCACCGGCGCGATGACCTGCGGCCGCTGGTGGGCGCGCTGCGGGCGCTTGCGGCGCGGGAAGCGGACTTTACGGTGGCGGGCAGCGTGTTCTGAAACGCGCCCTGCGCGGCTGCCCCCCTGGTTTCAGGCAGAATCCCCGGCCCTCCACGCCACAGGCCCTGCCCATGACCGCTGCTGCCCCCATCGAGATCGCCCAGTCCACCCCTACGGGCGGGGCCATTGCCCACCAAGTGATGAAGCACTACGCACTGGGTAAGGTAACTTACTGTGTGCTGATGCGGCGCGGCTTCAACCATGTGTATGAGATGCGGTTTGCCGACGGGCTGTGCGCGGTGGCGCGGCTGTGCGCCGAGCGCCCCCGCGGTGCGCCCAACACGGCCTATGAGACGGCCATGCTCAGGCACCTGAAGGCGGCGGGCGCGGGCGTGGCGGCACCCCTGGCGACGCGCAGCGGTGCAGACTCCATCGCCATGCCACTGCCTGAAGGACCGCGCGACCTGGTGCTGTTCGAGTACCTCCCGGGCGAAGGACCCGGCGAGTCCGTGCCCGACACCGAGGCCACGGGCCGCGGCCTGGCATTGCTGCACGAACTGGCCCAGGGCTACGCGGGGCCGCCCAGCCGTTACCAGCTCGACCTGCAGCACCTGCTGCACGCGCCGCTGGCCTTGCTGTGCGCGGCGCCCACCATGGACGACGCCCTGCGTGCCGGCTACATCGCCCTTGCCAGTCGCGTGGCCGAGCGCATCACCGCCCTGCTGCCCCAGCTTACCCGCGTGGCCTGCCATGGCGACTGCCACGGCGGCAACAACTTCGTGACCGACGGACCGGATGGAACGCGCGTGGCCTCGTTCTTCGACTTCGACGATGCCGGCCCCGGCCTGCTGGCCTATGACCTGAGCGTTTACCTGTGGAACACCTTTCCGCGGAAGGCGGGCGGTGTGTTCGACGAGGCGGGTCTCACGCGGTGGCAGCGCTACATCGCAGGCTACCGCAGCGTGCGCCCGCTGGCCCCGGCGGACTTCGATGCGATCACCAGCTTTCTGCCCGTGCGGCAGATCTGGCTGATGGGCGAGTTCGCCGGGCGCATCCCGGTGTGGGGCGCGCAGGCCATACCCTCGGTGTACCTGCGCAAGCAGCTGGAGATCATGGAGTACTGGGAGTCGATGCACACGCCTGCGTGATCAACGCCCGCGGTCCCTCAATCGATCTGCACCCCCGCATCCGTCACCGCCTGCCCCCACTTCTTCACCTCGCCTGCCAGAAAGCGCCCGAAGTCCGCAGGCGCAGCGGAGATCGCCAGCTCTCCCCCGGTGGCGCGGATGGACTCCTGGATCTCGGGGGTGGCCGCGGCGCGGCGAATGGCGGCGTGCAGGGCAGCCCCCACGGCCGGGGGCGTGCCGGCCGGGGCCAGGAAGCCTACCCAGGAACTGATGTCGAAGCCCTTGAGTCCCTGCTCGTCCACCGTGCCCACGTTGGGCACCTGGCTGTTGCGCTGCAGGCCCGAGACGGCCAGGGCCTTGAGCTTGCCCGACTTGACCTGGGGCAGCGTGGAGGCCATGGCGTCGAACATGATGGGCACCTGCCCGCCCATCACGTCGTTGAGCGCAGCGGGCGAGCCCTTGTAGGGAATGTGGTTGAGCTGCAGGCCGGCCTGCTTTTCCAGCACCACCATGGCCAGGTGGGCGGTGATGCCGTTGCCGCCCGAGGCGAAGTCCACCTTGCCGGGGCGCGCCTTGGCATAGGCAATCAACTCCGTCAGGTTGTTGGCCGGGAAGGACGGCGTGGCCACCAGCAGCAGCGCCCCCGTGCTCACCTGCGTGATGGGCGCGAAGTCCTTGAGCGTGTCGTAGGGCAGCCTCTTGTACAGCGTGGGGTTCACGGCCATCTGGCCCAGGGTGCCGAGCAGGATGGTGCTGCCATCGGGCGTGCTCTTCTTCACCTCTTGCGCGCCCAGGCTGCCATTGGCGCCGGGGCGGTTGTCCACGAACACGGGCTGGCCGATCTCCTTGCCCAGCGCGGCGGCGAAGTTGCGGGCCACGATATCGACCGTCTGCCCCGCCGGGTAGCCGACGACGATGCGCAGCGGCTTGGCGGGCAGCAGTCCCTGGGCCTGCGCGGTCGAGAAGAAAGCCAGCGCGAATGCGGCGCCGAGTGCGAGCTTGGATTTCATGGTGTCTTGTCTCCGGTATTCAGTCGTTGTTCGTTGCGGGCGGTTCACTCGACAGGCACACAGACGGTGCCAGCCATCAGCCGCCGGGCGGTGCGGGTGAGGCCCAGGGCCTCGAAAGCGGTCTGCGCGGGCGTGGCACCGGCCCGCGCCACCACCTTGACCTCCATCACCCCCAGCGGGTGGCCGATGCGCAGAGTCGAGGTGCCGGCAGACCGCTCTCCGATGGCCTGGTGCACCAGCGTGCCGGGGATGCGCGAGGCGGCGGCCGTGCACATCGACCCCGTGCCCGCCATGCTGTCATGGCACTGGCCCAGGAAAACCAGGCGCGCGCGCAGGTCGCAGTCGCCGGCGGCCACCGGCGCCTGGTTCACGTCCGCATAGTCCGCGGGCGGCGCCACGATCACGGCCAGCGGCAGTCCAGGCAGGTGCATCTGGTCCCAGGATTTGTACAGGCCGATCTGCGCACCCGCCCTGCCCTGGATCTCGCCGATGGTCTCGATCAGTGCGCGGTCGGCCGAGATGGCGGGCGGCAGCTCGCTGCCGGTCAGGCCCAGCGAGGCAGCGGCGATGAACACGCAGGGCGTGGCCGCATCGACCACGGACACGTCGATGCGCCGGCCGTCCCGCAACGTGAGCGTGTCCACCACGCTGCCCGTGGCCAATAGCCTGCCGGTCTTGGCGCCGATGGTGTCGGTGTAGTCCATCAAGATCTCGGCACCCGTGCCGGGCACGCCGGCAATGGCGCAGTCGCCCAGCACACGCGCCTTGCCGCCTTGAACCTGCACGCGGGACACGAGCAGGGTGCCGGTGTTGGTGTTGTGGATGCGCACGGTGGTCACAGGCTCGGTCACCGCGACCAGCCCCTCGTCGATGGCAAACGGCGCCACGGCCGAGGAGATGTTGCCGCAGTTGGCGTCGTAGCCCACGAGGTCGCGGTCCACGTCCACCTGGGCGAAGGTGTAGTCCACGTCGGCATCGGCACGCTCGGAGCGGCGGATGATGGCCACCTTGGACGTGACCAGGCGGGAGCCGCCCATGCCGTCGATCTGCAGCACGTCGGGCGTGCCCATGGCGCGCTTGAGCAGGCGATCGCGCGCGGGGCCGGGCGGGGGTACGTCGGCCTCGTGGAAGAACAGGGCCTTGCTGGTGCCGCCGCGCATCAGCACGCAGCGCACCTCGGTCTGCTCGGCACGGCCATCGTCGGAATGGATCTGGGACATGGTGCGTTCACTCCAGGGGGTAGCGCTTGACGAGGGCGCCCAGGCGCTCGCTCTCGTGCTGCACCTGCGCAGCGAATTCGGCGGGGCTGTTGACCACCGGCTCGGCACCGGCGGCGGCAATGGTCTTTTGCACGTCGGCATCCTTCACCGCCTCGCGCAGCGCGGCGACGATGCCCTGCGTGGCGGCCGCAGGCGTGTCCTTGGGCGCGAACAGGCCGAACCAGGTGACGGACTGGAACTGCGGAAACCCGGCCTCGGCCGTGGTGGGCACATCGGGCAGCGCGGCTGCGCGCTTCGTGCCCTGCGTGGCCAGGATGCGCAGCGTGCCGGCCTTGTGGTGCGGCAGCGCGGCGGTGATGCCGGTGAACGAGAAGTTGACATTGTTGGCGATCATGTCGGTGACGATGGCGCCCGTGCCGCGGTAGTTGACGGTGATGAGGTTGGCAATGCCCGCCTCGTCGGCCAGTTGCTTGCCGCTGATGCGCGCCAGGCTCTCGCCGCTGGCCAGCGAGCAGGGCGTGGCAGCCGCCTTGCAGTGCTGGAACAGCTCGGCCAGCGTCTTCACCGGCAGCTTGGCGCTGGCCACGATGGCGGCAGGCGACTGCGAGACCGCCGTCACCGGCGTGAGCCGCGCCAGCGGGTCGATGCCCTTGAGCCCCGGCATGTATTTGGTGAGCACGATGGCCGGCACCTGCAGCAGCAGGGTGTGGCCATCGGCCTTGGCCTCCATCACGCGGCGCGAGCCGATGAGGCCATCGGCCCCGGGCATGTTCTCCACCACCACGGGCTGGCCCCAGAGCACGCCGAGCTGTTTGGCCACGGCGCGCGCCGTGGCGTCGGTGCCGCCGCCTGCGGCGTAGGGCACGACCAGGGTGACGGGGTGGGTGGGCTTCCATACCACCTGCTGCGCCTGGGCATGGGCGCCGGGGGCCAGCGCGGCGGCAGCTGCGGCCAGCGCCGCGGTGGCAGCGCGCCAGGGCGGCCTGAAGAAGGTCGAAGGGGTCATGCTGTCTTGTCTCACTTTGTCGTTTTAGGGAATTGCTTGTGCGCACTCAGGCCGCGTGTTCCGCGGGCCAGGCCCAGGGCCGCCGCTGCCGGTCGGCCGCCTGCCAGGCGCGGATCAAGGTGTCGTCCTTCAGGGTCAGGCCGATGTCGTCCAGGCCGTGCAGCAGGCCCTCACGCCGCAGGGGATCGATGGCGAAGGGCGCCACGCTGCCGTCGGGTGCTGCCAGCGTGCACTGCGTGAGGTCCACCGTCATCGCGTCGCCGTCGGCGCATTGCCGGGCCAGCGCCTCGATGGCGTCGGGCGCCAGGCGAATCGGCAGCATGCCGTTCTGAAAACAGTTGTTGAAGAAGATGTCGCCAAAGCTCGGGGCGATGACGCAGCGCACCCCCATGCCCTGCAGCGCCCACACCGCACCCTCGCGCGAGGAGCCGCAGCCGAAGTTTTCGCCCGCCAGCAGAATCGGCGCGCCGCGGAAGGCCGGCTGGTTGAAGACGAAGCTGGGGTCGTCGCTGCCGTCCTCGCGGTAGCGCAGCGCCTCCATCGCATAGGGCCCCAATCGGCTGCGGTCGCCGATGGTAGTGAGCCGCTCGATGCGGATGATCACGTCGGTGTCCACATTGGCGCGCGGCAGCCAGGCGGCCGGACCGGTGAGCGTGGTGAAGGGCTGCATGCCGGTGCTGCTGCTCATGGTGCGGTCTCAAGCAGAAGGTGGGCGGCGTCGGTGATGGCGCCCGCAATGGCCGCTGCCGCCGCCATGGCCGGGCTGGCCAGGTGGGTGCGCGCCCCCGGCCCCTGGCGGCCCACGAAGTTGCGGTTGGAGGTGGAGACCGAGCGCTGCTGCGGCGGCACCTGCTCGCCATTGGCGGCCACGCACATGCTGCAGCCCGGCTCGCGCCAGGCAAAGCCCGCGGCCTCGAACAGCGTGTGCAGGCCTTCGGCCTCGGCTGCGCGCTTGACGTTCTCGGACCCCGGCACCACCCAGGCCGTGACGCCGGCTGCCACATGCCGGCCGCGCGCCACCTCGGCCGCGGCACGCAGGTCCGACAGGCGCGAGTTGGCGCACGAGCCGATGAACACCCAGTCCACCGGCGTGCCCGCGATGGGTTGCCCTGCGGCCAGGCCCATGTAGTCGAGCGCGGCGGCCAGGGCGTCGCGCTGGGCTGCGTCGCTGCAGTCGCGGGGGTCGGGCACCTGGCCGCCGATGGCAATGGCATGCTCGGGGCTGGTGCCCCAGGTGATGGTGGGGCGCACGGTGGCGGCGTCGATCAGCACTTCGCAGTCGAACAGGGCACCGGTATCGCTGGGCAGCGTGCGCCAGTGGGCTACGGCGGCATCAAAGGCCGCGCCCTGCGGCGCAAAGGGCCTGCCGCGCAGGAAGTCGAAAGTGCGCTCATCGGGCGCCACCATGCCAAAGCGCGCGCCCAGCTCCACCGACAGGTTGCACAGCGTGAGGCGGCCTTCCACGTCCATGGCCTCGATGGCTTCGCCCGCAAATTCGACGGCATGGCCCACGCCCGCCGCCGCGCCGAGCAGGCCGATGGTGTGCAGCGCCAGGTCCTTGGCGGTCACCCCGGCGCGCAGGCGCCCTTCGCAGCGCACGCGCATCTGTTTGGGCTTTTGCTGGCGCAGCGTCTGCGTGGCCAGTGCGTGCGTGCTCTCCGACGAGCCCACGCCGAAGGCCATGGCCCCCAGGCCGCCATTGGTGCAGGTGTGGCTGTCGCCGCAGATCACCGTGAGGCCGGGCAGCACGATGCCGAGCTCGGGTCCCATCACGTGCACGATGCCCTGCCCGGGCTGGCCCAGGTCGAACAGGCGCACACCCATGGCAGCGCTCTGCGCCTTGAGCGCGCCGTGCAGCCGCCCGCCCAGCGGGAAGGTGGTGGCCACACGGCCGGGCAGGCTCGACATGGCGTGGTCGGGCGTGGCGAACACCAGCTCCCGGTCGTGCAGCGGCAGGCCGCGCGCGGCCACCTCGGCCAGCGCGGGCGGGCCCGAGAGGTCGTGCAGCAGGTGGCGGTCGATGTGCAGCAGCGCCCAGCCATCGCCGAGCTCGCGCACCACATGCGCGTCCCACACCTTGTCGAACAATGTGCGTGCCATGTCAGCTTCCCATGGTGGCGCCGGCATTGAAGCGCGTGCGCAGGGCGTCCCACTCGTCTGCGCCAAAGCGCCGGAAGGTCTGCGCCACGCTGGCCGTGACGGCGGGCGGCAGGTGCGTGGCCTTGAGCTCGGCCAGCGCGGCATCGCCCGCCTCGATGGCGGCCTTGAGCATCAGCCCGGGCAGGATGGCGAGCTTGTAGCCCATGGCCTCGGCCTCGCGCAGGTCGATGTTGGGTGTGCGCCCGCCGGGCACCACGTTGAGCAGGCAAGGCCCGTTCACGCGCCGGGGCACGGCGGCCATTTCCTCCAGGCTCTGCGTGGCCTCGACAAAGGCCATGTCGGCGCCGGCCTCCAGCGCCGCATTGGCGCGCCACAGAGCTTCTTCAAAGCCCAGCATGGCGCGCGCATCGGTGCGGGCGATGAGCACGAACTCCGGCGTGCGCCGCGCCTGCACGGCCGCTCGGATCTTGGAGACGAATTCCTCGCGCGAAACGACCTCCTTGCCATCCAGGTGGCCGCAGCGCTTGGGCGCCACCTGGTCCTCGATGTGGATGGCGGCCACGCCGCGCGCCTCGAACTCGCGCACGGTGCGCGTCACGTTGAGCTCGTTGCCGTAGCCGGTGTCGGCATCGGCGATCAGCGGCACGCCGATGGCGCGCGCCATGACGGCGGCGTTGTCCACCATCTCGCCCATGGTGATCAGGCCGAAGTCGGGGTAGCCGCGTGCGGCCGAAGTGCCGGCGCCGGTCATGTAGACGGCGCTGAAGCCGGCCTGCTCGATCAGCCGCGCACCGATGCCGTCATAGGCGCCGGGGGCGATGACCATGCCGGGGGCGGCCAGCTGTTGCCGCAGGGTGGGAGCGGGAGTGCCCATCGTCATCGTGTTGTCTCCAGGGTGTAGTGGTCTTGCGCGTTGGGCAGTGCTTCGTCGCAAGTTGTATTCAGTATAGTACAACATAACAACAAGTCAACCCGCTATGCTCGGGGCACCATGAATTCACCGACTCCCGCTTTCGCCACCGCCAAGGGCACCTCCCTGCACCGCCAGCTGTTCCTGGTGCTGCGCGACCAGATCTCGCAAGGCCTGTTCGCCGACGGCGCGCTGCCCGGCGAGGAGGCGCTGTGCGAGCGCTTCGGCGTGTCGCGCGTGACGGTGCGGCGCGCGCTGGCTGATTTGGCGGCGCAGGGCCTGGTGGAGCGGCGGCATGGCAAGGGCACCTTCGTCGCGCCCAACCTGCCGCTGCCGCGCCGCGTGCCCAGCCTGAGCGTGATCGACAGCCTGCGCAAGACCGCGCAGGAGACCGAGGTGCAGGTGCTGGAGGTGACCCAGGCCGAGCCCCCGCGCGATGTGGCCTCGCTGCTGCTGCTGCCCCCCGGGGCCAAGGCCATGCACGCGCTGCGCCTGCGCAGCCACATCGGCGGCGCGCCCGCGCTGCTCACGGACGCCTGGGTGCCGCAGGACATCGGCCAGCGCGCCACGGCGGCGGCCCTGAAGAAGAAGGCGCTCTACGAGATCCTGATGGCCCAGGGCGTGCAGTTCGGCCGCGTGGTGCAGGAGATCAGCGCCGTGGTGGCCGACCCGCAGCGCGCGGGGCTGCTCAAAACCGAGGTGGGGGGGCCGATGTTGCGGTTGGTAAGGTTGCTGCACGACATGGATGAGCGGCCGGTGATGTACCTCACTGCCTATATGCCGGCAGAGCGGAGCCGGATACTTATGGAGATACCGGGGGCTACTGTCAATACGTTGACGGCGGGGCAGATCGTGCATGACGTGCCTTGATTCCTTTGTCCTCGACGCGAGTGGTTACTACATGCCTTGATGGAGGGCGGGAGCCGGTTTATGCGCCCGGCGAGGCTGCTGTTTTGATGACGTGCCTCTGCTGAGGACGGGAGCCGGGTCTCGGCCCGGCGGCCGAGGTACCTTTCTTTGCGTCGCCAAAGAAAGGTACCCCAAAGAAAGGCGACCCCGCTGCCCGTGTCCCCCTCGCCGGGGGCCAGGGGGCAGCCTGGGGGTCGCCTTTTCTTGGCCCACCTTCTTTTGGAGGGTGTAGAAAAAACAAAATACAATCCTGCTGCATTGATTGCACAGGAGCAATGCGATGGCAAGGACAGGCCGACCACCCGTAATTGCGCCGGCAGAGTACGCGGCGCTGCGCGAGGTGGTCAGAGACAACCCGCAGGCGACGCTGCCCGAACTGGCGCTGGCATGGGCCGA
>NZ_JBKDTZ010000019.1:0-4226 GCF_046339755.1 Acidovorax sp. | reverse complement strand
CTGCGCTCGGCCTGGGCAGGGCGGCTGGGCCCAGCGCGTGCCCTATCCCCGGCGCAGCTGCGAAGCAGCAGCCGTCCCGGACCCCCCTCCCCACCCCGGCTGGCTGCGCCGAGAAGCGCAGGGCCTGGGGTGGGTGCGTGTGCCGCAGGACACACGCACTTCGTGATCTGGCTCGTCGCGGATGTTTGAGCGGAGTTCGAAGAACGCAGCGAGTTCCGCGACGCCACCCCAGGACCGAGCATCGCAGGTTGCCCGCAGCGAAGCGAAGGGACGCAGACTGGGGGCCGCCTTCTCTTTGGTGACTTTCTCTTGGCGGCCCAAGAGAAAGTTACTGCGCCGCCGGGCGCACATCCCGGCTCCCGACCTTCAACCAGGCAAACCGCGTGCTTCCAAAAAAGGACCAACGAACCAGATCAGTCCCCCATCACAACACCCTCACGCCGCGGATCAGCCCCCCCAAACCACAACGTCTTCCCATGCGCATGCCCCCGCGTGATGGCCTGCAACCCACTGGTCATGTTCATCTCCCGCACCTCCGCCCCCCGCGCCCGCAAGGTCTCCACGGTGAGCGAAGGGAAGCGCTTTTCCTCCAGCAATGAAGGCCCGTTCATCGAACCGAAATTGGGCAGGTTGATCGCCTGCTGCGGCATCAAGCCCCAGTTGAACACGCCGTACAGCGTCTTGGCAGTGTAGTGGATGATGGCCGCGCCGCCCGGGCTGCCGCCGCTCATGAGCAGTTCGCCGGTGGCCTTGTCGAACACCAGCGAGGGCGACATCGATGAGCGCGGCCGCTTGCCCGGCTGCACGCGGTTGGCAATCGGCTGGCCCTGGGCGTCGGCCGGGGCAAAGCTGAAGTCGGTGAGCTCGTTGTTGAGCAGAAAGCCCTTGACCATCTGGCGTGCGCCGAACTGGTCCTCGATGGTGGTCGTCATGGCCACGGCGTTGCCAAAGGCATCGACAATACTGATGTGGCTGGTGCCGTACTCGGGCTGGTCGGGCATGGGGGCGTAGCTGGTGGTCGCGGCGCCAGGCTTGCCGGGCTGGGCGACCTTGAGGCTTTGCGTGCCGATGAGCTTGGCGCGCTCGGCCAGGTAGGCCGGGGCGATCAGGCTGGCCCAGTTGCCGGCGGGCGGCTGCACGAAATCGGGGTCGGCCACGTACAGGGCGCGGTCGGCAAACGCCAGGCGTGCGGCGTCGGTGTACAGGTGCAGCCAGTCGGCCGTGGGCAAATCGTTTTCCAGCGGCATCGCGGCCGCATCGGTGTTCTTGAGGATGCCCAGGATCTGCGCGATGGCGATGGCGCCCGAGCTCGGCGGTGGGAAGCCGCACATGCGAAAGATCTTGCTGGCCACCGGGTAGTCGTGGCACAGGGGCTCGCGCTTTTTCGGCTGGTAGCCGGCCAGGTCGGCCATGCTGAGCTTGCCGGGGTTGGTGGGGTGCGTTTGCACCTTGTCCACGATGGCCTGGGCGATCTCGCCCTCGTGCAGGGCCTTGCTGCCTTCGGCCGCAATGCGGCGCAGCACGGCCGCCAGCTCGGGGTTGCGCAGGTTGAAGCCCACGTCGCGCGCGTCGCCGTCGGGCTTGTAGAAGTAGGCCGCCGCCACCGGGTCCTTCTTGAGGTGGGCGTCGGCTGCCGCCAAGGTGTTCAGCCGCGCGCTGACCTTGAAGCCGCCCTCGGCCAGGGTGATCGCCGGCTGGAACAGCGTGGCCCAGGGCAGCTTGCCATGCTCCCTGTGCGCCATCTCCAGCATGCGCACGGTGCCGGGCACGCCGACCGAGCGGCCGCCCACGACCCCGTCATGGAAAGGCACGGGTTTGCCGTCCGGGCCGAGGAACAGCTTTTCGTCGGCAGCGGCTGGTGCGGTCTCGCGGCCGTCATAGGCCTCCACCCTCTGGCCGGTGCTGTGCAGCAGGAAGGCGCCGCCGCCGATGCCGCTCGACTGCGGCTCGACCAGGGTCAGCACCATCTGCACGGCAATCGCCGCATCCAGGGCCGAGCCGCCGGCCTTGAGGATCTGGTAGCCGGCATCGGTGGCCAGCGGGTTGGCGGCGGCCACGGCGAACTTCTCGGTGGCCCAGCCGGGCTTTTCGGTGTAGCCAGAGGAGCCCTCGGGCTGGGCGGGTACCGTGTAGTCGAACCGGGGTGCACTGGCGCAGCCGGCCAGCAGCGCGGCCACGGCCAGCAGGGTCAGGGTGGGGGGTGTCTTGCGCATCGCTTGTCTCCAAGGGGCTGGGATCAAGCCATGGTAAGGCCCGCGCTCGGCCGCGGGGCGCTTTATTTACAGGATGCTACAAGCGCCCGAAAGGGTATTGCAGCGCCTGGCTCAGGCCGGCACTGGCCCGGCGCGCCGGTCCTCGACCACGAAGCGCGCCAGCGTGCTGGCCCCGCTGTCCTCGCGCAGCGGGTCGTCCAGCACGCGCAGGGTGGTGGTCCAGCGCGCGGGCGTGATGTCGGCCAGGCCGTAGCCACGCTGCTCGCAGCGCGCCAGCAAGACGTGGGGGCTGTGGCGCACCACGGCGTCGACCTTGTCCTGCGTGGTGCCCGAGCGCGAGCTGATGGAGGTACCGCAGAACTCGCTGGCGATCACCGGGGCATCGGGCCGCGCCATGTCGGCCAGCACGCGGCACACATAGTTCTGGTGGATGTCGCCGCCCAGCAGCACGGCATTGCGCGGGGCATGTTGGGTGAGGGACCGCAGCAGGCGGGCGCGCGCGGCGGGGTAGCCATCCCAGCTGTCGGTGGACACAACACCCGAGGGGTAGTGGCGCGGCGAGAACAGGGTTTGCTGCGCGACCACGCTCCAGCGGGTGCGGCCATCGCGGGCATCGGCGCCCAGGCCGGCGTCCAGCCACTGCTCCTGCGCCTTGCCCAGAAAGCTGCGCCCGGGCTCCGCCAGCTCGGCACAGTCCTTGGGGCGCACGGCACCGGCACCGCTGGCACCGGTGGTGCGGCAGGCCTGCAGGCTGCGGTACTGGCGGGCATCGAGGACATGCAGCTGTGCCAGGCGGCCCCACGGCAGGCGGCGGTACAGCTGCAGGGCCGAATAGTCGCGCTGCACCAGGCTGGCGGCGCGCAAGGGCATGTTCTCGTAGAAGGCCTGCCAGGCGGCGCTGCGCTGGGCCAGGAAGGCCGCAGGGTCGCCCTTGCCCGTGTTGCCTGCGTAGTCGTTCTGCACCTCGTGGTCGTCCCAGGTCACCAGCCAGGGGCAGGCCGCGTGGGCCGCCTGCAGGGCCGGGTCGCTTCGGTGCAGCGCGTAGCGGTCGCGGTAGTCGGCCAGGGTGGCCGCCAGGCGCAGGCCGTGCACGCGCGCCAGGCCCGAGGTGTCCCGGGGGCTGGCGTACTCGTAGATGTAGTCGCCCAGAAAGAGCACCAGGTCGGGCGCATCGGCCGCCACATGGCGCCAGGCCGCGTAGTGGCCATGCTCCCAGCGCTGGCACGAGGCAAAGGCCACACGCAGGTGCTCGGGCAGGGCGTCGGCGGCCGGGGCGGTGCGGGTGCGGCCGGTGGCGCTCAAGGCGTCGCCATGTATGAAGCGGTAGTGGTACCAGCGGCCGGGCGCGAGGCCCGCCAGCTCCACATGCACGCTGTGCCCCAGGGCTGGATGGGCCGTGGCCTGGCCGCGCTGCACGATGCGCTGGAAGCCCTGGTCGTCGGCCAGCTCCCAGCGCACGGTGAAGGCCTGGCTGGCATGGCTGTCGTCGGGCACCAGGCGCGTCCAGAGCACGACGCCATCGGCGCTGGGGTCGCCGCTGGCCACACCCAGGGCAAAGGGGTTGCCCTGCTGGCGCCGCGGCTGGGCCCAGGCCCAGCGGGGCAGGGTGGTGGCGGCCGCGCCGTGGGCGGCCAGCAGCAGGAAGGCGCGGCGCTGCTGGGGCGTCACCGGCGGGGGCTCATGCTGCCATGACCCGGTTCTTGCCTGAGCGCTTGGCCAGGTACATGCTCTGGTCGGCGCGCTTGATGGCGTCGAAGCTGCTCTCCGAATCGTGCAGCTGCGCCACGCCCGCGCTGAAGGTGATGAGAATCTTCTCGCTGCCCTGCAGGAAGAAGCGCGTGGTCAGCTCGCGCTGCAGGCGCGTCATGGCGGCCACCCCGGCGTCCACCGCGGTGTCGGGCAGCAGCAGCACGAATTCCTCGCCGCCATAGCGGGCCAGCAGGTCCTGCGGGCGCATGACCTCGCGCGTGACCTGGGCCAGGTGCACCAGGGCGGCGTCGACCACGCTGTGGC
>NZ_JBKDTZ010000018.1:0-14399 GCF_046339755.1 Acidovorax sp. | reverse complement strand
ATTTTCATGCTCCCGCGCAGCACATCAAAAGCGTCGGGCTCGCCTCGTGCGCGCACCTCGCCAGGCGACTCTTTGCGGGCCCCCAAACGAACCACGGGCGTCCAGCAGCCGTTGGCCAGCACGGCTTGCAGGTTCTCGTCGCGACCATTGACCACCAGACGACCGTTGGCGGGAACGGTGCGCACCAGGTGGTGAAACTGCCGCTCGATGGCGGCCAGGTCGTCAAAGATGTCGGCGTGGTCGAACTCCAGGTTGTTCAGCACCGCCGTGCGCGGGCGGTAGTGCACGAACTTGCTGCGCTTGTCGAAGAAGGCGGTGTCGTACTCATCGGCTTCGATCACGAACAACGGGCTGGCGCCCAGGGGGCCATCGCCCGCATGCGGGCGTGCGGCCGCGCCCAGGCGCGCCGAGAGGCCGAAGTTCAGCGGCACGCCGCCGATCAGGAAACCGGGTTGCTGGCCTGCGCTTTCCAGGATCCAGGCGAGCATCGAGGTGGTCGTGGTCTTGCCGTGCGTGCCGGCCACGGCCAGCACATGGCGGCCCTGCAGCACCTGCTCGGCCAGCCACTGGGGGCCGCTGGTGTAGGGGGCCCCTGCATCCAGGATGGCTTCCATCAGCGGGTATTTGGGGCTCCCGTCGGCCAGCCGGACGCGGCTGACCACGTTGCCGACCACGAACACATCGGGTTGGAGGTCCAGCTGGTCGGTGCCGTAACCCTCGATCAGCTCGATGCCCAGGGCGCGCAACTGGTCGCTCATGGGCGGGTAGACACCGGCGTCGCAGCCGGTGACCCGGTGGCCCGCCTCGCGGGCCAGGGCTGCCAGGCCGCCCATGAAGGTGCCGCAGATGCCCAGGATGTGTATATGCATGGGCGAGGATTCTACGTTTCAATCCCCAAGGCCCCGCCGCAGCGGCCCTGAGCCTGAAGTGCTATGCAATCGATAGCTATAAGGCGTCATGGCACGGTAGGCTGCAGGGTTGTGGGGGCATGCGCAGCACCCCGAAGGCGCGTTCGCGCCACAATGGAGCCTCCACTGCCTGGTTTGTGCCATGAACACACCTCTGAGTGCCGAAATCGCCAATACCACCGCCCGCATCGTCGTCGAGGAAGGGATGGAGTGGGGCCCCGCCAAGCGTCGTGCGCTGCGCGAAATGGGCCTGCCCGCCCGCACGGCCCTGCCTGGCAACGACCAGGTCGAGGACGCGGTGCGCGAGTACATCGCTTTGTTCTGTGCCGATACCCAGCCGCGCGAGCTGCGCGCCCTGCGCCAGCTGGCCCTGGTCTGGATGGAGCGCATGGCGGCCTTTCGCCCCCATCTGGCCGGTGCCGTGTGGCATGGCACGGCCACGCGCCTGTCGGACATTTACCTGCAGTTGTTCTGCGATGATTCCAAATCCGCAGAAATTGCCCTCATCGACCACCATGTGGACTACGAGCCGCGCACGGTTCCCGGTTTCCACGGCGAATCGGTCGAAGCCCTGAGCCTGGGCAGCAAATCGCCTGAACTGAACGAGATCATCGGAGTCCACCTGCTGATCCATGACCTCGATGACCTGCGTGGCGCGCTGCGGCCCGATGCCAAGGGGCGCTCGCCCCGTGGGGACATCACGGCCGTACGCCATCTGCTCCAAGATTCCGAAACCCCTGCTCCATGACCCACCCCATTCCCGACACTTCGCCTGCCACGCCAATGGACGCCAGCCCTGCCAATCCCGCCCGCCGCCGCTGGCTGTATGCGGGCGTGGCCGGTGCGGCCGCCGTGGGCGGGGCGGGGGTGGCATGGTGGAAGTTCCAGCCCCACGCCGTGGAGGACGGGGCTGAAAAAGCCCTGTGGGCGATGGAGTTCGAAACGCCCGATGGAGCCGCCTTGCCGCTGCAGCGCTTTGCCGGCAAGCCGTTGCTCATCAACTTCTGGGCGACCTGGTGCGCGCCCTGCGTGGAAGAGCTGCCCATGCTCAATGCCTTTTACCGCGAACATGCGCCCAAAGGCTGGCAGGTGGTGGCGCTGGCCATCGATCAGCCGTCATCGGTGCGCAAGTTCCTCGCCAGGCTGCCCCTGGAATTTCCGGTGGGCCTGGCCGGGATGCAGGGCACAGATCTTGGGCGTTCGTTCGGAAACCTCACGGGCGGCCTGCCTTTTACGGTGGTGCTGGGCGGGGCAGGGCGGGTGCTGCACCGTAAAATGGGCCAGGTCACGGCGCAGGATCTGCAGCAGTGGGCGGCCCTGCGCTAGACGGGGCAAGGATTGGTGCCTCGGTATCCTGCGTTTGTGCGGATGGCTCCTAGATCGGCGTTCATCAAAAATGTGGTCCGAAGACCGAAATAGGGCGAAATTGGAGTAAATTCGCGCCCTGTTCAGTTTTTAGCCGTTGGAGCTTTCATGGATCTGCGAAAACTCAAGACCCTCATCGACCTCGTGTCCGAGTCGAATGTATCCGAACTCGAAATCACGGAGGCCGAGGGCAAGGTCCGCATCGTCAAGAGCGGCGGCGCCGTGGTCCAGCAGTATGTGCCAGCGCCCATGCAGCAGCAGGCCCCCGCTCCCGCCCAGGCGGCCGCACCGGTCGCCGAGCTGCCCGCGCCGGCCCCCGTGGCCCCCGCAGGCCACACGGTCAAGTCGCCCATGGTCGGCACCTTCTACCGCTCGTCCAGCCCCGGCGCCAAGCCTTTTGTCGAGATCGGCAGCCAGGTCAAGGAAGGCGAGACCATCTGCATCATCGAAGCCATGAAGATCCTCAACGAGATCGAGGCCGACAAGTCCGGCACGGTGACCCGCATCCTGGGCGAAAACGGCCAGGCTGTGGAATACGGGCAACCGCTGTTCGTGATCGAATAAGGCGCGCATGTTCAAGAAGATTCTCGTTGCCAATCGCGGGGAGATCGCCCTGCGGATCCAGCGCGCCTGCCATGAGCTGGGCGTGAAGGCCGTGATGGTGTATTCCGAGGCCGACCGCGACGCCAAGTACGTCAAGCTGGCCGAAGAGGCGGTGTGCATCGGCCCCGCGCCCTCGCCGCTGTCCTACCTCAACATGCCGGCCATCATCTCGGCCGCTGAGGTCACCGATGCCGAGGCCATCCACCCCGGCTACGGCTTCCTGTCCGAGAACGCCGACTTCGCCGAGCGCGTGGAAAAGAGCGGCTTCCAGTTCATCGGTCCCACGCCTGAGTCGATCCGCATCATGGGCGACAAGGTGTCGGCCAAGCAGGCCATGATCCGTGCGGGCGTGCCTTGCGTGCCTGGCTCCGAGGGCGAGTTGCCTGATGACCCGGTGCAGATCCGCCGCATCGCCAAGGCCGTTGGCTACCCCGTGATCATCAAGGCCGCTGGCGGCGGCGGTGGCCGCGGCATGCGCGTGGTGCACACCGAGGCGGCCCTGGTCAATGCCGTGCAGATGACCAAGGCCGAAGCCGGCGCGGCCTTCGGCAATCCTGCGGTGTACATGGAGAAGTTTCTCCAGAACCCGCGCCACATCGAGATCCAGATCCTGGCCGACAAGCACCGCAACGCGGTCTACCTGGGCGAGCGCGACTGCTCCATGCAGCGCCGCCACCAGAAGGTGATCGAAGAGGCGCCGGCCCCCGGCATCCCGCGCAAGCTGATCGAGAAGATCGGCGAGCGCTGCGTCGCCGCCTGCAAGAAGATCGGCTACCGCGGTGCGGGCACCTTCGAGTTCCTGTACGAAAACGGTGAGTTCTATTTCATCGAGATGAACACCCGCGTGCAGGTGGAGCATCCGGTGACCGAGTGGATCACCGGCGTGGACATCGTGCGCACGCAGATCATGGTCGCGGCTGGCGAGAAGCTGCCCTTCACCCAGCGCCAGATCGAGATCCGCGGCCACGCCATCGAATGCCGCGTGAATGCCGAAGACCCGTACAAGTTCACCCCCTCGCCCGGGCGCATCACCACCTGGCACGCGCCGGGCGGCCCCGGCGTGCGCGTGGACTCGCATGCCTACACGAACTACTTTGTGCCGCCGAACTACGACTCGATGATCGGCAAGATCATCGTGCACGCCGATACGCGCGAGCAGGCGCTGGCGCGCATGCGCACCGCGCTGTCGGAGACCGTGATCGAAGGCATCAACACCAACGTGCCGCTGCACCGTGAACTCATGGTGGACGCCAAGTTCATGGCCGGCGGCACCAACATCCACTACCTGGAAGAATGGCTCTCGCACCACAAGCGCTGAGCTCTTGCCTAGCAGGTTGATCTACATGCTGGCCCCTGGCGACGGGGGCCGGCATTTCATTTTTTCTGAGAGGCGTACGCCCATGTTCGAGCTGATTCTGATGTGCCCCGAAGACCGGATCGAGCCGCTCAGCGACGCGCTGGACGCGCTGGACGCGCTGAGCGTCTCGGTCGAGGACGCCGACGCCCAGACCGATGCCGAGCAGGCGCTTTTCGGCGAGCCCGGCATGCCGCCGCCCAAGGATGGCTGGCAGCGCAGCCGTGTCGTGGCCTTGTTCCCCACGCGCGAGGCTGCGGCCGAGGCGCAGCAATTGCTGTCGGTGCAGGATTTCTTCGAGGGCTGCCAGGTGCTGGGCCTGGCCGAGGTGGCCGAGCAGGACTGGGTGCGGCTCACGCAGTCGCAGTTCGCGCCGGTGGACATCACGCCCGACTTCTGGATCGTGCCCACCTGGCACGAGCTGCCGGCCCAGGCCGTGCGCAGCATCCGCCTGGACCCGGGCCTGGCCTTTGGTACCGGCACCCACCCGACCACGCGCATGTGCCTGCGCTGGATCGCCCGCCAGGGTGCAGGCGGTGAAGGCGCCGCCGCCTTCGGCCGCGTGCTGGACTACGGCTGTGGTTCGGGCATCCTGGCCATCGGTGCCGCCAAGTTCGGCGCCGCCGACATCGATGCGGTGGACATCGACACGGCGGCCGTGGAGTCTACGGCCCTGAACGCCCAGGCCAATGGCGTGCAACTGCGCGCCGGCCTGCCCGACAAGGCCCAGGGCCAGTACCAGACCGTGCTGGCCAACATCCTGGCCACGCCGCTGCGCGTGCTGGCCCCCCTGCTGTGCAACCACGTGGCGCCCGGCGGCCACCTTGTGCTGGCCGGCATCCTGGAGCGCCAGGCCGACGAGCTCAAGGAGGCCTATGCCCCCTGGGTGAAGCTCGAAGTGGCGGACACCGAGGACGGCTGGATCCTCATGACGGCTGCACGCTGAAGCCGCACACCGGGCGGCACGCGCCGCCCCCTACAATCGACCGCAGATGAGCCAGATCACACGCTGCCCGGCCTGCGCGACCCAGTTCAAGGTGGTCGCCGACCAGTTGCGCATTTCCGAGGGCTGGGTGCGCTGCGGCCAGTGCAAGGAGGTGTTCGATGCGGCGGCGTACCTGGTGGCCGCGCCGCCCCCGCCGATGCTGCCCGACGTGTCCCTCACCGACACGCGTCCGCCGCCCGTGGTCGTGTCCCGGCCCGCCGAAGAGCGGGGCGCCTGGGGTGTGTTCGACGAGTCTGCGTCGCGGCCTGCGGGCCGTGCCGTGACCCAGCCGCCTGTGCCTGTGCCAGCCCCTGTGCCGGCCGTGTCTTCACCCGCGGCGCCTGCGGCTCCGGCAGCGGGCCCTGGCGCCAGGGCTGGCGATTCGTTCGAGATTCCCGCCCCCACGGTTCCTGCGTTCCTGTCGGCCACGCGTGCGCCCTCTGCGGCGCCCATTGCCGACGAGTTGAGCCTGGAGCCCTTGCAGACCTTTGGCTGGCGCGCCCCACCCCTGGCACCGTTGGCGCCCCTGGCCCCTCTTGCACCGCTGGCCCCCGTGGCGCCTGTTGCGCCGCTGACGCCACCTGCGGCAGCCGTGTCGCCGGCTGCTGCCGCTGTCACCGCCTTCGTGCCCCCGCCGCCGCGCGAGGAGAGCCGTGTGCTGCCGGGCCTGGCGGCCTCGCTGCTGGCCGACTTGGCCCCGGTGGCGAGTCCGGCATTGCCCAAGGGCGTGGTGGACCCGGTGTCCGAGGGCATCGCGCTGCCTGGAGGCTACGAATTGCCGGTGGCGGATTTTTCCGATTCCCTGCCCGCAGCCGATCGCGATGGCTACGGCGATGATGGCCCGGACACGGAGATCATGTCTCTGCGCGAGGGCACTGGCGATGAGGATGCGTATCCGCCCCTGGACCTGCCGGCCACTGCGCCTGCGGCGCGGCGCGAGTCCCCGGTGCCGGATGAGGATGACGACGACCACGATGATGGTGTGCCGCTGTTCGGCCATGTTGCCGCAGCGCCTGCGCCCGAGCCCAGGCCGCCGCGCACGCCGGTGGACCCGAACGCATCCGTGAGCGGGTTTTCCGATTCCGTGACGCCTTTTCCCCCTGACGCAGACTTCGAGCTGATGCCCGATCCGGTGTTTCCGGCCTCGGCACCGGCGCTCGCCCGGCCCGATGGCGCCAGTGGCGTGCGCGGGTCTGCAGCGGCGGCCCTGGATGCCGATGAAGACGACGAACTGCCGGCCGGCCATGCCGATGCCGAGGAGGTGAGCTTCGTGCGGGCAGCACGGCGCAAGGCCTTCTGGCGCCGGCCGCTGGTGCGCACCGTGCTGTTGCTGGTGCTGGTGCTTCTGCTCGGGGTGCTGGCCTTGCAGGTCGCCGTGCAGGAGCGCAACCGCATCGCCGCAATGGACAGCCGCGCGCGCCCCTGGCTGCAGCAACTGTGCTCCTACATGGGTTGCACGCTGGCGCCCCAGCGCCAGATTGCCGACCTGGTGATCGACAGCTCGTCCTTCAACAAGGCCCGTGGCGATGGCTATGTGCTGGCCCTCACCGTCAAGAGCCGTGCCGAGATACCGCTGGCCATGCCGGCGGTGGAGCTGACGCTCACCGATGCCCAGGACCAGCCCGTGCTGCGGCGCGTATTGCTGCCCGCTGATCTTGCGGCGCCTGCCGAACTGGCGGCGCGCGGCGAGTGGAGCACCTCGGTCTCGGTGGTGGTGACCTCGGGAGCCTCGCGGGTGTCGGGCTACCGGGTGATGACCTTCTATCCCTGATCCCGCCGGATCGGGGTCTTTTCTTTCTCAACCCTTTATCTTCTTCCTACCTATGGCTGCCCTTATCTGCGGTTCCCTGGCATTCGACACCATCATGACCTTCGAGGGCCGCTTTGCCGAGCAGATCCTGCCCGAGCAGCTGCACATCCTCAACGTGTCCTTTCTCGTGCCCTCGCTGCGCCGCGACTTTGGCGGCTGCGCCGGCAACATCGCCTACAGCCTCAAGCTGCTGGGTGGCGATCCCGTGCCCATGGCCATGGTGGGCAGCGATGGTGCGGACTACCTGCAGCGCATGGACGACCTGGGCATCAGCCGCCGCTTCGTGGGCCAGGTGCAGGACGTGCACACCGCGCAGGCCATGATCATGACCGACCGCGACAACAACCAGATCACAGCCTTCCACCCCGGCGCCATGATGCAGGCCCATGCCAACCGCATCGAATCCGGCGAAGGCATCCGCCTGGCGATCATCGCGCCCGATGGCCGCGATGCCATGCTCGAGCATGCGGCACAACTGGTCGCGGCCGGCGTGCCCTTCGTCTTCGATCCGGGCCAGGGCCTGCCCATGTTCAATGGCGAGGAACTGTCGCGCTTCATTGAACAGGCCACCTGGGTCACCGTGAACGACTACGAGGGCAAGATGCTCAGTGAGCGCACGGGATGGAGCCTGGCCGAGATCTCGCAGCGCGTGGACGGCCTGGTGGTGACGCTGGGCGGCGAGGGCTGCGAGGTGTGGGTGAAGGGCGAGAAGACGCTGGTGCCGGCCGTGGTGCCGGCTGCCGTGGTCGACCCCACCGGTTGCGGCGATGCCTGGCGCGGTGCGTTGCTGTTCGGCCTGGAGCGTGGCTGGTCGCTGGTTCAGTGCGCCGAGCTGGGCAACCGTGTGGGCGCGCTCAAGATCGCGCAGCGCGGCCCGCAGAGCTATACGCTCGACTTCGATCCGGCCTGACCCAGGGCCTTGCACCCAGGCACATTGCGACCCGGTGGGTGCGGCCATGGGACGAGGGCAGTGCGGCGCCGCACCCGTCCTCCGGGCATAAAAAAACCCGGTGCCGAAGCACCGGGTTGAGCGTGAAGCACGTAAGAGGTCTTACGGCTTGGTGCCCGTAGGGAAAGGCCATGCTGCCTGAGGGTTCAGCGTGGTCTGCGCTGCGGGCGCGGCGGCTGCTGCTGCAGCTGGCGCAGGGGCAGGGGCCTTGGCCGCTTTCTTGGCAGGGGCTGCCTTCTTGGCGGGCGCAGGCGCGGCCTTTTTCGCTGCTACGGCCTTCTTGGCAGGAGCGGCAGCCTTCTTGCTGGGCGCAGCTGCCTTCTTGGCAGGAGCGGCAGCCTTCTTGGCTGGTGCTGTTGCCTTCGTGGCGGGAGCGGCCTTCTTGGCTGGTGCTGCTGCCTTTTTGGCGGGAGCGGCCTTCTTGGCTGGTGCTGCTGCCTTTTTGGCGGGAGCGGCCTTCTTGGCTGGTGCTGCTGCCTTCTTGGCGGGAGCGGCCTTCTTGGCTGGTGCTGCTGCCTTCTTGGCAGGAGCGGCCTTCTTGGCTGCTGCTGGCTTTGCAGCTACAGCCTTCTTCGCGGGAGCTGCCTTCTTTGCAGCGGGTTTTTTCGCAGTTGCCATCATGTTCTCCTTGAGTCAATTTGCAAAGAGCACTTCGTGTCTACAGTGGACATGAAGCGATCCATGGAGATGGGTCTTGGCCCATCTCCATGAACACGGGAACGCCCTGCACGGCAACGCGCTTGGGCGTTGTCCGTGCAGGGCGTGGTGTGGGGATCCATGGCGTGCGTGCACCTGCGAGGTCAGTCCCAGGACAATGCGCCACCCGACTGGTACTCGATGACGCGCGTCTCGAAGAAGTTGCGTTCCTTCTTCAGGTCGATCATCTCGCTCATCCAGGGGAATGGATTTTCTTCGTTGGGGAACAGCGTCTCCAGGCCGATCTGGGTGGCGCGGCGGTTGGCGATGTAGCGCAGGTAACCCTTGAACATCGATGCGTTCATGCCCAGCACGCCACGCGGCATGGTGTCTTCGGCATAGCGGTACTCGAGCTCCACGGCCTTCATGAACAGGGCCTTGATCTCGGCCTTGAACTCCGCCGTCCACAGGTGCGGGTTCTCCAGCTTGAGCTGGTTGATCAGGTCGATGCCGAAGTTGCAGTGCATGGACTCGTCGCGCAGGATGTACTGGTACTGCTCGGCGGCGCCGGTCATCTTGTTCTGGCGGCCCAGCGCCAGGATCTGCGTGAAGCCGACGTAGAAGAACAGGCCTTCCATCAGGCAGGCGAAGACGATCAGCGACTTGAGCAGCGTCTGGTCGGTCTCGAAGGTGCCGGTGTGGAAGTTGGGGTCCATGATCGCCTCGATGAAGGGGATCAGGAACTCGTCCTTGTCGCGGATCGAGGGCACTTCCAGATAGGCGCTGAAGATCTCGCCTTCATCGAGGCCGAGCGACTCCACGATGTACTGGTAGGCGTGCGTGTGGATCGCTTCCTCGAAGGCCTGGCGCAGCAGGAACTGGCGGCATTCGGGCGCGGTGATGTGGCGGTAGGTGCCCAGCACGATGTTGTTGGCGGCCAGCGAGTCGGCGGTCACGAAGAAGCCGAGGTTGCGCTTGATGATGCGGCGCTCGTCATCGGTCAGGCCGTTGGGGTCTTTCCACAACGCGATGTCGCGCGTCATGTTCACTTCCTGCGGCATCCAGTGGTTGGCGCAGGTGGCGAGGTACTTCTCCCAAGCCCACTTGTACTTGAACGGCACCAACTGGTTGACGTCGGTCTGGCCGTTGATGATGCGCTTGTCGGCAGCGTTCACGCGGCGGTGCGTGGGGGCTGCGGCAGGTGTTGTCTGTGCGTTCGCGGATGCGGTCATCGACGCGTGCACGGCCTGCAGGGAAGGGGTCTGGAAAGACACGGGCGACTGTTCCGCCGGGTGGCTTTTGCTCAGTCCACCGTCCAGTTGATTTTGCGATGAGGGCTTGACTTCTTCGTCCCAGGACAACATAGATTTTCCAGTGTTCGGATTATGAAAGCAGTGCTGCAAAAAGGAAAGCACCGCAGCGTTGCGCAGCAACGTTTTGTTGCTTCACAGCACCGAAGCGGCGTGCATGGGTCCTCATGCACGCCGCTTCACGAGGCCTTACTGGCAGGCCTCGCAGGTTGGATCATCGATGGCGCAGAACTTTATGTCGGTGGCAGGCAGTGCCGCGGCCTGCGCGGCAGCGGCTGCAGCAGCCACTTCCATAGGGCTGGGCTTGGCGGGTGCAGCCTGCGCTGCGCCGGCATCGCTGCCCGACGACACGGAGTTGAGCTGGCGTGTGTTCACCGTGCTCATCTCCACGTGCGTGGCGCTCTGCGTGCGCAGGTAATAGGTGGTCTTCAGGCCACGCACCCAGGCCAGCTTGTAGGTGTCGTCGAGCTTCTTGCCCGAGGCGCCGGCCATGTAGATGTTCAGGCTCTGGGCCTGGTCGATCCACTTCTGGCGGCGCGATGCGGCCTCCACCAGCCATTCTGGTGCGACTTCGAAGGCCGTGGAGTACAGGGCCTTGATGTCCTGGGGCACGCGGTCGATGGGGTGCAGCGAGCCCTTGAAGTGCTTGAGGTCCATGATCATCACGTCATCCCACAGGCCCAGGCGCTTGAGGTCGCGCACCAGGCCGCCGTTGATCACGGTGAACTCGCCCGACAGGTTGGACTTGACCGACAGGTTGCCGAACGAAGGCTCGATCGATGCGTCCACGCCGATGATGTTGGAGATGGTCGCGGTGGGGGCGATGGCCACGCAGTTGGAGTTGCGCATGCCATCCTGCGCGATCTTCTTGCGCAGGGCATCCCAGTCGAGGGTCGCCGAGCGATCCACTTCCACATAGCCGCCGCGGGCCTTGGCCAGCATGTCCAGCGTATCCAGGGGCAGGATGCCCTGGTCCCACAGCGAGCCCTTGTAGCTCGTGTACTGGCCGCGTTCGCGGGCCAGCTCGGTCGAGGCCCAGTAGGCGTAATAGCAGATGGCTTCCATCGACTTGTCGGCGAACTCCACGGCCGCCTGCGAGGCGTAGGGGATGCGCAGCGCGTACAGGCTGTCCTGGAAGGCCATCAGGCCCAGGCCCACGGGGCGGTGGCGCAGGTTGGAATCGCGCGCCTTGTTGACGGCGTAGTAGTTGATGTCGATCACGTTGTCCAGCATGCGCATGGCCACCGTGATGGTCTTCTTGAGCTTCTCGTGGTCGAGCTGGCCGTCCTTCAAGTGCTGCAGCAGGTTCACGGAACCCAGGTTGCAGACCGCGGTTTCGGTGTCGCTGGTGTTCAGCGTGATCTCGGTGCACAGGTTGGACGAGTGCACCACGCCGGCGTGCTGCTGGGGCGAGCGCACGTTGCAGGCATCCTTGAAGGTGATCCAGGGATGGCCGGTCTCGAACAGCATGGTCAGCATCTTGCGCCACATGTCGGTGGCCTGCACCGTCTTGGCGGGCTTGATCTCGCCGCGCGCAGCCTTTTCTTCGTAGGCCACGTAGGCCTTCTCGAACTCGGCGCCGAACAGGTCGTGCAGGTCGGGCACGTTGGAAGGCGAGAACAGGGTCCAGGTGCCCTTTTCCATCACGCGGCGCATGAACAGGTCGGGGATCCAGTTGGCCGTGTTCATGTCGTGCGTGCGGCGGCGGTCGTCGCCGGTGTTCTTGCGCAGCTCCAGGAACTCCTCGATGTCCAGGTGCCAGGTCTCCAGGTAGGTGCAGACGGCGCCCTTGCGCTTGCCGCCCTGGTTCACGGCCACGGCCGTGTCGTTGACCACCTTGAGGAAGGGCACCACGCCCTGCGATTCGCCGTTCGTGCCCTTGATGTGCGAGCCCAGGGCGCGCACGCGCGTCCAGTCGTTGCCCAGGCCGCCGGCAAACTTGGACAGCAGGGCGTTTTCCTTGATCGACTCGTAGATGCCGTCCAGGTCGTCGGGCACGGTGGTCAGGTAGCACGAGGACAGCTGCGAGCGCAGCGTGCCGCTGTTGAACAGCGTGGGCGTGCTGGACATGAAGTCGAAGCTGGAGAGCACTTCGTAGAACTCGATGGCACGGGCTTCGCGGTCGGTTTCATTGAGCGACAGGCCCATGGCCACGCGCATGAAGAAGCACTGGGGCAGCTCGATGCGGGTCTTGCGCACGTGCAGGAAGTAGCGGTCGTACAGGGTTTGCAGGCCCAGGTAGTCGAACTGCAGGTCGCGGTCGGCCTTGAGGGCGGCGCCCAGGCGGACCAGGTCGAACTTGAGCAGGCGCTCGTCGAGCAGCTCGTTGTCCACGCCCATCTGGATGAACTGCGGGAAGTAGTCCACATAGCTCTGGCCCATTTCGGCCTGGGTGACCTCGCGGCCAAGCACTTCGCGCACGATGGTGTGCAGCAGCAGGCGCGCGGTGGCGTAGGTGTAGTCGGGGTCCTTCTCGATCAGCGTGCGGGCCGCCAGGATCGAGGCCTTGTAGACCTCGTCCATGGGCACTCCGTCGTACAGGTTGCGCATGGTCTCGGCCACGATGGGCTGGGCCGACACGTCGGCACCCAGGTTCACGCAGGCCGACTCGATCAGGCCCTGCAGGCGGGCCAGGTCCAGCACCACACGCTTGTCGCCGTCCAGCACATGCAGTGCGGGGGCGGCCTGGGCTTCCTGTTCGACGTGGCGGGCGCGCTCCTGGGTGCGGCTTTCGCGGTACAGCACGTAGGCGCGTGCCACCTCATGGTGGCCGCCGCGCATCAGCACCAGTTCCACCTGGTCCTGCACGTCTTCGATGTGGAAGGTGCCGCCGCCAGGCCGCGAGCGCGCCAGGGCGCGGGCGACGTTCTGGGTCAGCGTGTCCACCACTTCGCGCACGCTGGCCGACGCGGCGCCCTGGGTGCCGTGCACTGCCAGAAACGCCTTCATCATCGCCACGGCAATCTTCTGCGGCTCGAACGGGACCACCGCGCCATTGCGGCGGATGATCTGGTAGTGGGCGAACGTATTGTTCGCGCCCTCCTGTGCAGAAGCCGCCTCGGGCGCATCCGTGGATGCGGGGCGGGTGGTGGACGAAGGCGTGTTCAAAGCAGCGTGCATGGATGTCCTCTTTTTGGGTGCTGTCTGGGATGTGCGGGCGGTGTTCGGTGCCGCCGGGGAGAGAAGCGATGCGCCAGCTTCTCGTCTGGCGCACACTATATATGGTGTGTCGATTGGCTTCAAGACACTACCGGTAGTGTACCGCCAGCGAGGGCGTCGAAATCCGAAACAGCATGTGTCCCGGGGCATGGCACAGGCATGCGGACCCGCCGCGAGCACACGGCACACCACAGCGATGGGGGTGAAAACCGCGCAGCGGCGCGTGATGCAGCCGGGTTTTGCGCGCCAGACCGCATGCGCTCTGGCGAGGCCCGCATGTGCATCGGCACAAAAAAATATTTGCCTTGACAGGCCGTCGCTGCGCTGCGCGCAACACGGTGGTGGCTCCATGGAGCTGCTTGCGGCAGCGCTGGGCCTGTCTAACTATCCATCCGACTATCGATGGCCCTGTCGGTTCTCGTGCAATGCCGCCCGGGTCGCTTCTGGAAAGCGCTCGGCGGGCCAGCCCAGGGCCTGCTGCATGCCAGGCCAGTCGAAGCCGGCACCCGGGTCGTGCTTGCGCCCCGGCGCAATGTGCTCGTGTCCGGCCAGATGGGCCACCGGATAGCGCTGCGCGATGTCACGGCACAGCCAGGCCAGGGTGGCGTACTGGGCAGGCTCGAAGCGTTCGCCCTCCAGGCCTTCGAGCTCGATGCCGATGGAGTCGTCGTTGCACTGCATGCGGCCCCGGTAGGCCGAAGGCCCTGCATGCCAGGCGCGCTGGTCGCAGTCCACGAACTGCCAGAGCGCCCCGGTGCGGTCAATGAAGAAGTGCGCGGACACCTGAAGGCCGCGGATGCCCTGGTAGTAGGGGTGCGCATCCCAGTCGAGCGTGTTGGTGAACAGCTGGCGCACGCCCGGGCCCCCGTACTCGCCCGGGGGCAGGCTGATGGAATGCACCACGATCAGGTCGATCTGCGCCGCTGGCGGACGGGGGCCGAAGTTGGGCGAGAGGTGGCGCACGGCCGAGCGGTGCCAGCCTTGCTCCCAGGGGGAGCCGCCGGCGCCGGCCTGGTCAGCCGGCTTCGTCATGGGCATCCTGGTCATTGGGCACCGCGATGTTCAGGCGCGCGATGCGGGAGCGGATCTGGCGCAGGCTGATGCCCAGGCGCGCCGCCGTGGCCGTGCGGTTGAAGCCCGCCTCGCGCAGCGCGCGCACCAGGATGTCGCGCTCCTGCTGGTCCAGCCAGGCCTGCAGGTCGCTGGGCAGGGGCGTGCTGGCGCCGGGCATCGCCGGGTTGGAGGCAGGGAGGGCCGGTGCCTCGTCGGCCTCGCGGGCCTGCGCAGCGGCCAGGGGTGCGAGGGCCGCGGTGTCCGGCG
>NZ_JBKDTZ010000017.1:0-2678 GCF_046339755.1 Acidovorax sp. | reverse complement strand
GCACAATCAGGTTTTTTGTTTTGTTTTTTTTGCTTGATTCTGACGATCGGAAAAAGGAGAGGAAAAACGATCTTTGATGAGCACCTCGAAAAAGTTACGCCACATTCAATCAGACGAAGTAGACAGAGACGATTTTATGGTGGCTGTCTCTTTGCTTGAAGAAGACTGTCCCCAACTGAAGGGCTTGGAAAACAAACTCATTCCCCAATTCAACTTGAGTTTGCCTCAGTGCATGATGGGATTGAAAGTGTTGTGTTTTGTCACAGCAGAATACTATTCAGCTCTCAAGAAGGACTTTTGTCGCCCAAACACCGTTTGTTCTTCTTTTCCTTTCCTTTTGAAAAAAAGAGAAAAAAGCTAAACGTTTGAAAACAAACAGCTCACCGTGCAAGTGTTTGATGTCCTTGTGGAGAGAGATGTGCCTCTACTGAAGGCCTTGTACGCCATTGTTGAACGCGATTTTCTTCGAACAAGCCCACCAAGTGCAAAGGTATTTTCCCTCATGTCCACGAAGAAGCTCTCTCTCCCAGAAGAAGGGTTTTCCTCGCACATCTGACTAAGAACAGACAATGAAGGACTCTGATAATCAAATAAGCACGTATTCGAGCATCGACCGAATGAGCAATCCTTCCATTGCCACGCAAGCGTCTCCTGGAGGAGGCAAGTCACGCTTTCTCTTCACGCTGGCTTGTCTCTCATTCTCCCTCCTCAAGCGCATGGCCGACGAATCTGCGATCAAAGAACATTGCCCTTTCTTCTTTCAAGTCCAAGTCCCCAAAACCATTCAGAACTTGGAAAAGACGATCGGGATCACAATCTCCCACGACCATCATCAAACCATCTTCAGAGGTGAAAGTGATCCGGATCTGTTGTTCTTCCACCTGGGCTGTCGCGCCCTCCACTCGTTCGTTACCTCCTTCTTTTCTTCAACTGTTTTGAATCCGAACTGACCCTCCAAACAACGACTTGTCCACAGGTTCTATTTGGACCTTGACGATCCCCATAACGGTCACCCTACGTTCGATATCTTTTGCGAGAGAGTGCGAGTTCTCTTCCCCGACATGACCATCGAGACTGCCCTCGACGTTATCCGCTACTATTGTCGCTCTCATCTCAACAAGGACAGGATCTTGCTCTGCGTCGACGAGATCATGAAGATTAAAGACGACGCCCGTGATCTCTTTCGCAAGCTGAACAATCTTCTCGACTACGAAGACGTGACAGTGGTGATGTCCACTGTTGACAGTTACTTTTTGTCAGTCAATGACAGAACTGGACTCACATCAGCATCCAATCGCCCCATCAACTGGATTCAACTCCCTCCCATCTCTCTTGCCTCTTCCCTTGAACTCTTTAGGGAGTATTCGCCCATGAGTCCTTCACTTGTGACCATGATCTCCCACTGCAACGGCCACCCTCACTCTCTGTCGACGCTTCGCCAGGCTCTTGAGAAGAACAAAAAAGGAATCTCTCAGATGACCCTGGACGCTCTCACAACAGCCTTCTCGTCCTCCCTGGATGAAACCTACCCAGAGTTTGAGGACTGGAATGTAGTGCATGAGATCCTCAAGGGAGAGAACCTTTGGATGGACCACGAGGTCTACTGTCGTGAAAACACCTCTTACACAGTCCACGACCTGATCGCCCAAGGTGTCTTCCTCAACTCCCTCGGCCCAAACCCTTCCGCTTCTGCGGTCCCCCTCTCTTCCCTCCTCCACCTCAGGATCCGCCTCCCTCAGCAGAACAAGCCTTCTCCCTTCTTCGATTTTGTGAGCCACATGGCTATGATCCCGATTGGAGAAGAGTCTACCCACGGCACATGGTTCGAGGTGTTCCACTCGTGCTGGGAGGGGATGATCCGATGGGCGTGGGAAGGTCAGACAGCCCGACTGATCTCCCAGTTTTACAAGTGCAAAGACGATTACACAGTCTTTCTCTCACCATCACTGGCAGACACATCCATCTTCTTCACCAACAAGGTTCTGAATGAGAGTAAAACTTTCCTCCTCGAACCCCTGGTTGAGAAGGAAGGCAAAGAAACAGCACCACTCACCTCTTCTTCGTCCTCGTCTTCCTCTTCTTCATCTCTTCAAGATGGCCCCACATCCTTCGAGACGATTCATCTGTTGGGAAGATGCAACGCAGGATTTGATGCCCTCATTCTGGAGATGACTGAAAGAGAAGGAGGAGAGCCTCGGGCCATCTTTTTGGAGTACAAGTTCTCGAGCCCAACCAGTACTATTGAATCAAGCATCAAGCAACTGGAAACTAAACTCAAGAACACCCTTGGGTTCTTTGACCAAAACCTCAGAGGTAAAAAAAAAAAAAAAAAAAAAGTCCAAAGAATGACATAAAAAAAAGACAAGCAATTCAAGACGAAGAGAGGGGAGGATGGAAAGATTTTGAAGTTTACGAGTTACTCTCAACTTTACTTCATGATCATCTCCAGTGGGCAAGTCATCCAACCAGGAGACAAAGGAAAGATCAAAACGTTTCTGTCAGGTTCTTTGCATCCCAAAGACGACACAAAACCAGTCGTGGTCTTGTTGGAACAAGATAGACTGTTGAAGCTCTATGGCCCTTCCCTTTCCAACATTCCCCAATTCTACACTCATTCCACAAACGAAGGAACGATGGAGCTCTTGAAACAAGCAGGTGTCACGCTATCCAAAGGTAAT
>NZ_JBKDTZ010000016.1:0-14484 GCF_046339755.1 Acidovorax sp. | reverse complement strand
TGCCCGGGTCGCTCGGCTTGCCAGGTAGCAGCCCCTCAATCCGTTTCCATTGCTCATCGCGAAGTTGTTTGCGCATCGGCCCTCCAACCAGATCATCAGGTTGGAGCGGTATTGTCACCTCGAATGTCAACACACCCTAGTGTCCTGAGTTGGAAGTTCGTTGAAGAAGGAAATCTGCCGAAATCGCTGCCAGGCTAGGCGCAAAGCACAGCCATGCCGGGTGGCCCAACCCACCTTCTCGGCCCGCTGCAGCTAGCGCAGGTCAACCTCAGAGTGATCGCTGAGGGCCCACAGCCTCACCGAAACATGGAGCTCCAGCGCTCGCATGGCGTTGCCCCAATGCCCCGCCAGTCCCTCCGCCGTTGCGAGCCTTTGCCGCATGGTGTTCACATGAATGCCCAGCCGCTCGGCAGCGGCCTTGGCGTTCTGGTTGCAGTCGAAATAGGCCAGCAGGGTGGCGACCAGCTCGGAGCCACGCTTCCTGTCGTATTCGATGAGTGAGCCAATGGTGCTCTTGAGATAGGCATGCAAGCTTGCCTGGTCATGCGTTTCGAACAAGGTTGAGTACAGCGCCAACTCATTTTGGCCGATGATCGCTCCACGCATGCCCACACGGGCCATGACTGGGAGAGAGCGGCGCAGCGAAGCATGGAGCGAAGGGATCTCCGACGGCTGTGGGATGGGACGCGAAACTACGCCCAGGAACTCGGGACCAAAATGCTGCCGAACTGCGCTGTCAATCGTGCGCCGGACTTCATCGGCTCGGACAGTCTCACTCAGGATGGTCAACACCCCATCAAGCTCGTCAAAAAGCGCTCTCGGCAGTAGCTGGGCGGAACGCAACCACCGCGCCAGGTAGCCGGTCTCCGAGGCGCGCGTCTGCAAAAGCAGCAGTGTGGTGGGGCGCGAAAGATCCACGCCGAATCGACCTGCCCGGTCGCTCAGCAAGTGCAGGTCGTCCTGACGTGGGGACAGCAAGCCACGAAGCAGGCTGGACAGATCGCGGCTTTGCGAGGCCTCAGCGCGCTCGCGAGACAGCAACACGATGCCCACTATGCTTGCACACCGTTCATAGGTGCGGACAGCGACGTCATCCAGCGCGGCCTGCCGAAACAGCAGCATTGTGCCGAGCACATCGCTTCCCCCGATAACGGTGATGAGCCGGCAGTTCTCGCCCAGTGCTTCGTAGGCCATCACGGAGCGGCCGATGCGTCGGCTCTCTCCCAGTGCACGTGACAAGGCATCGCTGTGCTCTCCATGCGGACGGTAGGCGTCCGCACCATGGCCCTGGTAGGTTTCGGCCACGCCCCGTCCGATGGGCTGCCCAACCTCGTCGAGTACCAGTACGTCGCCCTCCATGATCTGCGCCACCGACTGGCAAATGGTGGCCAGCGTGGCCCCCTTGGCCAGCAGCGTAGTCATCTGGTCGTGGGCTTCAGCTGCGGCCTGGACGCTTTGCGCATGCTGCTCCAGTTGCGCATGGGCGATCTCTGCGCTGCGCAGTGCGGCATGGGTCTGCTCGAACGCCATGGCATTCTTGATGGCCACCGCGGCATGCGTGGCCAAAGTGCTGAGGATGGAGATGTTGTGTGCGGTGTGTGTCCGGTGGTAGCGATCCGCCACAAAGAGCAGTCCGATCACCTCATCCTCCCACAGCAGTGGAACCCCAACGACTGCGGCAATGCCCTCTTCCCTGAACGTCACGTCAAGCTGCGGGTCGTGCGGAAAGCGTGGATCGTTCAGGTAATCAGCGGTGGTGAAGGGCAACCGGCTCTTGACCACGACGCTCACGATCCCCAGGTCGCGTCCGGCCAGCATCTCTCCTGTTCCCCGAGACAGCGCGCCGTCGGATGTCAGCACATGGAATGCGTCCAAGCCTGCGTCGTAGGCCGACAGCCAGGCCACTTGCGATCCCAGCAACCGCCGCGCCCTTGACACTACGGTGGCCAGCAACTCGGGTACGTCCAGGCGGCCGGAAAGGTCGCGCGCTGACTCGATCACCGCAAGCATCCCGCTCTCGCGCTGCTGTTGCACGTCCATTCGATTACGGATGGCCATCGCCATGCGAACCAGCTCCAGAAGGTCCGGCTTTCTGGACAAGTCGTCGGGCAACGCCTCCACCCGTGCCATGCAGGCAGCGAACTCTTCGGAGGATGCGGTGCGATGCAGCAGCTGGATCAATTCTTCGCCGATGCGCTCGCTCACATCGGTTTCGGCCGGCTCGATGGCATTGGTCATGCGCAATTTCTCCAACAGGCGGGGCGGAACACTTTCTTGGTGCACCGGGCGGTGCGTGGGACTGAAGTGTGGGGCCTACCCAAGGACCTTGCACTGCCCATGCGGCCAAACATCGGGTTTTCACTGAGTAGGTCGCGCACACCAGGACCCCGGCTCAGGTGTGTTCGATCCACATAGAAGTTCGCCTCGCATTCGACGACAGTTCCCTCACCGGTCGAGCCACTACGAATCTGGAGTTCGAAATCACGAATCCAGCCAGGCGCCGGGCAGCAACCATCGCAAAAGCAACAGCCCTCTGTCTTATGAGCATCATGAATTCCTTGAGTCCCGAACGGGGACTGCGCGTCTTGGTCACAGCGGGCGCCAGTGGCATCGGCGCGGCAGTTGCTCGTGCGTTCAGTGAGGCAGGTGCGCGCGTACACGTTTGCGACATCGACGGACTGGCCATCGACCGGCTGGTCCAGGCGTTGCCAGGCGTCACAGCCAGCGTGGCCGACGCCTCTGTCGAACGCGATGTAGATCTCGTATTCAAGGACGTGGCCGGGAACCTCGGGGGGCTGGATGTGCTGGTCAACAACGCGGGCATTGCAGGACCCACGGCTTCCATCGAGGACATCAGCGCGAGCCAGTGGGAACGCACTGTGGATGTGAACCTCAACAGCCAGTTCCTGTTTGCAAAACGCGCGGTGCCAATGCTCCGCGCCTCTTCCAGCAGTCCCTGCATCGTCGCGATGAGCTCGGTCGCTGGGCGCCTGGGATATGCCTACCGCACGCCCTATGCATCCACTAAATGGGGCGTGATCGGACTCATGAAGTCATTGGCCATCGAGCTTGGCCCCTTCGGCGTACGTGTCAACGCGATCCTGCCTGGCACGGTCGAGGGGGAACGGATGGACGGCGTGATCGCAGCCCGCGCGGCAGCCACCGGCATCGATACAGAAGCCATGCGCGAGCAGTACCTGCGCAAGATCTCGCTGCGCCGAATGGTCACAGCCGATGACGTCGCTGCCACTGCACTGTTTCTGAGCTCGCCGGCGGCTCGCAACATCACCGGCCAGGCGATCAGCGTGGACGGGAATCTCGAGTACCTGTAAGGCACCCGCCGCCGGTACGCCCATAGCAACAAAAGGAGACTCTATGAAGATGATCGTCAACACCATCGGCACTGCCGCCATCGCCGTTGCAGGCATTGCGGCCAGCAGCGCAGCGTCCGCGCAGAGCGTCAAAATCGGCGTGATCGAGACGCTCTCGGGCCCACAGGCCGCCTCCGGCCTGATGTACCGCACGGCGGCCCGCTACGCCGTGGACCGGATCAATGCCCAAGGTGGTTGGAACGGTCAGCCTATCCAGTTGGTCGAGTATGACAACCAGGGCGGACCCACGGGTGCGGCCGACAAGCTCAAGACCGCCATCTCCGACGGCGTGCACCTCATTGTTCAGGGCGCATCGTCGGCAGTCGGCGGGCAGCTTACGGAAGATGTGCGCAAGCACAACCTGCGCAACCCCGGCAAGGAGATCGTCTACATCAACGTGGGTGCGGAAGCGTTGGAGCTGACTGGCGAGAAATGCCATTTCCACCACTTCCGCTTCAGCGGGAACGCCCAGGTGCGCACCAAGGCGCTGGTGCAGGCGATGAAAGCCTCAGGCACCCTGGGTACCCGGGTCTATGCCATCAACCAGAACTACTCCTGGGGCCAGGACATGGAGAAGGCCACGGTGGACAATGCGGCGCTGGGCGGCTACGAGGTGGTTGAGAAGACGCTCCACGACGTCAACCGCATCCAGGACTTTGCGCCGTACGTGGCCAAGATCGGGGCAGCCAAGGCGGATACGGTCATCACGGGCAACTGGTCCAACGACCTGCTGCTGCTCATGAAGGCCACGCGCGCCGCCGGCCTGAAGACGCGATTTGGCACCATCTTCCTGGACCAGCCAGGCAACATCGCTAACGCAGGCGACCTTGCCATCGGTCACTTCATCGCACACACCTTCAACGCAGAAGCCGGCGCGACCGAGGGCGAGAAGTTTGTCAATGACTACCGTACCAAGACGGGTAGCGCGCCTGTCGCAACCGACCCGCAGACGGTGTTTGGCCTGCTGATGGTGGGCGATGCCCTCAGCCGCGTGAAACCCGAGGGCGGCAAGTTCAACGTGAACGCGTTCGCACGCGCTCTGGAAACCTCGAAGATTTCGACACCCAACGGCGAAATCAGCATGCGCGCAGAGGACCACCAAGCCCTGCTGCCGCTCGTCGTGTCCACCGTTTCGAAAGACGCCAAGTTCAAGGTGGACAACACCGACATGGGCTTCAAGCCGGTCAAGCTGTTCTCTGCCCAGGAAGCAGCCACGCCGGCCCAGGCCAGCTGCAAGATGCAACGCCCCTCCTGATGGGCAAGCGCCCCTGCAGGGGCGCTGTTCTTCTCCCTCCTTTCGCACGAGATGCCGGAGCTGGCCTTGCGGCCTGCCGCGGGATCTCGCTCGCCTGTCCCCCTCTCGCGAACCTCACACGCCTATGGACACCCTCATCGTTTCGCTGCTGAACGGAACCATCTACGGCTTGCTGCTGTTCATGGTCTCTGCTGGCCTCACGCTCATCTTCGGGATGATGGGTGTGCTCAATTTTGCGCACGCATCGTTCTACATGCTGGGTGCCTACTTCGCCTACGCGCTCACGGACGTGCTCGGGTTCGCCCTGGCGCTGGTGACAGCCACCGTGCTCGTGGGGCTGGTGGGCGTGGTGGTGGAGAAATTCTTCCTGCGCCGCGTGCACCACCACGGCCATGCCCACGAACTGCTGCTCACCTTCGGCCTGTCCTTCATCATTGCCGAGTTGATCAAGCTGTTTTTCGGCAATTTTCCGGTCAACTACCGCCTTCCCCACGGACTGGACTTCGCCGCATTCACCATAGGTACGGCCAGCTATCCCGCCTACCGAATCTTCATGGGAGTGGTAGCGGTTGCCATGTTCGTGGTGATCTACCTGCTGCTCACGCGCACCCGTGTCGGCATCGTCGTGCGGTCGGCCATCTACCGACCGCGCATGGCGGAAGCGCTAGGGCACAACGTTCCGCTGGTGTTCATGGGCGTTTTCGGCGTGGGTGCAGCACTGGCAGGCCTCGCAGGCGCGGTGGCCGGCGCCTTCTACACCACCAACCCCAACATGGCTTTGGAGCTGGGCGTCATGGTCTTCGTGGTGGTGGTCGTGGGTGGCCTGGGGTCGCTCGAAGGAGCGATGCTGGCATCGCTCCTCATCGGTGTCATCACCTCGCTAGCGGTGGCCGTCGATACCAGCCTTGCCGACCTGCTGGCGGTATTTGGTGCACGCAGCTGGGCCGAGGGAGTGGGCGGGTTGCTTACGCTCAAGCTCTCCAGCCTTGCCGCCACTCTTCCGTTCGCGCTGATGCTGCTTGTGCTGCTCGTGCGCCCCTCGGGTCTCCTCGGTGAAAAGGCGTGACGCCATGACCACGCGACATCTTCTTCTGGGCACCCTGTGCCTGGGCGCTGCCATCCTGGCAGGCCTGCCCTACCTTCTTTCCGCAGGCCTGCTCAATGCGGCCATCCAGATGCTCATAGCCGCATTGTTCGCCTCAGCCTACAACGTGGTGTGCGGGCAGGCCGGCATGCTTTCCTTCGGTCACGCTGCGTATTTCGGTGCAGGTGCCTTTGCCACGGTCCATGCCATGAACGCAGTTGGCGGAGCAGGGATTGTTCCTACACCCCTGCTGCCTCTCGCAGGTGCGCTGGGTGGCTTGCTGGTAGGCATCGTCGCTGGCTGGTTCTCAACCAAACGCACCGGGACGTACTTCGCGATGATCACCCTGGCCATTGCAGAACTCTTGCACTCCATCGCACCGCACATCAAGACCGTTTTCGGGGGCGAGGCCGGTGTCTCCAGCATGCGCATGCCGTCGATGGGCATTGCGTTTGGCTCTACCACCGAGGTGTATTACCTGACCCTGGCCTGGGTGCTGGTTTCCTTGGTACTGCTTTACCTCTACACCCGCACCCCGGTTGGACGCTTGGCACTTGGCCTGCGGGAGAACCGCCACAGGCTGGCCTTCCTGGGCTACGACGTGCACCGGCTCAGCGTCCTGGTGTTCACGGTGTCGGCCATGTTCTCTGGCATCGCGGGCGGCTTGCAGGTGATCAACAACGAAGCGGCCAACTACGTGCTGTTTGAGAGCACCCTTTCGGCGGCGGCTGTGCTCAACGCCTACATCGGCGGTGTGGGCTCGTTCCTCGGTCCAGCACTGGGCGCGGCATTGATGACCTTCTTCGGCTACGCGGTCTCCGATATGACGCAGTCCTGGCTGCTTTACCAGGGCATCGTGTTCGTGGTGGTGATGATGTTCATGCCGCAAGGGCTGGCAGGGCTCGCGGGTGGATCGGCAATGCTCTGGCGCAAGGTCGGACCGTTGCGGCTCGCCCCGGTACTGGCTCTCTACGCCGGCGCTAGCTTGCTCTTGGGTGGTGGCACCGCCTTTGTGGTCGAGATGCTGCGGCGGGCTTTCTCACGTGACTACCGCGCTTTGCTTGGCCCTGATTCGTCGGCCCCCTGGCCTCCCATCTCTCTCTTCGGAGTGGACTGGGCGCCGTTTGCGTTGACCACCTGGCTGGTGCCGATTGCGCTACTGGCCGCGGGCAGTGCCCTTGCTTACCTCGCCGGCAAGCAATTGCGAACTCTGCAGGAGAACCGTCAGGACGATGAGATCCCCGCGTCGCCGGACTCCCTCGCTTCCTCTTCCATAACCAGTGCGCAGGAGCCCGCATGACGAACTCCATACTTTCCCTTCGTGGCCTGAAGAAATCCTTCGGCCCGACCGAGATCATCCGGGGCGTGGACCTTGACCTGCTCCCTCACGAGCGGCATGCACTCATCGGCCCCAATGGCGCTGGCAAATCCACGCTGTTCCATCTGATTTCCGGCAACCTCACTCCGTCTTCCGGTGAAATCGTGTTCAACGGCACCCAGATCCAGGGCAAGCCACCCCAGGAAATCAACCGACTGGGCCTGTCCCGCTCATTCCAGATCACCAACATCTTTCCGAAGTTGACGGTGTTTGAAAACCTGCGCCTGGCCGTGATGCGCTCGCATGGACTGCAGTACACGTTCTGGAAATTCATCGACAACGCTGTGGGCGTGCGCGAGCAGACCGAGCGCTTGCTCGAGCAGGTGCGCTTGCAGTCCCGTGCCCGAATGATGGCGGCAGAACTGTCCTATTCGGAACAGCGGTCGCTGGAAATCGCCATGACCTTGGCTTCCGATCCCAAGGTCATCCTTCTGGACGAGCCGATGGCGGGCATGTCCAACGAGGAAACCGACTACACCGCGCAGTTGATTCGGGAGGTGACGCGCGGCCGGGCGCTCTTCATCGTGGAGCACGATATGCAGGTGGTGTTTTCAATCAGCGACCGCATCAGCGTGCTTGTCTATGGCCAGGTCATCGCAACCGGAACTCCCGACGAGATCAGGGACAACGCTGCCGTGAAGGAAGCCTACCTCGGTGAGGAGGTGCTGGCATGAGTGCGCCCCCCACGCTGCTGAGCGTAGACCAGCTCCATGCGCACTACGGGAAGAGCCACATCCTGCATGGCGTCTCATTTGAAGTGCGGCGCAACGAAGTGGTGAGCTTGCTGGGGCGCAATGGCTCAGGCCGCTCCACCACCATGAAAGCGCTGATGGGACTTGTGCCACCCACCTCGGGGCATGTGGTGCTTCAGGGACGTGAAATCACTGGTCTGCGGCCATTCACGATCTGCCGCGCTGGTCTGGGATTCGTGCCTGAAGAACGCGAGGTTTTCGGCAACCTCACCGTGGACGAGAACCTGCACATGGGCGAGCAGCCAGCGGTGGCAGGCGCTGTGCAATGGACGGTCGATCAGATGTTCGACTACTTCCCTCGGCTGAAGGAGCGGCGGAACACGAAAGCTGCAAGCCTTTCCGGGGGCGAGCAGCAGATGCTGACCATCTGCCGTTCGTTGCTGGGCAATCCACTCGTGCTGCTGGTGGATGAACCCACCGAGGGCCTGGCACCCAAGATCGTCACTGCAGTGGGCGAGTGCATCCGGGATATGCACCAGCGCGGCGTTTCCGTGGTGTTGGTCGAGCAAAAGCTCGCCATTGCCCTGAAAGTCTCCACACGCGTGTGCGTCATGGGGCACGGCCGCATCGTCTTCGAGGGTACGCCCGCAGAGCTGTCATCCAACGAGCAATTGCTGACCGACTGGCTTGCCGTCTGATCCGCGCACCTTCGCCGCTGCGCCCACTTCGCCGTGCCAGGGGGCCCTCGCCTTCGACACATCCAAGAAACCAGCCTCCCTCGACCACACCATGGACAAGCTTCCGAACAAAGTCATCATCTCCTGTGCAGTCACTGGATCGGTGCACACGCCGAGCATGTCGCCGTATCTGCCGTTGACACCCGATGAGATTGCCCAGCAAGCCATCGATGCGGCACAAGCCGGTGCTGCCATCCTGCACCTGCATGCGCGCAACCCGGCCGACGGCAGTCCCACGGCCGACCCTGCGGTGTTCGCGCAGTTCGGGCCGCGCATCAATGCAGCCACGGATGCGGTCATCAACATCACGACCGGAGGCAGCACACGCATGACGCTTGAAGAACGGCTGGCCTATCCCCTGATTGCCCAACCCGAAATGTGCTCGCTGAACATGGGCTCCATGAACTTCTCGATCCACCCTGCTGCGCGCAAGATCACCGAATGGCGCCACGACTGGGAGAAGCCCTACATCGAAGGCATGGAGGACCTGATCTTTCGCAACACCTTTCGCGACATCAAGCACATCCTGAAGGTGCTGGGCGATGGCTGCGGAACGCGCTTCGAGTTCGAGTGCTACGACGTGGGGCACTTGCACACCCTGGCGCACTTTGTGGACGAGGGGTTGATAAAAGGCCCGTTGTTCATCCAGGCCATCTTCGGCATTCTGGGCGGACTGGGCCCCGACCCGGAGAACCTGTTCGTGATGAAGTCCACCGCCGACCGCCTGTTCGGCCGCAATGGCTATCGCTTCTCGGTGCTGGGCGCGGGGCGCCACCAGATGCCGCTGCTCACGATAGGCGCCGCCATGGGCGGCAATGTGCGTGTGGGACTGGAAGACAGCCTTTACCTGGGCAAGGGGCAACTGGCCACCTCCTGCGCAGACCAGGTACGCAAGATCCGCCGCATCCTGCAGGAGCTGTCACTCGATATCGCCAGCCCCGCCGAGACGCGGGCCATGTTGGGCCTCAAAGGCGCCGATGCGGTCGCCATCTGACACGACGTTCCCGAAAACCCTATCCATAGCAAGAAATCAAGGAAGACACATGAGCAAGATTTTGCAGAACAAGGTGGCCATCGTGACTGGAGCCGGAGGCGGGCTAGGCCGTTCTCACGCTCTGGAGCTGGCACGCCATGGCGCCCGGGTGGTCGTGAACGATCTGGGCGCCGAGCGCAAGGACTCCCCCGCCCAGCGCGTGGTGGCGGAGATCCTGCAGGCAGGGGGCGAAGCGATGGTGGATGGCGCCGACGTGACGAAGCCTGAGCAGGTGCAGTCCATGGTGGACAAAGCCGCTGGAGTCTGGGGTCGGATCGACATTCTGGTGAACAACGCAGGGATCTTGCGCGACAAGTCCTTTGCCAAGATGTCTTTGGAGGACTTTCGGCTGGTGATGGAAGTGCACGTCATGGGTGCAGTTCACTGCACACGGGCAGTCTGGGGCCTCATGCGCGCCCAAGACTATGGCCGGATCGTCATGACGACCTCGTCCTCAGGACTGTATGGAAACTTCGGTCAAGCCAACTATGGCGCTGCAAAGATGGCGTTGGTCGGTCTCATGCAGACGCTTGCGCTGGAAGGGGAGCGCCATGGGATCCGGGTCAACTGCCTGGCGCCAAGCGCAGCTACAGGCATGACACACGGGGTACTGCCACAGGACGCCTTGTCCGGTCTGGCGCCCGAGCGTGTCAGCCCAGGGCTGGTCGCCCTGGTGGCGGACGACGCACCTACCCGCATGATCCTGCTGGCAGGCGCTGGAAGCTTCGAGAGCGCCCATATCACCATGACCCAAGGTATCCATGTGGATGAAGGCCCGGATGCAGCGCAAGTGGTGCGCAGCAAGCTGCAGCAGGTGCAGTCCCGCGCGCAAGAAACTGTTCCAGCGTCTGGGTGGGAGCAGTACCGGCACGAACTTGTGAAAGCGGGCCTACAGGCCGAGACAGCGATTCAATCCTGAAGGGCTGGCCGTGCCTCATTGAATGAAGGCACGGCACAGCCGCCACTCACATCTGCAGAGCAACCGGAGTGTGCGCGGCGCACATTGCCAGTGCCCCCGGTCGCATCGAGACTTGTTCCGGGTAGCGCGCACAGGCGCCCACTCGCTTTAGATACCAATAACACAAGGAGACAAGCATGAAACAGTTCTATGCGCTGAGCGCACCAGGACGGTGGGTCGTGTTGACCACCGCCGCCGCAGGATTGATTGCGTGCGGAGGCAATGACTCGGCAGATGCTGCCCAGGCACCCATGGCCTGCGAGAAGCTTGCGGGACTGGCCATCCCGGCATCCGCGATCAACCTGCCAACCTCCGGCGGCAGCGTATTGACGGCAACGCCCGTCGAGGCGAGCGGCAGCGGCGTTGCAGCGGTGCCCGCGCATTGCCTGGTCACAGCCCGCATCGGCCCCGTGGATGCCACCGCCCCAGACATCCGGTTCAATGTCGCGCTGCCAACAGCCTGGAACAACAAGACGATGATGTTTGGCGGGGGTGGCTTCAACGGCTCGGTCCCCAACGTCAGAGGCAATGTATCCAATGGTCCCCTGGACCAGCCGACACCGCTTGGTCGCGGCTACGCCACCTTTGCCAGCGACTCTGGCCACCAGGCGAACGCGTACGGATCGCAGGATGGCACATGGGGACTGAACGAGGAGGCCGTGCGGAACTTCGGCGGCGATGCACTGAAGAAAACCCGCGATGCGGCGGTCCACGTGATCAAGGCGCGGTACGCCTCCAGCCCGCAGAAGTCCTATTTCGCGGGCGGGTCCACTGGCGGCCGCGAGGCATTGGCAGCCATTCAGCGCTGGCCGGCCGACTGGGATGGTGCCATTGCCTGGTATCCGGCATGGAACGACGCAGCAGCGCTCCTGGGCGGCCACCGCAGCAACATCGCTCTGGCCCAGCCAGGCGCCTACCCCAGCGTGCCAAAGCGGGCACTCGTCTACAAGGCCGCCATGGAGGCTTGCGACACACTCGATGGCGTCCAGGACGGACTCATCAGCAACCAAAGGCAGTGCAATGCCATCTTTGACCCGGCGGTCGCCACGGTTGGTGGAAGCGCACTGCGATGCACGGGCGGAGCCGACACAGGTGACAACTGTCTCTCCGACCCTCAGATCCAGGCGCTCAAGGTGATGAACACGGACACGGTCTTCAAGTTCGCGCTCGCCAGCGGCGAGACCCGCTACCCTGGTTACAACGTTTGGGGTGCCGACCTGGGAATCACCTCCAACCCGTCTCCCGTCCAACCTACGGTCACGTTCCTTGCGCTGGGTACCGCTGCTCCTGCTATGCCTGTGCCGCGCAACGCTCCCTATATCAGCGTGCTGGTCGATCAGTGGATCAAGTACTCCGTGACACGTGATGCAGGCTTCAACTCCCTGTTGCTGGACCCTGAAAGCCCCGGCCCCTGGGGTCCGCGCATCAGCGAGCTCAGCCGCCAGCTGGATACCAGCACCGACGTTTCCGCATTCGCCGCCAAGGGAGGAAAGCTGCTACTGGCCCATGGCTTGGCAGATGTACTGGTCAGCTCGCGCGCAACCGAGGACTACTACCGTCGCCTGCAGACCCAGATGGGACCGGACCGCGTACGAAGCTTTGCCCGCTATTACGAAGTACCCGGACTTGGCCATGCTGTGAGCACCGCATTCAATGCGACCTGGGACTCGCTGACTACCCTGGAGCGTTGGGTGGAAAATGGCATTGCCCCCACCAATCAGGTAACCACCGACGTAACTGGGGTACCGGGCCGGACCCGCCCCCTCTGCGACTACCCTCAATGGCCGAAGTACAGTGGCTCTGGAGATGTCAATCAGGCCGGCTCGTTCGTTTGCGCCAACTAAGGCCTGTTAACACCAATTTCGGGGATCGCGTTGCCCGGCCTGGGGGCTGGATGCAAGGCGCCCGTGCGCAGCAAGGTGTGCACCTTGCAAGCGCGGGCAACGCCACAGACGGCCCCCAGGCCGGGCAACCCGAAGGGAAGGCCCTTGCCGGCGCGCCACTCGTCGTTGCGTTCCTTACGTGTGCAAGGCTATTGGCAAGCCAAGCGACAAAGCAGACGCCGCATGCCGGGGCCAGCGCGGGGGGCGAAATGAATGATGACACGCCCTAGATGCAGGTTTACAACTTTGATTGCGGGTTTACGACTTTAATTGGCAGGAATAACTGGCCGAAGGCGATCAGCTCGCCACGGTAAAGCGCTGCTGCACGTGGCGCGGATTCTCCAGCTCGTCGACGATGGCCACGGCCAGGTCGGCCACGCTGATGCCGCCGGGGGCTTCGCCGTTCATCAGCGGGGCATCGGTGCCCAGGCGGTACTGGCCGGTGCGCTCGCCGGGGGCCAGCAGGATGGGGGGCGAGAGGAAGGTCCAGTCCAGCGTGCTTTCGCTGCGGATCAGGTTCAGTGCCTCGCGCGCGGCCAGGGCGCCGGCCTTGTACTCGGCAGGGAAGCCTGGGGTGTCCACCAGCTGCAAACCGGGGGCGACGAACAGGCTGCCCGCACCGCCCACCACCAGCAGGCGCTTGACGCCGGCCTGCTTGACGCCCGCATAGATGGCGCGCGTGCCGATGAGGAACTGGTCATGGATGTCGGGCACGGTCCAGCCTGGGTTGTAGGCGTTGACCACGGCCTCCTGGCCGGCCACGGCCTGGGCCACCTGGGCGGCGTCCTGGGCATCGGCCTGCACCACGGTAAGGCCCGCGCGGGCGGTGATCTTGCCGGGGTTGCGGGCCAGGGCGGTCACCTGGTGCTGGCGGTGCAGCAGTTCTTCGAGCACGGCCGAGCCGACAAAGCCGGTGGCACCGATCAGGGCGATTTTCATGTCATGTCCTTGGGTTGAAGTCGATGCAGTGAGAATATGGGCTTGTCAAACAAGCCGGTAGATGGCAAAAATCGCCTTCACCTTGAAGCACAGCTTCACAAAAGACTTCCATGGATGACTTGAAGCGCATGGCCGTGTTCGCTGCTGTGGTGCAGCACGGCTCGATGAGCGGGGCCGCGCGCGCGCTGGGCATGAGCACCTCGGCCGTGAGCCAGCAGGTGCGCAAGCTCGAAAGCGATGGCGGCGTGACCCTGCTGCACCGCTCCACACGCCAGCTGGCGCTTACCGAGGCCGGCCAGCGCTACCACGCGCGCTGCGCGGCGATGTGGGCGGCGGCTGAGCAGGCACGGGCCGAACTGGCTGCTTCGCGCGATGCACCGAGCGGTGAGCTGCGCCTGTCGGCCACCGTGGGCTTTGCGCGGCATATCGCCCCGGCTCTGGGGGACATGCTGGCGGCGCACCCGGCGCTGCGGCTGCGGCTGCTGGTGGACGATGCGCCCATCGACCTGATCAACGCCCGCATCGACCTGGCCGTGCGCTTTGGTCGGCTGCAGGATTCGAGCTGGGCGGCGCGGCGCCTGTGCGCCATGAACGTCTACCTGTGCGCCTCGGCCGGATGGGTGGCGCGCCATGGCATGCCCCAGCACCCCGACGCGCTGCTCTCGCACAGCTGGCTCGGCCTGGTGCGCGATGGCGAGGGCATGTTCGCCGAGCTGCGCAACAGCGCGGGCGAGTCGCGCGCGTTGCGCGTGGAGCCGCGCATCGCCAGCAACAACCAGCTGTCGCTGCAGCAGATGTGCGAGGCCGGCCTGGGTGTGGCCATGCTGGGCAGCAGCGACGTGCACGAGGCCCTGCAGTCGGGCCGCCTGGTGCGCCTGCTGCCGCAGTGGGACCTGGGCACGCTGGACGTCTGGGCCGTGACGCCACAGCGCGATGCCCAGCCGGCCAAGGTGCGACAGGCGATTGCGGCGCTGCATGCCTATCTGCGCCAGGTGCCGGGCATGCTGGATTGAGCCCCGCGGAGCCGCCTGGACATCCATCGGATTTTTATCGCCGCAGGCCATAAATTCCATTGTTGTGCGGGCGCGGCGGCCTGCCTACAGTCGCGGCTTCGCTCTTCCCCACGGAGCCTTGGCTGCTTTGTGGCGCAGCCG
>NZ_JBKDTZ010000015.1:0-64990 GCF_046339755.1 Acidovorax sp. | reverse complement strand
GGTCTGGCCGTCGGCCTTGAACTTCTGGGGGTCGGCGCCCTTGCGCAGCTCGGCCACGGTGGCTGCGGAGACGACCTGCTTGCCGTTGAACCGGCCATTCTGGCGCAGCATTTCGCCCAGGCGGCCCAGGTCGCGCAGCGTGGCGTTGATGCCCACGCTGGTGGACTGCGCGCCGGTGGGGTCGGCCCACACATAGCCGTCCTGCTCGGCACCCAGCGGGGCCCACAGGCGTTCGGACAGCAGGGTGGCAAAGGTCTTGCCGGTCACGCGCTGCAGGATCCAGCCGATGACCTCGGTGTCCACCGACTTGTACGCGAAGCCCTTGCCGTGCTCGCCTTCCTTCTTCACCGTGGGCAGGTAGTCGAGCATGGCCTTGGCACCGGGATAGTTGGCGGGCGCGGGCACCAGGCCGGCGGCGATGAGGTACTGGAAGATGCCCGATTGGGGATTGGCAAAGTCCTCGGCGTACTTGGCGCCGGTGGTCATGTCCAGCGTCTGCTGCACGGTGGCGTCGGCCCAGGCGCTGCCCGCCAGCTCGGGCAGGTAGCGGGTGACGGGGGCGGCGGGGTCGATCAGGCCCTCGCGGATCAGCTCGGTGGCCAGCAGGCCGGTGAGCGACTTGCTCATGGACCACAGCACATGCGGCACGTGCGCCTGGTTGCCGACGTAGTGGCGCTCGTACACCACGCGGCCCTGGTGCATGACCAGCAGGCCGTCGGTGTAGGTGGCCTTCTGCCACTCGGCCAGCGTGGTGCGGGCGCCCTTGTCGTCGAGGAAGGCCAGGCCGTCGAGCTCGCGAGGCGCAGCCTGCAGTTCGCTCGCGGGGCCCGGGCCGCGCGCAATGTTGGCGGTAGGCCCCAGCTCGCGCAGGTGGTGCAGGGCCCAGCGGGCGTTGGGGTACTTGAGGATGGTGCCCAGCTGCACCTGCTTGTCGGGCGCAGGCGGAAAGCCCTGCATCAACTTGAGCGCCACGGGGTCGGTGGCGTCGGGCGGCGGCAACGCAGGCTGCGCGTGGCTGGCCTGGGCCAGGGCGAGAAGGGCGGTGGCAACGGCCAGCGACAGGGCGCGGCGGGGAGGATGCATGGTGGAGTTCTCCAGGGGAAGGAAGGGTTGGACAGGGGAGGAGGGGCGACGGGGAAAATGAAGGGGCGCGGCTTGGGCGGGAGGGGGTCGGGTCACTGCAGGGTCATTGCTGGGCCATGGCGGGCGCAGGCCCTGCGGGCGAGGGCCGGCGCCAGACCTGCGTCTTGCCGAACAGCGCGATGCCCACGTAGGCGTGCACGCGCAGCTGGTCGGTGCCGACGGGGGTGAGGGTGGCGCTGTAGGTCTTGGCGTTCTCGCGGTTGTAGATTTCGCCCTGGTGTTCGTTGGCGCCGCTTTCCTTGAAGCCCGAGAGGATGGTCATGCCCAGCGCGGGGCGCTTGTCGGCGAACTCGCCGGCCTGGCCGGGGCCTGCCATGAAGCGGTTGGCCATGACCCGCACGACCTTGCCGCACAGGGTGGGGCTGCCGGCGTTGCAGGGGGCGATCTCCACTTCGAGGTTGCCGCTTTCGGTGACCCAGCGGCCCAGCGGGGCCCGGGGTTCGGCGCCGGCCTGCTGGGCGCTGGCGGGCAGCGCGGCAAACAGCAGGGCAAGCGCGGCCAGCAGGGGGCGGGCGGTGGCAGACTGCGGTGTCATGGAAGGCGTCCTCGTGAAGTTCAGGAAGACTGCATTGGAGCCAGCGCAGGTATCGGGCATTTGTCCTGCGGGGGCCTTTTGGTGTGCAGGGATGTCGGCGCCGTGCACAGACAAGTTGGGATACAAACCCCCTGCGGATGCCCCCGCATTGCCCGGAGAATCGGCCCCATGCATCAGCACCAGCAGCCCGAAGACCATGTACTGATCGTCGACGACGACGCCGGCATCCGCGAGCTGGCGGCCCAGTACCTGCGCAAGCAGGGCCTGCAGGTGAGCGTGGCGGCAGACGGGCGGCAGATGCGCGCGGTGCTGGCGGGCACGCGCATCGACCTCTTGGTGCTGGACCTGATGCTGCCCGGCACCGATGGCATCACCCTGTGCCGCGAGCTGCGCGGCCCGGGGGCGCCGGTGCTGCCCATCATCATGCTGACGGCGCGCAGCGACGAGGCCGACCGCATCCTGGGCCTGGAGCTGGGCGCCGACGACTACGTGACCAAGCCCTTTGCCGCACGCGAGCTGCTGGCGCGCATCCACGCGGTGCTGCGGCGCACGCGCATGCTGCCGCCCAACCTGGCAGCGGCCGAGCCAGTGCGCGAGCTCGCCTTTGGCGACTGGCGCCTGGACACCACGGCGCGCCACCTGCTCGATGCCAGCGGCGCGGTGGTGGCGCTGTCGGGCGCCGAGTACCGGCTGCTGCGCGTGCTGCTGGACCACCCGCAGCGCGTGCTCACGCGCGACCAGCTGCTGCAGCTGACGCAGGGGCGCGATGCCGAGGTGTTCGACCGCTCCATCGACCTGCTGGTGAGCCGCGTGCGCCAGCGCCTGGGCGACGGGGTGCGTGGCTCGCGCTACATCAAGACGGTGCGCAACGAGGGCTATGTGTTCTGCGCCGCGGTGCAGGCCGTACCGACGAACGCGGGGCCTGGGGCATGACGCGCTGGTGGCCGGGCTCGCTGTTCGGCCGCATCCTGCTGGTGCTGGCCCTGGGCCTGGCGCTGGCGCATGCGCTGACCTTCATGCTGGCGGTGACCGAGCGCAGCATGAGCATGCGCAGCGCCATGGTGGGCTACCTGGCGAGCGACGTGGCCAGCTCGGCGGCGGTGCTGGAGCGCCTGCCCGCCGATGAGCGCCCGCAATGGCTCACGCGCCTGGCGCGGCGCAACTACCGATTCGTGCTGGCCGAGCCGCTGCCCGTGCCTGCCAGCCAGTCGGCCCTGGCGCTGCTGGTGGCAGGCGCCGTGGCAGAGGCGCTACCGCCCGGCCGCACGGTGCAGGTGGTGGACCCCGGCGTGCCCGGCACCGAGCTGCGGCTGCAGCTGCGCCTGGCCGATGGCACGCCGCTGGCGGTGGACATGGACGAACCGCGGCTGCAGGTATCGCCCTGGGTGCTGGCGGCCCTGGCGCTGCAGCTGGTGGTGCTGGTGGGCCTGTGCGCCTGGGCCGTGCGCGCGGCCACGCTACCGCTGAACACCCTGGCCGACGCCGCCGACGCGCTGGGCCCCGCGCAGCCGGCCGACCCCATGGCCGAGGACGGACCGCGCGAAGTGGTGCGCGCCGCCGCGGCCTTCAACCGCATGCAGCAGCGCATACAGGCGCACCTGCAGGAGCGCATGCAGATCCTGGCGGCGGTGTCGCACGACCTGCAGACGCCCATCACGCGCCTGCGGCTGCGCGCCGACCTGCTCGACGACGCGCCCCTGCGCGAGCGCCTGCATGCCGACCTGGCCGAGATGCAGTCGCTGGTGGAGGAGGGCATTGCCTACGCGCGCTCGCCCCAGGCCGTGCGCGAGCCCGCACAGCGCACGGACCTGCGCGCGCTGGTGGAGAGCATTGCCATGGACTATGCCGACGCGGGCATGCCGGTGCAGGTGCTGCACGCGGTGGACGGCATTTGCGACACGCGCCCGCAGGCGCTGCGCCGGCTGCTGTGCAACCTGGTGGACAACGCGCTCAAGTTCGCGGGCAGCGCCGAGCTGGTGCTGGACCGGCAGGGGGCACAAGGCCCCTGGAGCGTGCGCGTACTGGACCATGGCCCGGGCATTCCGCAGGCCGAGCTGGCCGCCGTGCTGCAGCCCTATGTGCGGCTGGAGGACTCGCGCAACCGCGGCACCGGCGGCACGGGCCTGGGCCTGGCGATTGCAAACGAGCTGGCCCAGGCCCTGGGCGGGCGCCTGGTGCTGGCGCCGCGCGAGGACGGCGGCGAGGGGCTGGACGCGCGGGTGGAGCTGCCGGGGTAGCGCTGGAGAATAGCGCTGGTACAGTGCCCTTTCCGTGGATCGACTCGGGACAGGGAACGCCATGACAGACAGCAGCAACAGCAAGCAGCAGCAGCACATCCGCATCGGTATCGGCGGCTGGACCTTCGAGCCCTGGCGCGACAACTTCTACCCCGCCGGCCTGTCGCACGCCAGGGAGCTGCACTACGCCAGCCGCCAGCTCACGGCCATCGAGGTCAACGGCACCTACTACAGCACCTTCAAGCCGCCGACCTTTGCCAAATGGCATGGCGACACGCCCGATGGCTTCATGTTCTCGCTCAAGGCCAACCGCTTTGCGACGAATCGCCGGGTGCTGGCGGAAGCGGGTGACTCCATCACACGCTTTGTGGAGAGCGGCATCTCCGAACTCAAGGACAAGCTCGGGCCCATCGTCTGGCAGTTCATGCCCACCAAGGCGTTCGAGCCGGGGGATTTCGAGGCCTTTCTGGCGCTGCTGCCCAAGGCGGTGGATGGGCGCACGCTGCGCCATGCGCTGGATGTGCGGCACGAAAGCTTTGCGACACCGGCCTTCATCGCACTGGCGCGCAAGTACGGCTGCGTTCCCGTGCACACCGATTCCGAGAAATTCCCGGCCATTGCCGATGGCGCGGCAGATTTCGCCTATCTGCGCCTGATGCGCAGCCAGGCCGAGGTGCCCACGGGCTACACGCCCGAGGCGATTGCGCAGTGGGCCCAGGGCGTGCGCACCTGGACCGGCGGCGAGCGCCCGCGCGATGTGTTCGTGTACTTCATCAACGGCGCGAAGGAGCGCGCGCCGGCAGGAGCGATGGAGCTGCTCAAGCAACTCGGGCTGCGCGAATAAGCCTATACGGTTTCGCGCTGCGTGAAGCCCTGCGGGGCCTCTCCGCCGTCGGGCACATTGCCCACCACCACGCGGTCCACCCGCGCCTGCGCCGGCCCCTGGTGCGCCCAGTCGATCAGGGCCTGCACGGCCTGCGGGCTGCCCCAGGCGCAGGCCTCCACCCTGCCATCGGCGCGGTTGCGCACCCAGCCCCGCACGCCCAGGCGCTCGGCGGCCTGCACCATGGACCAGCGGTAGCTCACGCCCTGCACATGGCCGGTGATGAGGAGGTGGCGGGTGGTGGTTTCTTCAGTCATAGGGGCACTGTAGCGCGGCTTGTGGGCCTTGCGCGGCGGGCGCACACTGCTGCCCATGAGCAGCGCTCCACGCAAGGCCCTTCCCGCCATCGACCTCGACCGCTGCACCGGCTGCGGCTGGTGCATAGGCGTGTGCCCGCCGCACGTGCTGTCGCTGCAGGTGCAGGGGCCGCAGAGCTGGGGGCCCAAGCGCTCTACCCTGCACGACGAGGCGGGCTGCACGGGCTGCGCGCTGTGTGCGGTGCGCTGCCCTTTCGACGCGATACGCATGGTGCGCATCGACTTACCACAGACCACGCACGGCATTGCGAAAAAAGACGCGCAATGAAACGCGCAAAATGGGTCGCACTATCTGAAGAAAGCCTTTTCAAGTCATAGACTTGGGAATGTTTTTTAAGTCGCAACTTTTTTCGCCATACAGGCATCCATCGCAGATGCAACCGCTGCTCCCCGCAGCACGCCGATTGGAACCTTTGCTGGAGCAGGCGCATGGGTTGGTCCGCAGCGCAGACCGGCTGTCGGGCCTGTGCCAGCCCGGCGCCCTGGGGGGGCTGCGCGGATTGCTGCGGGCCATGAACGCGTACTACGCGCAAAAGTTCGAGGGCCTGCAAAAAATGCAGCCGCTGGAGATCGAGCAGGCCCTGCGCGGCGACCGGGCTGCCGATGCGGAAAAGGCCGGGCGCCAGCGGATGGCGCTGGCGCACATGGCCACCGAGGCCCAGCTGGAAATGCGCTGGTCCGGGTGGGACACCAAAACGGTGTGGTCGCCCCAGATGGTGTGCGACATCCACCAGGACGTGTATGCGCGCCTGCCCGAGGCGGACCTCGCCTTGAAAGGCGGCGCCACGCTGCGGCCCGGTGCGCTGCAAACCGGGCCCGCAAAAGTACGAGCGTTGCTGGAGCAGTGGGGAAATTTCTACGGCGGCGTTCGCCAGGTCGATATGCAGGTGCTGGCGATGGCCGCCTCGCACCAGCGCCTGCTGGGGATCCAGCCGTTCCGCGAGGGCAATGGCCGCGTGGCCGGGCTGCACACCCATCTGGTGCTGGGGCACCTGGGCCTGACCAATGGCCTGTGGTCGCCGCTGCGCGGGTTCGCGCGCAGCCAGGAGGCCTACCGCGCGCACCTGGCAGCGGCGAACGAGCCGCGCGGCCTGGAGGCGTGGATGGGTTATGTGCTGGCCCAGTGCCTGGAGCAGGTGCAGCTGATGACCAGCCTGCTGGCACCGCAGGACATGCAGGACCGCATCGCGGCCTGCCTGGGTTTCGAGGCGCATGTGGTGCGGCTGGGGGTGCGCACCGAATCGCTGCGCGCACTGCACTACCTGTTCGTGACACGGGGCATGCTGGAGCGCCGGGACTTCAAGGCCATGCTGGGGCTTGGCGACCGCATGGCCACCACGCAGATCAGCGCGCTGCTGCAGCGCGGCCTGCTGGAGAGCGATTCGCCGCACGGCAGGCTGCGCTTTGGCGTGCCGCAGCATGCGCTGCGCTTTTACTTTCCAAGGCTGTGGCCCGAGGCGGAGCGGGAGGCTTGACGCCACCCGCAGCGAATCCGCTACACTGACAGGCATGTCGTACACCCTGATCCACACCGCACGTGCTGCCGCCGCCCCCATGGGCGCCTGCATGATGCTGCCTGCGTTCTCGCGGGCAATGGGTGCACGAATGATTACCACCATTACCACCGCGGCCACCTGAGCACGCGCAGGTGGCCGTTCCGGCAGCCACCTGGTGATCGCTCTCTCCCTTCCCCCTCGGAATGAACGAATGAAACCCAGCTCTGGCAGCTGGGTTTTTGTTTTGTTCGTCAGTCCGTCGTCAAGGAAGTCCTATGTACCGCGATCCCGTCCAGTCCCTTCAGCCCGCACAGCACAGCAGCATCGCCACGACCATGGCCATGCCTGCTGCCACCCGCCCCCTGCGCGTGGGCATGATCGGCATTGGCACCGTGGGTGCGGGCACCTTCCGCGTGCTGGCGCGCAACCAGGCCACCATAGCAGGGCGCGCGGGGCGCGGCATCGAGGTGGTGGTGGTCGCGGCGCGAAACCTGGCACGCGCCGCCGGCGTGGTGGGCACGGGTGTGGCGCTGACCAACGACCCCATGCAGGTGGCCACCCACCCCGAGGTGGACGTGGTGGTCGAGGCCGCGGGCGGCACCGGACCAGCGCGCGAGTGGCTGCTGGCGGCCATGGCGGCGGGCAAGCATGTAGTGACCGCCAACAAGGCATTGCTGGCCGTGCATGGCAACGAGCTGTTCGCCGCGGCGCGCCAGCATGGCGTGGCGCTGGCCTACGAGGGCGCGGTGGCCGTGAGCATCCCCATCATCAAGGCGCTGCGCGAGGGCCTCACGGCCAACCGCATCGAGTGGGTGGCGGGCATCATCAACGGCACCACCAATTTCATCCTGACCAAGATGCGCGACGAGGGCCTGGGCTTTGCCGAGGCCCTGGCGCAGGCACAGGCCCTGGGCTATGCCGAGGCGGACCCGGCCTTCGACATCGAGGGGGTGGATGCGGCGCACAAGGTGACGCTGCTGGCGGCCAATGCGTTTGGCATGCCGGTGCGCTTTGCCGACGCGCAGGTGGAAGGCATCACCGCGCTGCAGGGGCTGGACGTGGCCTGTGCCGAGCAACTGGGCTACCGCATCAAGCTGCTCGGTGTGGCGCGAAAACGGGCCGATGGAATTGAACTGCGCGTGCAGCCCGCGCTGGTGCCGGCCACGCACCTGCTGGCGCATGTGAACGGCTCGATGAACGGCATCCTGGTCAAGGGCGATGCCGCCGGCGTGACCATGTACTACGGCGCGGGGGCGGGCTCGGAGCAGACGGCTTCGGCCGTGATCGCCGACCTGGTGGACGTGGCCCGGCTCGATGGCACGAACGCGGCCCAGCGCGTGCCGCACCTGGGCTTCCACGCCCATGCGGTGGACGACACGCTGGCCGTGCTGCCGCGCGCCGCCGTGCACACGCGCCACTACCTGCGTGTGCCCGTGCATGCAGCGCAGGACATCGAGGCCGTGGGCGCCTGGCTGGCGGCGCAGCATGTGCCGGTGGCGCAAGTCGCATTGGCCACCGAAAAGGCCCTGCCGCCCGGCAGCGGCGCCCAGGTGCTGGTGCTGACCGATGCCGTCGCCCAGGCCACGGTGGACCTGGCCGTGCATGCGCTGGCCGCGCACAAAGCCGTGGCGGGGCCGGTGACGTCGCTGCGCGTGGAGATGCTGGAGGCCTGAGTCCTCAGGCAGGCGCGCCTGGTGCTCCTTGTCGCACCAGTGCCGCCATGTCCAGCGCGGCGGGCGTGCCCTCGGCCGTGAGGCCGGCCACCACGCCGGCGCGGTCGGTCTCGGTGCGGTTCTGGCTGACCTTCCACACGCCCTCCCAGCGCTCCACCGCGAGCTCGATGCCGACAATGGCGCGCATCATCTGCTCAATGTAGGCCGAGGGGGCATCGTCCAGGCGCCAGGGCTCGGGGCGGTGCGCTTCATGCGCCTCGCTCAGCGTATGCAGTATGGAGCGCAGGGTGGCCGGGTCGTCCTTGAGCGCGGTGAGCGTGCCGTGGGCATGCACCGTGGCGTAGTTCCAGGTGGGCACCTGCTTGCCGTCGATGGCCTTGGAGGGGTACCAGGTGGGCGAGATGTAGGCCTGCGGGCCGTGGAAGATGGCCACCGCCGTCTGCGGCAGCAGCGGCCACACGCTGTTGGCACGTGCCACATGGCCGACCAGCGTGCCGTGCTCGCCGCGCGTGGGGTCGAGGTACAGCGGCACGTGGTTGGCGTGCAGCGCGCCTTCGTGCGTGATGACCAACGTGGCCAGGGGCTGGGCACGCACCAGGGACTGCAGCACGGCGGCATCGGCCACGCGGAACTGGCGGTTGGCATTGGCCATGGCTCAGCCCCCTTCGCTCAGTTGCAGCACGGGCGCGCAGTCGATCTGCGTCTTGACCGAATTGGCCAAAAAGCACGATGCATGGGCCTTGTGGTGCAGCTCGTCGAGCTGCTCGGCACTGGGCGCGTGCGCAGGGTCGAAGCGCGTGACCGGCTTGAGCTGCACATGGGTCACAACCAACTGTCCCGCCGCGTTCTTGGCCATGGTGCCCACCGCCGCGTCGCTGTAGCTGTCGAGCCGGTAGCCTGCGCGGCTCGCGAAGTCCATGAACCACAGCATGTGGCAGCTCGACAGCGCGGCGATGTAGGCCTCCTCAGGGTCGACCGCGGCCGCGTCGGAGTAGGGCACGGGCACGACGTGGGGCGATGACGATGCGGCCACGGTGGCGCCGCCATCGAACTGCCAGGTGTGGGCGCGGTGGTAGCGCTTGTCGAGGAAATCGTCGCTGCCGCGTTGCCAGGTGATGGTGGCGAAGTGCTCTGCCATGGTGAAGAACTTTCGTGGGCTTACCTACAATGGTTCCTCAGTTTATGCTGCTGCAGCCAGATCGAAGGAGCCAATTCGTGCCTGCCGCCAGAGCCAATTCCACCACCGCCACGCTGCGCCAGCAGGTGTACGAGCGCCTGCGCGGCGCCATCGAGCAGGGCAGCCTGCGCGCGGGCACGCGGCTGCCGCCCTCGCGCGAGCATGCCGCGGCACTGGGCGTGTCGCGCAACACGGTGCTGTGGGCCGTGCAGCGCCTGCAGGCCGAAGGCTATGTGGAGGCGCGCGTGGGCGATGGCACCTATGTGTCGCAGGCGGTCGGGGGCGCCACCACCCGCACCCAGCAGCAGTTGGTGGCGCCGCCCAGGGGCCTGTCGCGCCGGGGCCAGCTCATCGCCGACACGGCGGCGCGCTGGAACCCGCCGGTGGCGGTGGCGCGGGCCTTCCGCATGGGTGCGCCCGAGGTGGACACGTTTCCCTACGCCGTGTGGGACCGACTGGCACGCCAGGCCGGCCCCGGCCAGCGCGCGGCGCGCGCCCAGTACCTGGACCCGGCCGGCGACCCGCAGCTGCGCGAGGCGGTAGCGCAGTGGCTGTGGGCCTCGCGCGGCATCCGCTGCGATGCGGGGCAGGTGGTGGTGTGCTCGGGCTCGCAGCAGGCCATCGACCTGATCGCGCGGCTGCTGCTGGACGTAGGCGACGAGGTGCTGGTGGAAGACCCGGGCTACCCCGGCATCCGCGCGGCCCTGCTGGGCCACGGCGTGCTGGCCCGCCCCATGGCGATGGACGGCGAGGGCGCCTGCATCGCCGAGGCCACACAGCGCTGGCCCGGCGCGCACATGGCGGTGGTGACGCCCACGCACCAGTACCCCACCGGCGTGCGCATGGGCCTGGCGCGGCGCCAGGCGCTGCTGCAGTGGGCGCGCACACACGATGCCTGGGTGGTGGAGGACGACTACGACGGCGAGTTCCAGTACGGCGCGCAGCGCGTGCCCGCGCTGTGCAGCCTGCCGGGGTCGGAGCGGGTGCTGTACGTGGGCACGTTCTCGAAAACGCTGCACCCTGGCCTGCGCCTGGGCTTCATCGTGGCGCCGCCGGCGCTGGTGCAGCCGTTTGCCATGGCCCGCGCCATCACCGACCGGCATGCGCCCGGCGATGCGCAGGCGGTGCGGGCGCAGTTCATTGCCGAGGGCCACCTGCTGCGCCACCTGCGCCAGAAGCGCGAGCTGTACCAGGCGCGCCAGCAGGCCCTGCGCGATGCGCTGGCCGATGCCAGCGATGGCGCCCTGCAGCTGGCCGCCAGCGACCGGGGCATGCACCTGCTGTGCGAGCGCGCGCCAGGCAGCGACGACGAGGCGCTGTGCCGCCAGGCCCAGGCGGCGGGGGTGATGCTGGCGCCGCTGTCGCGCTATGTGATCGCGTCAGAGCGGCGCGGCTGGCTGTTCGGCTACGCGGGTTTCGACATTGCCGAGATCACGGCCGCGGCGCGCACCGTAGGCCAGTTGGCCAGGCGCCTGCCGCGCGGCTGATCACCCGGTTCGGTTCACTCCGCGCTTTTCCACCAGCTTTGCGACAGGGCCGGGTTGCGGATGTCCAGGCGCTCACCCATCACCGGTGCCACCAGGGGCACATTGGCGGCCGCAGCCAGCTGGGTGATGCGGTCGAAAGGCTCGTGCCAGGGGTGCATGGCCAGGTCGAAGGTGCCGTTGTGGATGGGCATCATGCGGTGGCCACGCACGTCGCGGTGGGCCTGCAGGCTTTCCTCGGGCTGCATGTGCACGTCGGGCCACTGGGCGTCGTAGGCACCGGTCTCGACCATGGTCAGGTCGAAGGGGCCGTAGCGCTCGCCGATGGCCTTGAAGCCGTCGAAGTAGCCGGTGTCGCCGCTGAAGAAGATGCGCGTGTCGCCAGCCATGATGACCCACGAGGCCCACAGCGTGGCGTTGCCGTCCGACAGGGTGCGGCCCGAGAAATGCTGGGCCGGGGTGGCGACGAACTTCACGCCGCCCACGCTGGTGCCCTGCCACCAGTCGAACTGCTGCACCTTGGCAGCCGGCACGCCCCAGCCGATGAGGCGGTCGCCCACGCCCAGCGGGGTGAGGAAGTGCTCGACCTTGGGCGCGAGCTTCTGGATGGCGTCGAAGTCCAGGTGGTCATAGTGGTCGTGCGAGAGCACCACGCCGGTGATGGGTGGCAGCTCGTCGATGGTGAGCGGCGGCGCATGGAAGCGCTTGGGGCCCGCGAACTGGAAGGGCGAGGCGCGCTCGGAGAACACCGGGTCGGTGAGCCAGAACTTGCCGTCGAGCTTGAGCAGCATGGTCGAATGGCCCAGGCGCCACAGGCTCTGGTCGGGCGCGGCCAGCACATCGGCCTGGGTCAGCGGCTTGACCTCGATGGGCTTGGTAGGCACCGTGTTGGCGGGCTTTTCGGTGGCAAAGCGCCAGAAGATGGCCACGGTCTTGAGGAAGCCCGGGGCCTGGCGCGGCACGGCGTTGCGGAACTTGCCGTCCTGGTACTGGGGCGAAGCCTCGTACGAGCCCGAGGGCAGGGTGGCACAGGAAATGATGCTGTAGGCCATGGCGGTGATTGCGGTGAGGAGGAGGAGGGTGCGGGGCACGCGGCGGAACATGGGGACTGCCTTTTCTGAAAAGTGCACTGCACAGTGTAGTGTTGTTTCTGAAAAAGTAAACTACCCGGTGTAAAATTTCGCCTATGAGTGCCATAGCCCCCACCGTTCCCACCCGCCTGACCGACCGCAAGCGCGAGGCCATCGTGCAGGCCGCGATTGCCGAGTTCCGCGAGAACGGCTTTGCCGGCACCAGCATGGACCGCGTGGCCGCAGCGGCCGATGTCTCCAAGCGCACGGTGTACAACCACTTCCCGAGCAAGGACGAACTGTTCGAGGCCATCCTGGCCCAGATGTGGGAACGCAGCCATGCGCAGGCCGAGATCCCCTACGACGCGGCCAGCCCGCTGCGCCCGCAGCTGCTGGCCGTGCTGGAGCAGAAGATGCAGATGCTCGACGACGCCAGCTTTATCGACCTGTCGCGTGTGGCCATGGCCGAGCTGATGCACACGCCCGAGCGCGCCCGCGCCCTGGTGGACCGCCTGTCCGAAAAGGAAGAGGGCCTGCCGCAGTGGCTGCGCGCCGCCCAGCAGCATGGCCGCCTGCGCGCCGGGGTGGACCCGCAGTACGCGGCCCACCAGCTGCACGGCCTGGTCAAGTCCTTCGCCTTCTGGCCGCAGCTGGCCATGGGCCAGCCGCCGCTGGCCCCCGCGCTGCGCCAGCAGGTGCTGGAGGATGCGGTGGACATGTTCCTGGGCTTCTACGCCGTCGGGGCACCGCGCTGAGCTTGCCAAATTTGCACTACGCTCGGCGTTTTGCATCCTGAGCCCCCACGAACCCCATGCCCACCGCTCCTTACCTCGATACCGCGCCCGTGCTCGGCACCGGCGTCTTCCTGCACAGCTCCGCCCAGGTGATCGGCGACGTGACGCTTGGAAAAGACGCCTCCGTGTGGTGCAACGCCGTGCTGCGCGGCGATGTGAACCGCATCGTGGTGGGCGAGGCCACCAATGTGCAGGACCTGAGCATGGGCCATGTCTCGCACCGCAATCCCAGCAAGCCCGAAGGCTCGCCGCTCATCATCGGCAGCCATGTGACCGTGGGCCATTCGGTGATCCTGCACGGCTGCCGCATCGGCGATGAGTGCCTGATCGGCATGGGTTCCATCGTGATGGATGACGCCGTGATCGGCGACCGCGTGATGCTGGGTGCGGGCAGCCTGGTCTCGCCCGGCAAGGTGCTGGAGAGCGGCTACCTCTATATCGGCCGGCCCGCGGTGCGCCAGCGCGCGCTGACGGACCAGGAGATCGCCTACCTGCGCTATTCCGCAGAGCACTACGTGCGCGTGAAGAACAACTACCTGGCCGGCACGCCGGAAGCGGCAGTGGAGCCGCCACCGCAGCCACTGTAAGTCGCACGCCCCCGCTGGGTAAGGGCCAGGCGGGATAATCGGGCACTTCCACGATTCCCCTTGAGGCGGCACCGCATCGCCTGAGTGTGCCCGTCCGCCCCCACCATGTCCGCCGTCCCACCGCTTCGCGTCCTGTCCGTCATCCCGCCGATGACGCAGCTGAACACGCCCTACCCATCGACCGCCTACCTCACGGGCTTTCTGCGCTCGCGCGGCATCACGGCGGTGCAGGAGGACCTGGCGCTGGCCCTGGTGCTGCAGCTGCTCTCGCCCGAGGGCCTGCGCGCGGTGGCCGCCAAGGTGGATGCGCTGCCCGCGAAGAAGCACAGCCCCGCGGTGCAGGCCTTCGCGGCGCAGCGCGAGCGGTATTTCTCCACCATCGCGCCCACCATCGCCTTCCTTCAGGGGCGCGACACCACGCTGGCGCACCGCATCGTGGGGCGCAACTTTTTGCCCGAGGGGCCGCGCTTCGCCACGCTCGACGTCTATGTGGACGACGAGGGCGGCGACCCGCTGGGCTGGGCCTTCGGCGCCCTGGGCCTGCACGACCGCGCCAAGCACCTGGCCACGCTGTACCTCAACGACCTGGCCGACGTGCTGCGCGACGCGGTGGACCCGCGCTTCGAGTTCGTGCGCTATGCCGAGTCGCTGGCGGGCAGCCAGCCCACCTTCGACCCGCTGGCCGCCGCGCTGGCCGAGCCCCTGAACCTGGTGGACGAGACCCTGCGCACGCTGGCCCTGGCCGCAGTGGAGCGCCATGCGCCCACGGTGGTGCTGCTGTCCGTGCCCTTTCCGGGGGCTGTGTATGCGGCCTTCCGCATCGCGCAGGCGATCAAGGCCGTGCACCCGCACATCGTCACCGTGCTGGGCGGCGGCTTTGTGAACACCGAGCTGCGCGAGCTGGCCGAGCCGCGCGTGTTCGACCATTTCGACTACGTGGCGCTCGACGCGGGCGAGCGCCCGCTGCTGGCGCTGCTGGAGCATGTGCAGGGCCAACGCGGGCGCCAGCGCCTGGTGCGCACCTTCGTGCGCGAGGCCGATACGGGCGCCGTGCGCTACATCAACATGCAGGAGGCGGACATCGCCTTCGCCGAGGTGGGCACACCCACCTGGGACGGGCTGCCGCTGGACAAATACCTGTCGCTGCTGGACATGCTCAACCCCATGCACCGGCTGTGGAGCGACGGGCGCTGGAACAAGCTCACCGTGGCGCACGGCTGCTACTGGAAGAAATGCAGCTTCTGCGATGTGAGCCTGGACTACATCAGCCGCTACGAAGGCGCCTCGGCCGCCGTGCTGGCCGACCGCATCGAAGCCATCGTGCGCGAGACCGGGCAGACCGGCTTTCACTTCGTCGACGAGGCCGCACCGCCCAAGTCGCTCAAGGCCCTGGCGACCGAGCTCATCGCGCGCAACACGGGCATCTCGTGGTGGGGCAACATCCGCTTCGAGAAGACCTTCACGCCCGAGCTCGCCAGCCTGATGGCCGACAGCGGCTGCATCGCCATCTCGGGCGGGCTGGAAGTGGCGTCCGACCGGCTGCTGAACCTGATGAAGAAGGGCGTGTCGGTGGACCAGGTGGCGCGCGTGACGCGGGCCTTCACCGACGCGGGCATCCTCGTGCACGCCTACCTGATGTACGGCTTTCCCACGCAGACGGTGCAGGACACGGTGGACGCGCTCGAATACGTGCGCCAGCTGTTCGCCAACGGATGCATCCAGAGCGGTTTCTTCCACCGCTTTGCCTGCACCGTGCACTCGCCCGTGGGCAAGAACCCCGAGGAATACGGCGTCACCCTGGCGCCGCTGCCGCCGGGCGACTTCGCCAAGAACGACGTGGCCTTCGTCGACCCCACGGGCGTGGACCACGACGCGCTGGGCGCCGGCCTGAAGAAGGCCATCTACAACTACATGCACGGCATCGGGCTCGAAGAGGACGTGCGCATGTGGTTCCCGTTCAAGGTGCCCAAGACCACGGTGCGGCGCGACCGCATCGAGCGGGCGCTGCGCGAGCGCGGCTGAGCGGCATGCCCCCGCCACCCTTCGCCGCCGCCATCTTCGACATGGACGGCCTGCTCATCGATTCCGAACGCGCCACCTTGCGCGCCTGGACCGAGGCGGCCCTGGCGCTGGGCGTGGAGCTGCGCGAGAGCGACTACCTGCAGGTGGTGGGCAAGGCGGCACAGGACTCGCATGCCATCCTGCAGGCGCTCCTGGGCGGGATCGCTCCGTTCGAGCAGGCCATGGGGGCTGTGCGCACCGCACTGGAAGAGGTCGAGGGCGACAGGCTGCTGTTCCCGCTCAAGCCCGGCGCTGCCGCGCTGCTCGCGCAGTTGCAGGCCGCTGGCATTCCCTGCGCCGTGGCCTCGTCATCGCGCACCGACGAGATCACGCACCGCCTGGCGCGCGTGGGCGTGCTGCCGCATTTCGCGGCGGTGGCCGGGGGCAACGAGGTACTGCGCGGCAAGCCCGACCCGGCGCTGTATGCGCTGGCAGCCGGGCGGCTTGGGGTGGACCCGGCCCGCTGCCTGGCCTTCGAGGACAGCCACAATGGCGCCTGCGCGGCGCTGGCCGCGGGCATGGGCCTGGTGGTGGTGCCCGACCTGCTGCAGCCCGCACCCGAGGTTGCGCAGGCCTGCCTGGCCGTGCTGGGCTCGCTGGAGCAGGCCTTGCCCGAGGTACCGCGCTGGTTCACGCGCGGCGCCTGACGGTGCTCAGATAGCGGTCTGCGACTCGGCTTCGAGCACCTTGCGGCGCGCCATGGCCAGGTTGGCGCGGCTGCGGTCCAGCACGTAGTAGATGAACAGGCCGTCGTGCTTTTCCACGGGGCGGATGATGTGGTACTGGTGCGTCAGCGTGATCAGGATGTCCTCGATGGCGCCCTGCATGCCCAGCGATTTCATGGTCTTCATCTTGGCGCGCACCACCTCGGTGTTGCCGGCGGCGGCCAGCTCCAGGTCCATGCCGCTGCCCACGGATTCGAGCAGCATGCCGCTGTTGTAGTCCACCAGCGCGGCGCACATCGCGCCCTCGGTCTGCATCAGCTGGTTCAGGAGTTCTTTGGGGGTCAATGCCATGGCGGGGTCTCCGGTGGTGGTGGTGGAACAGAACAGGGAACGAGAACGGCAATGGAAGGGGCTCAGCCCGGCTGCGGCGCCGTGGTGCAGGCGGCCACCACCTGGTCGGCGGTGTTGCGGCAGCTCCACAGCAGCTTGCCCAGCAGCGAGGATTCGTTGGTGACCACGGTGAGCACCAGGTCGCCCGAGGGCACAGGCAGGTTCATCGAGACGATGTGGCCGCTGCCCGATTCGAGGATCAGCCGCTCGGGCGCGCTGTGGCCGGCCTCGCGCGTCATGGCGCCGGCCAGCGCGCTGAGCGAGCCGGACATGGCCGAGAGCTTGTCGGCGTCCTGGCTGTCGGACAGCGTGGAGGCCACGGTGAAGCCGTCGGCACTGGCCAGCGTGGCGCTCAGGATGCCCGGCGTGCCGCGCTGCAGCTCGCCCAGCAGCCCGGCCAGCTGCGCAATGGTGACCAGTCGCAAGGACGTGGCGACAGGCACCAGGCCAGGGGTGCCGCCGATATTGCTGCTACTCATGTTCGATCTCCGCCATGCTCACCAGGACCGACAGCAAAAGGCGCACGTCGGCATCGCGCCGCACGTCCACCTCCAGCACCGGGGGGTTGTATCCCAGGGCGCCCAGCTGCTCGCAGTAGTCGGCGATGCAGGGCGAGGGATGGGTGTCCAGCCGGCCCACGCCCACCACGGTGCGCCGCGCCGGCACATGCGGGGCGAAGGCCTGGAGGTAACGCGCCACCTCGCCAATGGGGTCGTGCTGGGAGTTGTCGGCCAGCACGATGAGGCCGAAGGCGCCCGCGCCCAGGATGTCCCACATGAAGCGAAAGCGCTCCTGGCCGGGCGTGCCGAAGAGCTTGAGCTTCCACTGGCCGCCATCCATCTGGCACTCGCCGTAGTCCAGGCCCACGGTGGTCATGGTCTTGCCGGGCATGGGCAGCTCGGACCAGCCGGTGATGGGCACGTCGGTGGACAGGGCCTGGCCATCGCTGATGGCCTGGATGGCGGTGGTCTTGCCGGCGCCCATGGGGCCGGTGAACACGATCTTGAGATCGCGGGAACCGCCTGCAAACACCGCAGGCGCGGAGGAAGAGGGCGTCACCATAGCTTGAGCCGTTCTCGCAGGTTGCCAAGCCAGCCCGCGGGGGCGGCGGCAGGAACAGGGGTTTTGGCCGCCGGCACCGGGGCTGCCACAGCGGCGGCGGCAGCCACCGCAGGCGCGCTCTCCTCCACCGCCAGGCCCAGGGCCAGGCTGGCTTCGAGGAACCAGCGCACCGTGGCTTCGGGCACGCCGCTCTTGGCACACAGCTGCTCGCAGCTCAGGGCCCGGCTGGTGAGCAGCGCCGCCAGGCGCGGGTGCCCGGCGGACGACAGGCCGATGGCATCGGGCCAGCGCAGCAGCCGGTACCAGCCAGGGCGTGCGGGTGCTCCCGCACGGCTCTCGGCCAGGCGCATGGCCAGGCTCCACAGCACGTGGCGCAGGCTGTGCGCGGGCACGGAGCGGATGAGCTCTTCCTCGACCGGGCTCACGCGGTGCGGCTCGCCCAGCGTGTAGGCGCCCGAGAGCAGCACCTCCAGGGGCATGGAGGTATGCACCAGCTGCTGCACGAAGTCGAAGACGATCTGCTGGCCGCCGCTCACGGGCACCACGGCGCGGCGGCGTTCCGCAGTGCGGGTGCGCTCGGCGAGCAGATCGAACAGGGCACGCTGGCCCTTGACCGGGTCGAACTGCGTGGCACCGTGCACCCGCTGGGTGGCCGACTGCAGGACGGCGATCACGTTGCTCATGCGCAGCGGCGTGGCCACGGTGAGGTCGGCGGTCTGCTCCAGCGCCGCCCCGGTGTCGGCGGGGTCGAGCAAGCGCACCGTGATGCAGGGGGCATGGAAGCGGTAGGGCCAGTGGCTGGGGACGAAGACCACATTGCACTCGGCCAGCTGTTCGCTGAAGCGCGCACGGATGTTCACGCCGCCGTCGAGCAGGCGCACCAGGGCGCGCAGCACCAGTTGGTCCTTCTGCGCAATGTCCTGGGTACCGATGACCAGCCCGTCGCCCATATCCGTCAAGCCCCCTGTGCAGCAGGATGGCGCCCGTGAAGGCGGCCATGGATGGCCCCGCCCGCGCTCGAAGCAGGAAGATCAGGAGCAGAAACGGCGAGTGCGGGACCTGGGCGGTGTTGCATCGCTGGGGCGGCCTCTCGGTTGGGTGTGATGACCACTGAGACGGCGGTTTCCCTGAGCAACCCTGGATTTCAACGTGGCAGTCCCGCTGTCGTGGGTGCCGAGACATGCTCTCGGTACCGGTAGACCGGTGACTTTGCGGGCCCGGCTTTCGCACGGGGGTGCCGTTTCAGTGCTTTTCAGTATAGGGGAATGGGTTGCGCTGGCAACCATTGAATGGCGCACAGCAACGCCCGCACCCGACGCGCGTTTCCAGGGTGTTGTTCTGGCGCATACACCGGCAGGGCGGCCTGCGCGGAGCGGGCCAGGCTACTTCTGCTTCTGGTAGGCCTTGTCGGCCGGGGGACCGCGGTCCGTGTCCTGCAGGCCGCGCTGCACGTCGCGGTAGGCCTGCTGTACCTGGGCGTCGGGCTTGCCATGGGTCATGTCCACCGACTGGTCGCGCTCGTGCGGCAGCTTGGGGTTTTCTTCCTGGGCGGCGTTGGCCGCATCGGCGTCGCCGCGGGTGGGGGTGGCGGCGGACTGGCGCTTGGTGGTATCCACCGAGGCTTCGGTCGTGCGGGGATCGGCGGTCGTGGGCATGTGTGCTTCCTTGGCGCCACAGGGGCGCTGGTGGGTCGTTGTCCCATCCTAGGAGAGCCAGGTGCACCACGGTGTAGGCCCATTCCCCATCTGCACGACAGGATGCCCAGGTCGCAAAACACTGTATGCCCAACCATATGCCACACTCTCGTCCTTATGTCTTCCACAGAGTGGGCCCAGGCGGCCCTGCAGTCCTTCGATGCGGTGGTGCAGGCCACCCCGGGTTTCCGCAGCCGCGGGGGGCAGCGGCGCATGGCCGCGCAGGTGGCAGAAACCTTCGGCCATGCCACGCTGGGCAAGGTGGACGAGGAAGCAGGCGAGGCCGCACCCACCCGGTCGATCGCCGTGATCCAGGCCGGCACCGGTGTGGGCAAGTCGCTGGCCTACTGCGCGCCCGCGATCTCGATGGCGCTGTCGCGCGGCACGCGGGTGCTGATATCCACCGCCACGGTGGCGCTGCAGGAACAACTGGTCAACAAGGACCTGCCCGCTCTGGCCAAGCTGCTGCCCCAGCCCTTCAAGTTTGCGCTGGCGAAGGGGCGCGGCCGCTATGTCTGCAAGCTCAAGCTCGACGGCCTGGCCGGCACCGGCGAAGCCGAGGAGGAGCCCGAAGACGACCTGTTCGCCGAGGAAGAGGCCGCCGCGCGCGCCAAGCGCCCGCGCCAGGAGACCGAGGCGCGCATCCAGTTCTACTCCGCCATGTCGCAAACCCTGGCCAAGGGCGCCTGGGACGGCGACCGCGACAGCCTGGACACGCCGCCCGAGCCCGAGGTGTGGAGCGCCGTGGCGGCCGAGGGCGCCTCCTGCACCGGCAAGCACTGCCCGGCCTTCAGCCAGTGCACCTACTACGACAAGCGCAAGGAGCTGGTCGGCGCCCAGGTGATCGTGGCCAACCACGACCTGCTGCTGTCCTCCCTGGGCGCACGCGTGCTGCCCGAACTGGACAACTGCCTGCTGGTGCTGGACGAGGCGCACCACCTGCCCGCGACGGCGCTGGACCAGTTCGCCTGCAGCATGGACCTGAGCCGCGTGACCTGGATCGAGCGCCTGGCCAGCCGGGGCCTGCGCATCGGCGCGCTGCTGGAGGTCGAAGAGATCGCCGACATCCCCAAGCACTCGGGCCAGCTGCGCCAGACCCTGCAGGACCTGGCACGCATCGTGATGGACGTGTACGGCCCGGCCCTCAAGAGCCAGCGGGACGCCTGGGGCCCGGCGCGCGTGCGCGTGCCGCGCGGCGAACTGCCGCAGCCGCTGCTCGCACCGCTGGGGCTGCTGGCCGCGAGTGCCGATGGTTTCCTCGAAGCGCTGCGCGCCATCTCCAAGGCGCTGCGCGCCGAGATGCGCGACAAGCCCGACGAGGCGCGCCGCCTGTCCACCCTGTACGCGCAGATCGGCATGCTGGCGCCGCGCCTGGAGGAGCTGCACGCCACCGCCCAGCTGCTGCTGCAGGATGCGCCCGAGGGCGCGGTGCCGGCGGCCAAGTGGTTCACGCTGGAGGTGGAGGGCGACTTCATCGTCGTCAAGGCGCATGCCAGCCCGATATTGCCCGGCACCACGCTGCGCAACCACCTGTGGAGCGCCGTACGCGGCGCGGTGCTGACCTCGGCCACGCTTACCAGTTGCGGGCACTTCGAATTCTTCCTGCGCGAGTCGGGTTTGCACGGCGACGCGGCCGCCACCACGCTGGAGGTGCCGAGCCCCTTCGACTATGCCGCCCAGGGCACGCTGATCGCGGCCGAGACCCACGCCGACCCGAAGAACGCGGCCCAGTTCACGGCCGAGATGGTGGAGGCGCTGCTCTACGACATCGCCAACGTGGAATACGGCGCGCTGGTGCTGTTCACCTCGCGCGAACAGATGCGCCAGGCAGTCGATGCCCTGCCTACTGCCATGCGCAGCGTGGTGCTGGTGCAGAACGCGCTGCCGCGCACGCAGCTGCTCAAGCGCCACCGCGAGCGCGTGGCCGACGGGCAGCCCTCGGTGATCTTCGGCATGCAGTCCTTCGGCGAGGGGTTGGACCTGCCGGGGCGGCTGTGCGAGTCGGTGTTCATCACCAAGCTGCCCTTCGCCCCGCCCGACGACCCCGTGGGCGAGGCCCGCGCCGAATGGCTGCGCGCCGTGGGGCGCGACCCTTTCAGCGAACTGGTGGTGCCGGCCACCGCGATCCGCCTGGCCCAATGGGTGGGCCGCGCCATCCGCACCGAGGAAGACCAGGCCCATGTCTACTGCTACGACAAGCGGCTCATGAACACCTCGTACGGGCAACGCCTGCTCAAGGGTCTGCCCCCATTTGCGCTGGAGCAGCGCAGGCCGCGCTGAGCGCTGTCGGACAAACGCCCTACGCAAGCCGGGCCCGAGACCGACGCCTGCGCACCTCCCGGCGGCCTACAGTGAATTTTTACCGATTCACCACCCGCCGGAGGCACCCCCATGCAACACGAAACCCCCGCCCGCGAGACGCTCTGGAAGCTGATCAAGGACATCAAATTCGGCATGCTCACGCACCGCCACGCCAATGGCATGCTGCATGCGCACCCGCTGACCACGCAGAACCGCAGCATTGACGAGCAGTCGCTGCTGTACTTCTTCATCCCGCGCAATGGCGAGCTGTATGGCCGCCTGCTGACCGATGGCCAAGTGAACGTGTCCTACGCCGATCCCGGCGACGACAGCTATGTGTCCCTGTCGGGCCAGGCCAGCTTCGTCGAGGACCTGGCACAGAAGGAGGCCCTGTGGTCGCCCATGGCCAAGGCCTGGTTCCCCGCAGGCCACACCGACCCCAACCTGGCCCTGCTGGCGGTGCGCATCGGCCATGCCGAGTACTGGGACGTCAAGGAAAGCAAGATGGTGCAGCTGTTCAAGATGGCCAAGGCCGCCATCACCGGCGAGCAGCCGCGCGACCTGGGCGAGCACAAGGAACTGACGCTGTCCTGAACCGCTGCAGCACCACCGTTCAACCCGAACCAAGGAGATCGCCATGAGCAGCAAGGACAACAGGAACGACGACCTGGACCACGGCGCCAGCGCCGACCAGGACACGGGCAAGGTGGCCCATGCCCACAACAGCACCGGCGACAAGGCCGCCACGCAGACCAACCAGGGCCGCAGGACCCCGGAAAGCCGTGGGGACCGTGACACCCACCTGGGCAGCGGCAACCAGGGGCAATCGCGCCAGGGCGGTGCGGGCAGCAGCAGTGGCGGGGGCAGCCGCGGCGCGGGCTGATCCCGCCGCTCTGCAGCAACGCACCAGAAAGGGCCCCTTGGGCTCTTTCTTTTGGATGGCCCACCCTTGAAAAGACCAGAACACCATCCATTTACCATCCATATGGATGGCACAAGATGGCCAGAAGGTACCCCATGAACTCCACTCCCAGCACCTCACTGGCCTTGCGCAACAAGGTCCCCGATTCCGAAAAGATCACCATCAACCTCGGTTATGTGGACCTGGGGCACATCGATCTGCTTGTATCCGAGGGCTTTTACGCCAACCGCACCGACTTCATCCGCACCGCGATCCGCAACCAGCTGAGCACCCAGAACGAGGCCGTGCGCCAGGTGGTGGCACGCAAGATGCTGGTGCTGGGCCTGCAGCGCTTTGGCCGCACCGACCTGGAGACCATCCAGGCCGCCGGCCAGACGCTGGAGATCCGCGTGCTGGGCCTGGCCAGCATCGAGGACGACGTACCGCCCGAGCTGGCGCAGGCGACCATCGCCTCGGTCACCGTGCTGGGGGCCTTCCACGCCAGCCCGGCCGTCAAGGCGGCACTGGCCGGCCGCATCGGCTGAGACAAACGACGCCCTCCGTGGCGGGTGCCCCATAGCACCAAAGCGGCGATTTCTTTCGCGTTCTTCTAATCCAGACCGGCCCTTTCGAGCGGCGGCATCCCGAGACAAAAACCGACGGCACCGGCCACCCCTGGGCGGCTGTGCCATGAACGGCGCATGCCCTATCCGCAGAACCCAAGGACCCCCATGGACTGGAACCACAACCTCCAACACATTCTCGGCAATGCCACCGACCTGGTGCGCAAGGGCCAGCTGGCCGATGCCACCCGCGCCATCCAGCAGGCCCTGGGCGGCGCTGGCGGCGGGCAGGGTGCCAAGCCGGGTTCGCCGCCTCCCGCCACACCTGCGGCCCCGGCCGGCCCCAGCTGGCGCAACCGCTATGCGCAGGCCGGCATCGAAGACGCCGAGGTGATCGACCTGGTGGAGGAGGGCGCGGACACGGCCCCTGCGGCCGAGGCGCCCCTGCGCAGCAGGCCGGCGCCCAGCCCGGCGCAGCCCCCCGGCCACTTCACGCGCGTGGCGTTTTCCCGCGCGGGCGCGCCGCAGGACCATTACTACCTTTACGTGCCCCCGGGCGCCGACGCCGCCACGCCCATGCCCCTGGTGCTCATGCTGCACGGGTGCACGCAAGACCCCAAGGACTTCGCCACCGGCACCGGCATGAACGAAGCCGCCGGGGCGGCCCGCGCGCTGGTGCTCTACCCCGCACAGTCGGCCAGCGCCAACCCCAAGGCCTGCTGGAACTGGTTCCGCCCGGAGGACCAGCGGCGCGGCAATGGCGAGCCGGCCACGCTGGTGGCCATGGTGCGCGAGGTGATGGCGCGCCACCCGGTCGACGAACGGCGCGTGTATGTGGCGGGCCTGTCGGCCGGGGGTGCCATGGCGGCGCTGCTGGCGCGCGAGTACCCCGACCTGTTTGCTGCCGTGGGCGTGCATTCGGGCCTGGCGGCCGGTGCGGCGCAGAACGTGATGGCGGCGCTCTCGGCGATGAAGACCGGCGCCAAGGCCGCCAGCACCAGCCCGTTCGCGACGACCACGCCCCCCGTCATCCAGCTGGGCACGGCGCTGCCCCTGATCGTCTTCCATGGCGACGCCGATGCCACCGTGCATGCCCGCAATGGCGAGCAACTGGTGGAGACCGCACTGGCCGCAGCCGAGAGCGAGGTACGCCCTGCGGTGACCACCGGCCGGTCGGCCCAAGGCCAGGGCTATACGCGCAAGCTGTACCAGAGCGGCGGTACCACGCTGGCAGAGCACTGGGTGCTGCACGGTGGCGGCCACGCCTGGGCCGGCGGCGATGCGCGCGGCAGCCATACCGATCCCCGGGGCGTGTCGGCCACCGAGGAGATGCTGCGCTTCTTCCTCGCACACCCCCGCTGTTGACCCCTGGTCGACCACCACCATAATTTGCCCCGGGGCACCACGCACCGCCCCATCCATACCAACAGCGAGGTGCGGACCCTGAGGGGCAATTCACCGTGGAAAACGTCTACATCACCATCGCGGGACTGGTGGCCATCGGGCTGGTCGTCTACTTTGTGCGGCGCGCCAGGCGCCAGGACACCACCCGCACCGACCTGAAGATCACCGGAGTGCGCATCGACCCGCCCTCGGGCAGTGTGCTGCAGGCCAACACCCCCATCACCGTGACGCTGAACTACCGCTACAGCGCGCCCCGGGAGCCCCTGTATGTATGGGTGAAGATCCTTGACACCACCTACGACTCGATCTACGAGGGCTCGCGCGACTGCCTAGAGCCCGGCAGCGGACAAGTGAACCGCCGCGTGCACCTGACGCAGGCAGGCAGCGTGCGCGAGCTGTTCATCGTGGCCAAGAACCAGGAGTTCGTGGAGGTCTTCAACCAGGCGCTGGCGGTGGACTTCACCTACGAACAGGCCGAGGTCGACGAGGAGTGGCTGAACGATGGCAAGGGCTCGGAGATCACCGGCATCAAGGTGTCCATTCCCTCCCCGGCCGTGGTCAAGGCCGGCACCCGCATCGACGTGGACGTCGCCTACACGATCAACACCGAAGAAGGCCTCGATATCTGGGTCATCCCCGAGACGCAGGCCAACATGACCTATGAGGGCACCACGGGCAGGCAGGTGGGCACCGGGGTCGTGGCCAGGCATTTCACCGTCATCGACCCCGGCAAGCTCGGCAGCGTCCGGCTGGTGATGAAGAACGCCGCCAGCCAGACGGTCTACGAGCGCACCGTGCCGGTGGACTACACCTATACGGCGGCCTGAAGCCCGCCTGGCAGGGCCGCAAACCCTGGGCCCGGGACGGGGCAAGGGCTTCGGTTTATCCTCCAGGCCCCATGTCCCGCATCGCCGTCATCGACTTTGAAACCACGGGCGTCTCGCCCGGCCAGGGCGCGCGTGCGACCGAGGTGGCCATCGTGCTGCTGGAGGACGGCCGCCTGGTGGACCGCTACCAGAGCCTGATGAAGACCGGCGCCTGGATCCCCGCCTTCATCACCCAGCTCACGGGCATCACCAACGCCATGGTGAACGCCGCGCCCGAAGCGGCCGGCGTGATGCAGGACGCGGCCCGCTTCGTGGGCGATGCGCCCATGGTGGCGCACAACGCCGCCTTCGACAGCAAGTTCTGGCAGGCCGAGCTGGCCCTGGCCGGCGTGCCCGCGCCGCACCCGTTCGCGTGCACGGTGCTGCTGTCGCGCCGGCTGTACCCCGAGGCACCGAGCCACAAGCTCGGCTCGCTGGTGGATTACCACGGCCTGCCGCGCACCGGCCGGGCCCACCGGGCGCTGGCCGACGCCGAGATGGCCGCCGAACTGCTGGCGCGCATGCAGCACGACCTGCGCCAGCGCTGGGGCGTGGCCGAACCCGGCCACGCACTCCTGATGGCGCTGCAGCGCTGCGCCAGGCCGGGCGTGGGCAAGCTGCTCGCGCAGCATGCCGCGCCCGCGGTTCCGGCCGCCGGCTGATTGATCCCCAGCCCGCAACCCTCCCTTTGCCGGCGCGGGCATGCGGCGGATCAACGAAAATACGCGCCTGCATTGACCCCATTCTTCACACGATTTCCATGACCGATACCCCACCCCTGCCCGACCACCTGTCCGCCGACCCGCGCAGCCCGCACCATGTGCCGGCCGTGTTCGAGCACGACATCGGCATCCGCTTCAACGGCAAGGACCGCAACGACGTGCAGGAGTACTGCATCAGCGAAGGCTGGGTCAAGGTGCCTGCCGGCAAGACGCTGGACCGCACGGGCCAGCCGCTCATCATCAAGCTCACGGGCAAGGTGGAGGCGTACTACCGCCAGCCCGAGTAAGCGCGGCCACCGTTCCGCCATGGACCTGCCAGCGCCCTGGACCATCCACTGCGATGGCAGCGCCATCCCCAACCCCGGCCGCATGGGCCTGGGTGCCGTGCTGGTGGCGCCCGACGGCACCCGCCACCGGTTGTCGCAGGCCACGCACACCACCGGCTGCAACAACGAGGCCGAGCTGGGTGCCCTGGTGCTGGCCCTCGGTGAGGCGCGCACGCGGGGCGCCGCCACCGTGCAGGTCTACAGTGACAGCAGCCTGCTGGTGGAGCAGATGGCGGCCACACCGGCCGCCGCCCATGCGCGGCTGGCGCCCTTGTATGCGGCCGCACGCAGCCTGCTGGCCGAATTCACCACCGCGCAGGTGCAGTGGATACCGCGCCACCGCAATGCCGAGGCCGATGCACTCGCGCGCGCGGCGCTGGGGGCTGCGCCCAAGCCGGCCACCCATCCCTCCTGGAAGCACCTGCCGCGCAGGAAGCGCGGGCCGTCCGAACGCTAGCTCCGAGCCCTAGCCCCGAAGACTTGCCGCCTGGCTTCTCAGCCATGCCATGGCGGCTTGCGTGCTCGGCGATGGCGCACGCTCGTCGCTGATGGCGAGGTGGTAGGTGTGGCCGGCGATGCCCGGCCCGAAAGGCTGGTGCAGGTTGCCGCACGCCAGTTCCTCGGCCACCATTGCCTGGCTCACCAGCGCAATGCCCTGCCCGGCGATCGCCGCCTGGATGGCATGGCCTTCGTCCGAAAAGCGCAAGGTGCCCGCCGGCGCCAGCTCCCGCATCCCGGCCTCTGCGAACCAGCGCTCCCAGGTCGGATTCTCCGGCCGGGGCCGGCGCCAGGCAAAGTAGATCAGGGGCCACCGCGCCAGGTCGTCGGTCGAGCGCACCCCGAGCCGCGGATTCGCCACCGGTGCGAAATCGTCGGTGAAGAGGGCCTCCACCGCCAGGCCGGGATAGGGCCCCCGGCCATAGCGGATGGCGATGTCGACCGCGCTCGAACGCAGATCCACGGGATCGTCCGAGGCCTGCAGCTGCAGGTCGATGCCCGGTAGCCGGGCACGGAAGTCGGCCATGCGCGGCAACAGCCATCGGGCGGTGAACGCGTTGGTGGCCGAGATCACCACCTGCGGCCGCTGCCGTGCCTGCGCCAGCCGCTCCAGCGAGGCCTGGAACGCGTCGAAGCCATCGCGCAGCACCGGGTACAGCTGCATGCCCGGCTCGGTCAGCACCACCCGGCGGACCTGCCGGCTGAAAAGGGGCGCGCCCAGCTGCTGCTCCAGGCCCCGTATCTGGTGGCTGACCGCTGTTGGCGTGACCGCGAGTTCCTCGGCCGCGGCCTTGAAGCTGCCCAGGCGGGCAGCCGCTTCGAAGGCGCGCAGGGCCGATAGCGGCAGGGATCGTCGGTGCATGGACATGGATGGCGCGCAGGCTTTTCGCCTGCCATGGATGATTTCATTTCATCTTACCGCTGAGAAATGAACCTTTGTCGAAAGCACCGCCAGTCCTTATCTTCCTCACATCGGGGCTGCAGTGGCCCCGGCTTCAGATGAAAGGAAATCAACCATGATCGAGCGCGTCATCACCCACCCGGACCCCTATGAACCCTTCCTGCTGTCGCAGGGCATCAAGGCCAACGGCTGGCTCTTCATCTCCGGGCAGGCCGGCGCCGGCCAGGATGGAAAGATCGTCCCGGGCGGATTCCTGGCGCAGGGCCGGCAGGCCTTCGCGAACCTGCGCCGGGCCCTGGAGGCCGGCGGCGCCGGCCTGAAGGACATCGTCAAGGTCACGATCTTCGTGACCGACATGGGCCACTTCGACGACGTCGTGGCCCTGCGCCGGGAGTTCTTTGCGGCCCCGTACCCTGCCGACACCATCGCCGAGATCCGCGCCCTCTACACGCCCGAGGCGATGATCGAGATCGAGGCCATTGCCGTCGTGCCCCCCGCGGAGGGAGGCTGAGATGGATGCGGCGACCCTCCTGTCCCCGGTCGCTCTGGGCCCGCTGCAATTGGCCAACCGCCTGGCGGTGGCGCCGATGACGCGGGTCAGCGCCACGGCCGATGGCCGTGCCACGGCCCGCATGGCCGAGTACTACGGCGCATTCGCCCGCGGTGGCTTCGGGCTCGTCATCACCGAAGGCATCTACACCGACCGGGCATACGCCCAGGGCTATCTGTTCCAGCCCGGCCTCACCGACGGCGCGCAGCAGGAGGCATGGCGGCCCGTCGCGGACCAGGTGCATGCTGCGGGCGGCCGGATCGTGGCCCAGCTGATGCACGCCGGTGCGATCTCGCAGGGCAATCCCCACCGGACTGTCGCCAAGGGGCCTTCCGCGGTGCAGCCCAAGGGCCTGCAGATGGGCTTCTACCGGGGCGAGGGCGCTTACAGGACGCCTGAGGAACTGTCGCTTGCAGAGATTGAGGAAATCGTCGCCGGGTTTGCCGCCGCAGCGCTGCGCGCCAGGCAAGCCGGCTTCGATGGCGTGGAAATCCACGGTGCAAACGGCTACCTGCTAGATCAGTTCCTCACCGGATACACCAACCACCGCGGCGATGGCTACGGTGGCTCGCTGGAGCAGCGCTTGCGCCTTGGCGTCGAGACGATCCATGCAGTGCGCCGCGCGGTGGGACCCGGATTCGTGGTCGGATACCGCGTCTCTCAAGGCAAGGTGAACGACTTCACGCACCAATGGCCCGGGGGCGAGGCACAGGCGGCTACCGTGTTCGCGGTCTTGTCGGCAGCCCCTCTCGACTATCTGCACACGACCGAGTTCGAAGCCTGGCAACCGGCTTTTAGAGAAGGCCCCAGTCTTGCAGCGCTCGCGAAGCGGCACGGAGCGGTGCCGGTGATCGCCAACGGCTCGCTGCACACGCCCGCCGCGGCCGCTGGAATGGTCGGGCGTGGCGAGGCCGATCTGGTTTCGCTCGGCCGGGGGGCGCTCACCCATGCGGACTGGCCGCAGCGCGTGCGTTCGGGCCAGACCCTGCAGGACTTCGACCGGGCGCTGCTCTCGCCCATCGCCGACCTGGCCAACGCGGACCGCCTGCGGGGCTATAGCGGATCGAAACCCTTCGCGGCGCGGTAAGCCGCTATCCGGGGCAGCAGCACCTGGCGCCGCGCCAGGCTCTCGGGCGGCCAGTGCGCCTCGCGCTCGTAGTACTCGGGCACCACCTTCGCGCCCTCGGGCAGCACCACCCAGGGCTGCCGGGACTGCGTGAAGATGTGGATGTCGGGCGGCAGGTGGTCAGGCTCATCGAGCGTGCCCACGCGCACGAAGGACACCACCGGGCCCGCGCCCGCATAGTGGCTCCACAGCGCCACATGGCAGTGGGGGCAGCGCGCGATCTTCTGGCCCAGGCCGCTTTCCGACGGCGTATCCACCAGCACGGGCGTGCCACCCAGCAGGTGCACGCGGTCGGCCTCGATCATGGCGTTGAGCGCGAACGAGGCCCCGCTCTCGCGCTGGCACCAGCGGCAGTGGCAGCAGTGCACGAACAGCGGCGCGGTCTCCATGCGGTAGCGCACGTGGTGGCAGTCGCAGCCGCCTTCGAGCGGGAACGGGGGCGTGGGCGCAGGGTGCATGGAGGTCGCTCCTTGGAAGCCTGCACGTTACGTGAAACACCCGCCTCTGTCACGTGCCGCATTGCGCGGCGCGCTGCAGCAGCAGCGCCTGTTCCTGCGCATTGCGCGTGAGCGTGGCGGCGTGCGCGAACTGGGTGCGCGCCTCACCGTGGCGGCCCAGCTTGGCCAGCAGGTCGCCGCGCACGCTGGGCAGCCAGTGGTAGTCGCGCAGGGCGGGGTCGGCGCCCAGTGCATCCACCAGGGCCAGGGCCGCGGCGGGTCCGTCGGCCATGCCCACGGCCACCGCACGGTTGAGCGCGACCACGGGCGAGGGCGAGACCTGCAGCAGGGCGTCGTACAGCGCGACGATGTGGTGCCAGTCCGTGTCTTCGGCGCGGCGGGCGCGCGCATGGCAGGCGGCGATGGCGCCCTGCAGCGCGTACGGCCCCCAGGGGTGGCCGGCGCGGGCCAGTTGCTCGGCCTTGTCGAGCGCAGCCAGGCCCCGGCGCACCAGCAGGTGGTCCCAGCGCGAGCGGTCCTGGTCCATGAGCAGCACGGGGCGGCCTCCGGCATCGGTGCGCGCGGGCAGGCGCGAGGCCTGGATCTCCAGCAGCGCCACCAGGCCCTGCACCTCGGGCTCGTCGGGCGCCAGGCCGGCGAGCACACGCACCAGGCGCTGGGCCTCGCCGCACAGCGCCGGGCGCACCCAGTCGTCGCCGGCGGTGGCGGCATAGCCTTCGTTGAAGATCAGGTAGATGACTTCGAGCACCGAGGCCAGGCGCGGCGCGCGCTCGGCCGCACCCGGCACCTCGAAGGGCACATGCGCGGCCGTGAGGCTGCGCTTGGCGCGCACGATGCGCTGGGCGACGGTGGCCTCGGGCACGAGAAAGGCGCGCGCAATCTCCACCGTGGACAGGCCGCCCAGCAACCGCAGCGTGAGGGCGACGCGCGCCTCGGTGGAGAGCACGGGGTGGCAGGCGGTGAAGATCAGGCGCAGCAGGTCGTCGCCGATGTCGTCCTGGCGCGCGGCGTCCAGGGCGTCGACGAAGTCGGGCGCGTACTGCGCCTCCAGCGCCTCCATGTCATGGCCCAGGGCCTCGTGCTCGCGCGCCTGCATGGCCTGCTGGCGCAGGTGGTCGAGGGCGCGGTTGCGGGCGGTGGTCATGAGCCAGGCGGCGGGGTTGTCAGGCAGGCCGGCGGCGGGCCAGTGCTCCAGGGCCGAGACCAGTGCATCCTGCGCCAGCTCCTCGGCCCGGCCCACGTCGCGCGTCATGCGCGCCACGCGGGCGATGATGCGGGCCGCCTCGATGCGCCATACCGATTCGATGGTGCGGTGCAGCGCATCGGGGTCGGGCAGGCCCATGGTGCTCAGCCCAGCGCCTTGCTGGCGTCCACCATGTAGGCGAATTCCCAGGTGTGGCCGTCCAGGTCGTCGAAGCCATGGCCGTACATGAAGCCATGGTCCTGCGGTGGGCGCGGTGCGGTGGCGCCGGCGGCGATGGCCTTGGAGACCAGGGCGTCGATCTCCTCGCGGCTCTGGGCCGACAGGCAGACCAGTACCTCGGAGGTCTTCCTCGCGTCGGCTATCGCCTTGTCGGTGAAGGTCTTGTAGAACTCTTCGACGAGCAGCATCACGAACAGGTTCTCGCCCAGCACCAGGCAGGCACCCTGCTCGTTGGTGAACTGGGGATTGAAGTCGTAGCCCAGCGCGCGGAAGAAGGCTTGCGAGCGGCCCATGTCCTTGATGGGCAGGTTGACGAAGATCATCTGGTGTTGCATGGCGGTCTCCTGAGGTAGTGGAACGATAAGGGATAACGGACGGGGAATGCAGGGAACGAGGCGCCCCAGCGGGATCACTTGGCGGCCTCGGCCGCGAGGAAGGCGAGGCCCTCCTCGAAGTCCTTGCCGACCATGCTGTCCACATTGAAGAACAGGTGCATGATCTTGGCGAGGTAGGGCACCGGGCCGTGCATGGCCCAGGTGACGCGGGTGGCGTTGCCGGCTTGGGGCTGCAGCGTGAAGTCCGCCCGGTTGTGCGCCTCGAACGGGGCCACGAAGTCGAGCTTCATGCCCACATGGGCGGGGGCCGTGGCCTCGGTGATCTCCATACTGCCCGTGCCCACCTTGTCGCCCCGCCACGCATAGCGCGCGCCGGGACCGGCGGTGGTGGTGCTGTACTCGCCCTTGGCGCCCGGGTCCTTGCGCTCGTAGGGGTTCCAGGTGTTGAAGCGGCGCAGGTCCTGGATGAGGCCGAACACGCGCTCGGGCGGGGCCTCGATCACCCGGCTGCGCTCCACGCGGAAGCTGTCGGGGCGGGTGGCCGCGTAGGCCAGCAGCAGGGCCACGGCGGCCAGTGCGGTGAGGGCAATGGTCTTGAGCATGGGGTCCTCCGGGGCTCAGGCGCGGCTGGCGTCCAGGTCGCGAAAGCGCTGCACGCCTTCGCCCTGGGCAAAGTCGTCGAGCTCGAAGACCGGGCGCACCTCGATCTCGGCCGGGAGCCCCTCGCCGCGCGGGTTGGGAAAGCGGCGTGCCCATTCCATGGCTTCCTCGCGCGAGCGCACCTGGATCAGCGTGTAGCCCGCGAGCAGCTCCTTGGTCTCGGCAAACGGGCCGTCGACCACCGTGCGCTGGCCGCCGCTGCCATAGCGCACGCGCCAGCCCTGGCTGCTGGCCTTGAGGCCCACGCCATCGAGCAGCACGCCGGCGCGCGACAGCTCCTCGTGGTAGGCGCCCATGGCGGCCAGCAGTTCCTCGCCGGGCAGCACGCCGGCTTCGCTCTCGGGGCTGGCTTTGACCAGAATCATGAATCGCATGGCGGATCTCCTGTCGTTGGAAGCGGTTGCTGCGCAGAAGGAAGAAATCTCTGCGCTCATCCTCCACGACGGTCGGTGGCCTGCAAATTCGACACGGATTCTGCGAATTCAGGGTTTGTACCTAGAAAATTGCATGCTCCCAATAAAAACAGCCCATGCAGGCCCCCCCGGCATGGGCTGTTTGCGAAGGGACCGCAGCGGTCAGCGCTTGGCAGCAGGGTTCTGCGCCATGTACGCCAGGGTGGCGCTGGTGAGGGCGCGCACGCCGATGCGCAGCGCCTTTTCGTCGATCACGAATTCGGACGAATGGTTGGGAGCGCCCGACTTGTCGCCGAAGGGCGAGGCATAGAGGTTCCAGAACACCACGGGCACGCCGCTGCCGCCAAACGAGCCGAAGTCTTCCGAGCCCATGGAAGGCGGCACCTCCTTCGCCTTGTCGGCCCCACCGGCCGCGGCGGCAAACGCCGGCGCCAGGGCGGCGGTGATCTTGGGGTCGCTGACCACGACCTCGTAGCCGGTGTCGATGGTGACCTCGGCCGTGAGGCCCGCGCTCTCGGCGATCTTCTGCGCCTTGAGGCGGATGCTCTCGTGCGCCACCTTCTGGTTGCGCGCCGAGAGCGAGCGCACGGTGCCGCCGATCTCGGCCGTGTCGGGCAGGATGTTGACGCGGTTGCCGCTTTGCAGCAGGCCCACGGTGACCACGGTGGGGCCGTCGAGCGGGTCGATCTGCTGGCTGATGATGCCCTGCAGCGCAAGCACGATCTCGGCCGCGGTGAGCGTGGGGTCCTTGGCCGTCCAGGGCGAGGAGCCGTGGCCGCCCTTGCCCTGGAGCTTGATGTTGAAGACGTCGCCGCTGGCCATGAAGCTGCCCGCGCGGTAGGCCAGGGTGTTGCCGGGTGCGCGGGCGCTGATGTGCTGGCCCATCACGACGTCGACCTTGGGGTTGTCGAGCACCTTGGCCTCCATCATGGCCTTGGCGCCGCTGGGCACGGGGCCGGGGCCGAGTTCCTCGGCCGGCTGGCACAGGAAGACCACCGTGCCCGCGAGTTCGCTGCGCACGCGGGAGAGTGCCTGCGCGGCGCCCAGCAGCATGGCGACATGGGTGTCGTGCCCACAGGCGTGGGACACAGGTGTCTCGTTGCCGCGCCACTGCGCGCGCGCAGTGGACTTGAAGGGCAGGTCGTTGCGCTCCTGCACGGGCAGGGCGTCCATGTCGGCGCGCAGGGCCACCACGGGGCCGGGCTTGCCGCCGCGCAGCACGGCCTTGATGCCGGTCTTGGCAATGCCGGTCTGCACTTCGATGCCGGGCATCCTGGCCAGCGCGGCCGCGATGTAGGCGGCTGTCTGCACCTCTTCGTACGACAGCTCAGGGTGCTGGTGGATGTGGCGGCGCCAAGCGATCACCTGGGGCTCAGCTGCATCGGACAGGGCCAGAACGCGCTGGGCCAGGGGGGATGCCGATGTCTGGGCATGGGCAGAGAAGGCCAGGCTGGTGAGCAACGCGGCCAACGGCAGGAGCCGGTGTTTCATGGAAGAACCCTTCGGTATGGACAAGGACGGCAGCCACTCTATCGCCGCGCCCATGCCGCGAACAGTCACAATTTCGTTGCCGTGAAAACGGAAATGCATCACCAATCCCCGACCAGTACCCGCCATGAAACCGCACCAGCTCAAAGCCTTCCTCGCCGTGGTGCAGCTGCGCAGCATCCGCCAGGCGGCGAATGCGCTGCACATCACCCAGCCCGCCGTCTCGCGCGCCATCCGCGAACTGGAAGAGCACCTGGCGGTGCCACTCTTCGTGCGCGGCGCCCAGGGCGTCACCCCGACCGAGTACGGCCTGGCCTTTGAAAAGCGTGCGCGCCTGCTGGAGCAGGAGGCCGAGCGCGCACGCGACGAGTTGCGCCAGATGCGCGATGGCCAGCTCGGTTGCGTGCGCGTGGCCGTGTCCTCCGTTCCCACCATGGCGCTGCTGCCCCAGGCGCTGGCACTGTTCCGCGCCGAACTGCCGGCGACCGCCCTGGAGTTCAGCGAGGGCCTGGCACCCCTGGTGCTGCCCGCGCTGCGCGAAGGGCTGCTCGATCTGGCGCTGGTGCAGCACCGCGTGGAGCGCACCGGCCCCGAGCTCGATTGCGAGGAGCTGCTCACGACACCGCTGGCCATCTGCGCGCGCGTAGGCCACCCGCGTGCCCGGGCGCGCAGCCTGGCGGCGCTGCAGCACGCGGAATGGGTGGGCTGGGACCGGGCCATGGTCGAGGACCTGTTTGCCGGCGGCGGCGTGCCCGCGCCCGAGCGCATCGTGGTGAGCCGCTCGATGGAGATCACGCGCGCACTGGTGGGCCGGGGCGACCTGATCAGCGTGTTCGCGCGCCCGGCGCTGGACCGGGAACTCGCGCGCCATGGCATCCGCGCCATACCCGTGCGCGAGCGCCTGCCCGAGCTGACCATCAGCGCCATCACCCGGCGGGGCGCCGTGCCGACTCCGGCCGCGGCCAAATTCCTGGCCGCCGTGCGCGCAGCGGCCCTTTCCCTGCAGAACTGAAGGCAACATCTCTGACGAATTGATACACCCCTAACCCAGAACCCGCGCCGGCCCGGCCCCGGCCGCAGGACCCGGTGGCTGCAAGCGTGACAAATGCCCGGTTTTTCGCGGGCGCACGGGGTCTTTGGCTGCGCGCTCCCTGACCCGCCCTTACGATCCCGCGCGGAGGAAAAGAACCATGGAAAAGAACACCGCTGCGGCGCCCCCGTGGGTCGCCAGCATCCCGCTGTCGCCCGACGGCAGCCGCAATGCCCACGTCATCGTGCACCCGGGCCGGGCCGTGGCACCGGCCGAGGGGCTGCGCTCCCTGCTTCGCTTCAACGCCGACGGGCAGGGGGGCTGGATCTCCGCCGCCCAGGCTGGCGATGGCCGCTGGGGCTACATCGATGCCGAGGGCCGCTGGCGCGTGCCGCCCACGCTGGAGAACGCGCGCAACTATTCCGAAGACGGCATGGCGCGCTTTCTGCAGGACGGGCGCTGGGGCTTTGTGAACCTGGCGAGCGAGGTGGTGATAGCACCAAGCTTCGAGGACACGCGGGCTTTCCGCGATGGGCTGTGCGCCGTGAAGGTGGGCGAGAACGCCTGGCGCAGCATCGACCGCGAGGGGCGCTTCACCTCGGAGCAGATTTTTCATGACCTGAGCCTGTTCGGCGCTGGCGGCCTGGCGCGCGCAACGCACTGGGACCGCAAGAAGAACCAGCGCCTGCAGGGCTTCGTGGACCGCGACGGCCGCTGGGTGATCGAGCCGCGCTTCGACTTCGTGTGGCCCTTCGGCGAGCTGCCGGTGACCCCGGCCTCGATCGAGGAGGACAAATGGGGCCTGATCGACACCCGCGGCCAGTGGGTGATGGAGCCGCGCTACCCACGCATCCAGGCATTCAACGACGCCGGCCTGGCCTATTTCGATGAGCCCGAATCCTGGTACAACGGCCACGGCTACCTTGATGCCCGGGGCCGCGTGGTGGTCAAGGGCGAGAGGCACCTGTCCGACCGCATGGTCTGCGGCCTGGCGGCCAACACGCACAACGGCACGGATTTCCTGCGCGCCGACGGCACGGCACTGTCCACACCGGCGCTGGCCTGGGGCAGCCACTTCCGTGCCGCAGGCGGCTGCGCGGTGGTGCTCGCGTCGCCGCGCAGGGGCGATGCCGGACCAGGCACCTGGGGCATGCTGCACCCGGACGGGCGGGTGTTCACCGTGGGCGAGCCGCTGCTGGAGCCGCTGACCGATGGCGATGGCTGGCTGGTGGGCGAAGAGCCGGACACCCCGCTGGTGCCCTTTCTCACGCGCGATGGCCAGGTGCACTTTGTCGACAAGGAGGGTGCCCTGGTGTGGCGCGCCGTGTACGACGGCCAGCAGGTCGCCCTGCAGCAGGCCGACGGCACGCCCCTGTGGCGCAGCAGCAATGCGCTGGATGGCTGCCGGCCGCCAGGCCCGTTCTTCACACCCCCCGCCACGGACCACCTGGAAGGCATGGTGGCGCCTCAGGAGGTCACCGCCCTGGCCGAAGACCTGCTGGCCGAGGCCGAGGCACGCCTGCACCGCATGGCGGCTGGCGAAACGCTGGAACGCGAGTCCTCCCCGGAGCATGGTGCCCGCGATGACGACGACGGTGATGATGATGAATACGAGGACGACGATGAGGACGAAGCCACCGTGCAGGCCAACCGCACCGTGGCCGTGCGCCGCATCGCGCGCGCCTACATCAGCGAAGAGCACAACGGCTACTACGACTACCTGGGCAGCGAACTTGGCGATGCCGTGGGGCAGTTGCGCACCGCCTTGCTGGACACGCTGACCGCGCGCTACGGCAAGCCTGACGCAGACCCGGAGTGCATCGTGCCGTGGAACCGCAGGGAGCAACGCAGCTACGCCTGGGCCGTGCCGCTGGCGCAGGCCCTGCCCGGCGACAGCGGTGTGCTGCGCGAGTCGCGCGAGCAGTGGCTGACGCTGTACGCGCATTCGGATACGGGCGACGGGGACGCCTGGTGGGAACTGTGGCTGATGGCCTCGCCCAGCCTCGATGCCCTGGAGACGGCACGCCGCGCACACGACAGCGCAGTGGCGGGCACGCCCGGGGATGAAGCGGATGCAGGCGAGGGCGGCACCGCTGCGCCGAGGCCCGCCGAGCCCCAGACCCGCGAGGGATGGCTGCAGGCCGTGGCCGATGACCACTATGCGATCTACCGCGTGCCCGCGCAGTGGATGGACGATGCGATGGCCGACGCCACGCTGGCCCACTACGTGGACAACCTGTCCTGGCTGCCCGCATACCTGCACACGCCTGCCCGGCTGGAGGCGCTGATCCGCAGGGACGTGCGCACGGCGACCGCGATCCCGTCCGAATGCATGACCGCCGAGGGCCTGGCCCTGGCACGCGGGCTCTACGCCGGGGATCGCGACTGGGACTACCGCGACGAACGGTGCAGCCGCCTGCCGACCACCTGGGACAAGAACAGCCTGTACGACGTCTGGGGCTGCCTGGTCACGCCCGAAATGGCGCTCAAGGCCGTGCGCGCCGAGGTGCCGCTGCGCAACGTGGCGCGCTGGCTGCGCACCGATGCGCTGGAGGCCGCGGCGCTCAAGTCCGACATCTACAACATCAGCTACATCGATCCGGCGAAGATCACGCCCGAGCTGGCCGAACGTGCCGTGCGGCACGACTATGGCTGCCTGATCGAGCACATTCCGCCGGCCCTGGTCACCCCCGAACTGTGCCTGGCATCGGCACGCACCAACGGCCTGTCGCTCAAGAAAATCCCCCGGCCGATGCGCAGCGTGGCGGTGTGCGTGGCGGCGCTCAAGGAGAGCCCCAGCGTGTTCCTGGAGGTGCCGGAGGCCGAGCGCGTGAAGGTGGCTACCCGCATGATCGAGGACCACCTGGAGCGCTTGCGCAAGCAGGGCGAGCCGAGCCAGGCCAGCCATTGGCATGTCACGCGGGCCTGGGCAAAACTGTGGGCCGGTGACCACGAAGGCGCTATCGCCGACGCGCAGCTGGGCCGCTCGGAGGTCAGCAACCCCGAGAATGCCCACTACGTGATGGCCAGCGCCCACCGCGCCCTGGGCCATGAACGGGAGGCAGCGCTGGAGGCATCCACCGTACTGTCCCTGTACCCGCAGTTCCAGTCGGAGTGGGGCGACCACGAAGACACCCGCTGGCTGCACGCGCTGGCGCGCGGGCAGGCCAGTGCCGCCGACGACGCGACATTGATGGAGCAACTGGGCACACACCCGCGCACGCTAGCCGACATTCCGCGCGAGCGCATCACCGATGCCATGGTGGACGTGGCCATGGAGGCCGACGAAGACACCGTGCGCTTCGTGCCGCGGCGCCTGATGACCCCCGAGCGCTATGCGGCGGCGCTGCGCCAGGGTGTCAAGGAGTTCCGGCAGATCCCGCCGGCCATGCTGAACGAAGAAGCCTGCATCGAGCATGTGAAGGACGGCGGCTGGCGCCTGGATGAGGTGCCCGAGGCGCTGCGGACCCTCACTGTGTGCGCCTACGCCGTGCGCAGCCGCAGTGGGGCCATGGAGCACGTGCCCGAGGCACTGCGCGACCATGTGCCGGGAGCCATCGCGCAGTTGCCGCCCGAGGAGAAGGACGACGAGGACGACGGCGATCGCAGCAGCGGTTCATCCTCCCGCCACGACTGGCTCACGCGCAAGCTGGCCGATGCGATGCTGGGCGGGTCCGGTTCGAGCGGCTGGAAGAGCAAGGGCCTGTTCATGGCCATGATCGTCAAGGCGGCGCTGACCTCCAGGTCCGACGATGCGCCCACGCTCAAGGGGCTGGCGGGCTGGTTCGAGGTGCGGCCCGTGCTGTCCATGGTGACCAATGCGCTGCTGGCACTCTCCGCGCTCATCGCCCACGCCTTCGTGTCGGTGGGCGCCTGGCGCGCCGAGGGCCCGTGGGTGGGCCTGGGCACCTTTGCGCTGATGGGCTTCTCGGAGCTGTACTGGGCCTGGCGCTTTGTGTTCTCGACGCCTTTCCGCCCCGCGCTGGGCGTGGCCTGCCTGGTGGTGGTGCTCTACCTATTCGTCTGGCACCGGCTGTATCGCAAGATCGGCCTGGCCTACGCCGCGCAGGGCAAGGCCGAGAACGACGATTGACGGGTCTGCGGCCGCTCAGGCGGCCGCACCGTCGTAGCAGGGAGCGATGGCGCGCACTTCGATGGTCGCCCACTCGGCGGCCGGGCATTCGCGCGCGATGACGAGGGCCTCCTCGCGCGTGGCGCAGTCCACGAGGAAGAAGCCGCCGACCATTTCCTTGGTCTCGGCGAAGGGCCCATCGACCAGGCGCGGCTGGCCTTCGCGCACCTGCAGGCGCACGCCGTCGGTGTCGTTGGCCAGCGATTCGCCGCCCAGCAGCAGGCCGCGCGCCTGCAGTCCGGCACCGAAGCGCTGCATGCGCGCATAGACCTCCTGCCCGGCGGCCAGGCCGCGTTCGGCGCGCTGGCCTGGGGGTTCTATGATGAGCAGCATGTAGGGCATGGGGTTGTCTCCGGCAGGGGGTGGTGGTTCAGATGGGCGCGATTCTAGAACTCAGAACACGGCACGTCCCGGCGTGCGCAGCGCCTGCGCCAGGTCGGCCGCCAGCCGGGCCATGTCCGTGGGCTTGCAGCCGCCCAGGCTCACACGCACGGCCGGCGCGCTGGCCAGGCGCAGCGGGCCGCCGGCCTGCACGGCCCAGCCGCGCGAGGCCAGGGACTGCACGACGGCTGCCTCGTCGGCCACGGGCAGCCACAGGTGCAGGCCCTCACCGGGCGCCACGGTGATCTGCTGCGCGGCCAGTGCCTGCACCAGGCCCTGGCGCCGTGCGGCGTACGAGCCGCCGGCCTGCGCCAGCGCGCTGCCGTCGCGCATCTGCCGCCACAGGGCGGCCGCCAGGCCCTGCAGGATGCGGCTGACCCAGCGCGGCCCCAGGGCCTGCTGCGCACGCAGGGTCTGCAGCAGGGCGGGGCTGCCGGTAGCCACGGCCACGCGCAGGTCGGGCCCGAGGAATTTGCTGAGCGAGACCACGTGCAGCCACAGCGCAGGCAGCGCTGCCGCCGCGGCCAGCGGCGCATTGCTGAGCGGGCCCCAGTGGTCGTCGAACACCACGAGCAGCCGGGGCAGGGCCTGCAACTGGGGCTGCAGCGCCTTCCAGCGCGCGGGGCTGATGGCTGCCCCAGTGGGGTTGTGCGCGCGCGGCGTGAGCACCAGGGCCGTACAGCCTTCGAGCACCCCGGCTTCGGGGACGCACACGCCTTCGCCATCCACCGGCAGCGGCACGGGCTTCAGGCGCAGGCTGTGCAGCAGCGCCACCATGGGCGGCCAGCAGGGGTCTTCGACCGCCACGCGCTCGCCCGGGCGCGTGTGCGCACGCAGGGCCCGCTCCACCGCATCGAGCGTGCCCGAGAACACGGCGATCTCTTCGCACGGCAGGCCCTGGGCCGTCAGCCAATGGCGCGCCTCGGCCTGCAGTGCGGGCAGATCGGCCGGAGCGTCGTAGCCCGCCGAGGAAGTCAGTGCCGCCCAGGCGCTTGGGCCGCCCTGCAACTGGGGCAGCAGGGAAGCATCGACATTGCCGCTGGCCAGGTCGCGCAGGCCGGGGGGTACGGCGTAGGCATGCGGCATGCGCTCAGGCGGCTCGACCACGCGCGTGCCGCGGCGCCCGTCCGTCACCACGTGGCCGGCATCGCGCAGGCGCGCGTAGGCTGCCGCCACGGTGTTGGGGTTGACGCCCAGCTGCCGTGCCGCCACGCGCACGGCGGGCAGGGGATTGCCGGGCGGCAGGGTTCCGTCGCGCACGGCGGCCAGCAGGCTGTCGGCAATGTCGGCAGCGGATTTTCCAGAAACGTACAATGTACTCATACATTCATTTTAATGTATTAGTACAAAAAAGGAATCCGCCATGAAGACCGCGCTTGTGCTGCGCCACGTTCCCTTCGAAGACCTGGGCCTGCTGGCCCCCCTGCTGCAACAGCGTGGCTATGCCGTACGCATGCACGAGGCCGGCGTGGGCCCGCTCGCGGACCACCTGCACCCCGAGCCCGACCTGCTGGTGGTGCTGGGCGGGCCCATCGGCGCCTTCGACGATGCGGCCTACCCCTTCCTCGCCGACACCCTGGCCCTGCTGCGCGAGCGGCTGGCACGGCGCCAGCCGGTGCTGGGCGTCTGCCTGGGTGCGCAGCTCATGGCGCGGGCCCTGGGCGCGGGTGTGGCGCCCATGGGGCACAAGGAGATCGGCTTTGCGCCGCTGGCCCTCACGCCGGGCGGCGCACGCTCGGTGCTGGCCCCCCTGGCCGACGGCACACCGGTGCTGCACTGGCATGGCGACCAGTTCGAGATACCGGCCGGTGCCGAGGGCCTGGCCACCACCCCGCTGTGCCCGCACCAGGCCTTTGCCATCGGCACGCATGCGCTGGGCCTGCAGTTCCACCTGGAAGCGGACCTGTCGCGCATCGAGCAGTGGCTGGTGGGCCATGCCTGCGAACTCGCTGCGGCTGGCGTGGACCTGCATGCGCTGCGCAGCGGGGCCCAGGAGCACGGCGCCGCGCTGGCCCGTGTGGCCGAGGCCGTGTTCGGCACCTGGCTCGACGGCATTGAAGCCGGGGCCGCATGACCCCGATGGTGCTGGGCCAGGTGGCGGCCGTGCTGCGTGGGGCCGCCGTGCCGTTCGGCGGCCGGCCGGACACCCGCAGCGCCATTGCCAAGCAGGCCGTCGCCGGCCCGGTGCACGTGGAGGCGAACGGCCTGCTGGGCGACGAACAGGGCGACACCCGCATCCACGGCGGTCCCGACAAGGCCGTGCACCAGTACCCGCTGGGCCACTACGCGCTGTGGCGCAACGAACTCGGAGAGCTGCCCATGCTGATGCAGCCAGGGGCCTTTGGCGAGAACATCGCCAGCACCGGCATGACCGAGGCCGACCTGTGCTGGGGCGACCGCGTGCGCATGGGCAGCGTGCTGCTGGAGGTGGCGCAGACGCGCCAGCCCTGCTGGAAGCTCAACACCCGTTTCGGCCAGCGCGACATGGCGCTCTCCGTGCAGCGCACGGGCCGCACCGGCTGGTACTACCGCGTGCTCCAAGCCGGCACCGTGCAGGCGGGCGATGCCATCACGCTGGTGGCGCGCCCGCATGCGGCCTGGCCGCTGGCCTGGGTGATCGAGGTGCTCTACCACCGCACGCTCGACGCGGACCTGCTGCGCGAGCTGGCAGCGCTGCCGCAGTTGCCGCCCTCGTGGCAGAAGCTGGTGGCGCGGCGGCTGGAGCAGGGCGAGGTCGAGGACTGGAGCCGGCGCACACGGGGCGGCTAAAAATCCAGGGCTTGGCAGCGCGGCAAAGCCCGTGTTAGCATTTGCCTCTATGCAACGCAGCATGTCCCTATCCACCCTAGCTCTAGGCCTAGTGCCTGGCCGGGGTCTGCCTGCGTTCGCCACCGTTGCCGTTCTGCGCAACACCTGATTTCCCCCTGACCCCGGCCCGCGAACCAGCCTTTGCACCTGTGCAAAGGGCTGCAGGGGACGTCATCCGTATTCATTTCGTTTGACCTGCATGCAGGCAGCGCCCACCGCATGGCGCACTGCACGCACCTGTTCGTGGAGCCTCTCATGATTGCCAAGCCCGCCACCAAGTACCAGCCCATCGCCCCGGTTGCACTCACCGACCGCACCTGGCCCTCGCGTTCCATCACCCAGGCGCCGATCTGGTTGTCCACCGACCTGCGCGATGGCAACCAGGCCCTGTTCGAGCCCATGAACGGCGAGCGCAAGATGCGCCTGTTCCAGGAGCTCGTGCGCATCGGCTTCAAGGAGATCGAGGTGGGCTTTCCCGCCGCCTCGCAGACCGATTTCGACTTCGTGCGCCGCCTCATCGACGAAGACCTGGTGCCCGAGGACGTGACCCTCATGGTCATGACGCAGTCGCGCGCCGACCTGATCGAGCGCACTGTAGAGGCCGTGCGCGGCGCACCGCGCGCCATCGTGCACCTGTACAACGCCACGGCACCGGCCTGGCGCCGCATCGTGTTCGGCATGAACGTGACGCAGGTCATGGAGTTCATCGAGCAGAACGTCTCGCACCTCAAGCGTTTGACCGATGCCGAGCCCGGCACCCAATGGACGCTGCAGTACTCGCCAGAGACCTTCAGCGCCACCGAGCTCGAAGTCTCGCTGCGCGCCTGCCAGACGGCGATCAAGGCCTGGGGCGTGGGCCCGGGCCGGCCCATCATCATCAACCTGCCGACCACGGCGGAAAACGCCACGCCCACTGTGTTCGCCGACCAGATCGAGTGGATGCACCGGCGCCTGGCCCCGCGCGAGCATGTGGTGCTCTCGGTGCACCCGCACAACGACCGCGGCACCGGCGTGGCCGCGGCCGAGCTGGCCATGATGGCCGGCGCCGACCGCGTGGAGGGCTGCCTCTTCGGCAACGGCGAGCGCTGCGGCAACGTGGACATCGTGACCCTGGCGCTCAACATGTACACCCAGGGCGTGCACCCGGGCCTGGACTTCTCGGACATCACCGCCGTGGCGCGCGTGGCCGAGGAATGCACGGCCCTGCCCGTGCACCCGCGCCACCCCTATGCGGGCGACCTGGTGTTCACCGCGTTCTCGGGCTCGCACCAGGACGCGATCAAGAAGGGCTTTGCCGCGCAGGACCCGAACGCCCTGTGGGAAGTGCCTTACCTGCCCATCGACCCGGCGGACCTCGGCCGCACCTACGACAGCGTGATCCGCGTGAACAGCCAGTCGGGCAAGGGCGGTATCGCCTTTCTGCTCGAGCGCGAGCACGGCGTGGTGATGCCACGGCGCATGCAGGTGGAGTTCAGCGCCGTGGTGCAGCGCCAGACCGATGCCAGCGAAGGCGAGATGACGGGCGATGCGCTGTGGTCCTTGTTCCAGTCCACCTACCTGGCTTCGGGCCCCCAGGCCGCCATCGTCTGCCACGGCCACAAACTGGCCGATGACGGCCAGGGCATCGAGCTCGACGTGAGCATCGATGGCGTGCGCCAGACGCTGCAAGGGCAGGGCAATGGCCCGATCGCTGCGACGGTGGACGCCCTGGGCCTGCCGCTGCGCGTGGATCATTACGAAGAACGCGCCACGGGCACGGGCGCCAACGCGCAGGCCCTGGCCATCGTGGAGGCCGCGCTCGAAGGCGTGGCCGGCTCCACCTTTGGCGCAGGCGCCAGCCACAACATCGTGACGGCCTCGGTACAGGCCATCGTGAGCGTGGCCAACCGGCTCGCCGAACGCCGCGAAGGCGCCCGGGCAGCGGCTGCAACCGTGTAACGAAAGACAGGGACCACAGTGGCGCGGGCCTTCACAAAAGGCAGGCGCCACGGCGGGGCATTCACCCCCGCCCGCAGGGTACGGTACGCTTGCAATCCATGCGTGCCCTTTCCTGCCTGGCCCTGGTGTCCGCTGCGCTGCTGATCGCAGGCTGCGGCAGCTCCCGGCCCCCCTCGTCGTCCTCCTCCTTCCCGTCCGCCCCGGTCCGCACCACGCCGCCGCTGAGCCCGGACCAGGCGCACGGCATCGCCATCCACGCGCTGGGCCTGGTGGGCACGCCATACCGCTATGGCGGCAACACTCCGGATTCGGGCTTCGACTGCAGCGGGCTGATCGGCTATGTCTACCGCAACCAGGTCGGCACGCCGCCGCCACGCACTGTGGCCGCGCTCAATACCTGGGGCTACCCGATCGAAGGAGGCGAGTTGCGTGCCGGCGACCTGGTGGTCTTTGGCACCGGGCGCCAGCCCAACCATGCGGGCATCTATGTGGGGGAGGGGCGCTTCGTGCATGCGCCGTCCACGGGCGGCACGGTGCGGCTGGACCAACTGAGCGCCAAGCACTGGGCGGGCCAGCGGCCCGCCTTCCGTCGGCCCTGACCCCCTCAGTTCGAGAGCTGAGTGCGCCCCAGGGCCTGCGCAAAGGCCAGGTGGTTGCCGTCCGGGTCCGTCACCAGGATGGCGCGCACCTTGCGACTGTTGGAGCGTTGGGCCGTGTCCACGCCCATGCGTTCCAGTTGCTCGCCCTGCCGGTCGATGTCGTCCACCGCCAGGGTGACCGAGCAGCGGCCGGCGCGCCGGGGCAGTTCGTAGACCTGCAGCCAGCCGCCCTGCGGCAGGGTCCATTCGGCCAGTTCGGGCATGGGCTGCGAATCGGGCCCGCGCTCGAACAGGGCGCCATACCATTGCACGGCATCCGGCAGGCTGCTGACGGCGACACTGGCAAGGGCGTTCTGGATGGCCATGGAAACTCCTGGGGACGGGCGGTTGGACTGGCTAGGGCAGGCCCTAGGTATATCTGCGGCAGGGGCGAAAGGCTGTAGGACGAAACCCTAGCGCAAAGCCCTCCCGCGACCAAGGCGAAAATGGCAGCCACCATGACCCTCCACGTACACACCACCGCCACGGCAGCGCTGTCCACCCACGACACGACCCGCATCGACGACACCCGCATCAAGGCCGTGCGCCCGCTGATCACCCCGGCCCTGCTGCAGGAGTGGCAGCCCGCGCCCGAGGCCGCGCAGACCCTTGTGGAAACCAGCCGCGCCGCGATCTCGCGCGTGCTGCACGGCCAGGACGACCGGCTCATCGTGGTGGTCGGGCCGTGCTCCATCCACGACCATGGCCAGGCCATGGAGTACGCCCGCGCCCTCAAGCAGCACGCCGATGCGCTGGCCGGCGAGCTGCTGGTGGTGATGCGCGTGTACTTCGAGAAGCCACGCACCACCGTGGGGTGGAAGGGCTACATCAACGACCCGCACCTCGATGGCAGCTTCGCCATCAACGAGGGGCTGGAGATGGCACGCGCCCTGCTGCTGGACGTGCTGGCCCTGGGCCTGCCGGTGGGCACGGAGTTCCTGGACCTCTTGAGCCCGCAGTTCATCAGCGACCTGGTGAGCTGGGGCGCCATCGGTGCCCGCACGACGGAGAGCCAGAGCCACCGCCAACTGGCCAGCGGCCTGTCGTGCCCTGTAGGCTTCAAGAACGGCACCGATGGTGGTGTGAAGGTGGCCAGCGACGCCATCCAGGCGGCCAGCGCCGCGCACGCCTTCATGGGCATGACCAAGATGGGCCAGGCTGCGATCTTCGAGACCCGCGGCAACAACGACTGCCACGTGATCCTGCGCGGCGGCAAACAGCCCAACTACAGCGCGGCCGATGTGGAGGCCGCCTGCGCCATGCTGGCCTCGGCCGGCCTGCGCCCGCAGGTGATGGTCGACGTGTCGCACGCCAACAGCAGCAAGCAGCACCAGCGCCAGATCACCGTGGCCGAGGACGTGGCGCGGCAGATCGCCGCGGGCGACACGCGCATCACCGGCCTGATGGTCGAAAGCCACCTGCAGGAAGGCCGCCAGGACATCGTGCCCGGCCAGCCGCTGGCACATGGCGTGTCGGTGACGGACGCCTGCATCAGCCTGGCGCAGACCGTGCCGGTGCTCGAAGGCTTGGCCCAGGCAGTGCGCGCCCGCAGAGCCCTCAACTGACAACCGCCGGGCCGGGGGCTTGCCTGGCCTCGGTGTTGTGCGCCGTGGCCAGCAAGGTGGCGCACAAGGTCTCCTCGCCCGAATCGGCCACCGCATAGACGTCGGCCGCGCACACGGTGAGTGTGCGACCGGCATTCACCACCCGGCCCCTGGCGCGCAGGCAGTGGCCGCGCGCGGGGGCCAGCAGCTTCACCTGGGCATCCACAGTGGAATTGACCCAGCCGGCCGGCAGGGTGCTGCCGGCCGCCGCCACGGCGGCGAAGTCGGCCAGCCCGAACACGGCCGTGGCCTGCAGCTGGCCTGTGCGGAAACACAGGGATTCCTGCATGGGCATCTCCAGGTCCACGCGCCCGGGGGCCACCCGGGTGAAGCGCAAGCCCAGGGTCTGCGCAATGGGCATGGCCAGTACATGGGCCTGCAGCAGGCCGGCCGGGGTGGTGGGGCTGTGTGTCATGGTGGGCTCCGGTGGGTTGGCGAGGAAGGGCCCGCGGCACGCCGGCGCACGCGCGGCCAGGGTGGTGCTGCGGGAGGGGACGGGGCAGGCGACGCAGGGGCCCTGGCCTGCAGCCAGGCCATGTGTTCCAGCACCTTCTGGCGCTGCGCCTGCAAGAGGGCCGCCTGGTCGGCCAGCTCCTGCGCGCGCTGCTGCAGCGCCTGCACCATGGTGGCGATGCTCAGCCGGCCACTGCGGAAATCCGCCAGGTGCCCGGCGATGCGCGGCAGCGCAAAGCCGAGCTGGCGCGACATGGCGATGAAGACCACCTCGCGCTCGGTGCCTTCGGCATAGTCGCGGTAGCCGTTGGGCCGGCGCTCGGGCAGCAGCAGGCCCTGGCTTTCGTAGTGCCGCAGGGCATGCACCGAGACCGAGGTGCGGCGGGCGAGTTCGGAGATCTGCATGCCATGAAGGCTAGCAAGCCTCGCCCTGCACGAAGGTTGCCTGCGCGACTGCCCCGCAGGGCCCCATGCGGGTTTTGCGGGACCAGGCCGCCCGACTTCCCGGTGTAGGATTGTCCTTTTAAGGTTGCAGGGAACACTTTTTACGTCTAGAAATGCTGGCTGGTTGCGCCAACAGGTTGGCGGCGCAGGGCCACAGTCCTTTTCCATTCTTCCCCCCACCACCGACTCCGGTCCGGTTCTTCCCTCCATGCTGGCCATACCGCTCCCTGCAAGACCGTGTCTGCGACACGTGGATGCGTGCGGCCCGGGCGGCAGCTGGAGCGCCTGAGCATGCAGCACCCAGAGCACGCCACCGCTGAGGCTGCGCGGCTCCATGCACTGCAGTCCTATGCCATCCTGGACACTCCGTCCGAGGATGCCTTCGACAAGCTGGCCGTGCTGGCCTCGCGCATCTGCGGCACGCCGATGGCGGTGGTCAATTTCGTGGACAGCGAGCGCCAGTGGTTCAAGGCCGCAGTGGGCATCCCTTTCCAGGAGACCGACCGCGCCGTCGCGTTCTGCGCCCACGCGCTGCACGGCAGCAAGGAGCCGGTGGTGGTGGGCGATGCCAGCGCGCACCCCGTGTTCGCGCACAACCCGCTGGTGACCGGCAGCCCGCACATCCGCTTCTACGCCTGTGTGCCGCTGGTCAATGGCGAAGGCTTTGCCCTGGGCACGCTGGCCGTGCTGGACACCCGTGTGCGCGGCCTCACGGCCGAGCAGCTCGACGGCCTCACGGTGCTGGCCGAGCAGGCCATGGTGCAGCTGGAGCTGCGCCGCCAGCAGCGCCTGCTGGCCCAGCTGGTGGAGCAGCGCGACCGCATGCACGGCGAGTTGCTGGAGCAGGGCGAGACGCTGCGCGTGGCCGGACGCATCGCGCAGGTGGGCGGCTGGATCGTGGAGCTGCCCAGCATGCGCCTGAGCTGGTCGCAGGAGATTGCCGCCACCTACGGGCTGACGCGGCGGGTGAGTACCGTGGGCCAGATCCAGGACCTGTACACGCCACCGTACCGCGCCGCCTTGCGCGCGGCCTTCCGCGCCTGCATGCGCCACGGCACTCCCTTCGACCTGGAGGCCGAAGTCGTCATGCCGGGCGGGCGGCATTTCTGGGTGCGCACCGCCGGCCAGGCGGTGCGCGATGCGCAGGGCCGCATCGTGCGCATCCAGGGGGCCTTCCAGGACATCTCTGCGCGCCACCAGGCCGACCTGGCGCTGCAGCGCAGCGAAGAGCGTTTCCAGCTCGTCTCGCGCGCCACGGCCGATGCGATCTGGGACTGGAACCTGACCACCGACGCGATGTGGTGGAACGAGGGCATGCAGAGCCTGTTCGGCGTGCCGCTCGGCGAGCTGCCGCCGGACAGCACCTCCTGGACACTGCGCCTGCACCCCGAGGACAGCGAAGCCGTGCTCAGCGGCATCCATGCGGCCATCGACGGGACCGACAGCCACTGGTCGGCCGAGTACCGCTTTCGCCGCCAGGACGGCAGCTATGCCTGGGTGCTGGACCGCGGCTTCCTGATCCGCGACAGCAGCGGCCGCGCCGTGCGCATGGTGGGCGGCATGGCCGACCACAGCGCGCAGAAGGCCACCGAGCTGGAGGCCCAGCGCGACACGCACAACCATGCCGAACTGCTGGACCTGCAGCAGCGCATCTCCTCGCTCGACCTGCCGCTGGCCGAGGTGCTGCACATGGTGGCCGAGACCGTGCAGCGCCAGACCGGCGCACGCGGCGCCATGGTGGAATTGCTCGAGGGCCGGTACCTGGTGGCCAAGGCCTCGGCCGGCGACATGGTGCGGCCCATGGGCGACCTGCTGGCGGTGGATGAAGGCCTTCTCTGGTCCTCGCTGCAGCAGGGCCGCTCGGTGCTGTGCAACGACACCGAAGGCGCTGGCTGGGACATGCAGTCCATGGCGCACCGCCGTGGCGTGCGCTCGGTGATGGCGGCGCCGCTGCGCGCAGGGGACATGGTGGTGGGCTCGCTCACCGTCACCTCGGACCAGGCCAACGCTTTTTCGCGGCGCGATGTCGCGCACCTGGAGATCCTGGCCGAATCGCTCGGGGCCACGGTGCAGTTGCGCCGCGTGGCCGGGCAGCTGCATGCCTCGGAACTGCAGTACCGCTTGCTGTTCGACGAGCACCCGCAGCCCATGTGGGTGTACGAGCGAGAAAGCCTGCGCATCCTGGCCGTGAACCATGCCATGGTGCACCACTACGGCTACAGCGAAAAGGAGCTGCTGCGCATGGGCATGCAGGACCTGTGGCCCCCGGAGCACCGCGAACTGGCCGAGCGCAAACTGCGCGCCATCGACCCGCAGCAGCGCAACCGGCCCAAGGTGCGCCGGCATGTGCGCAAGGACGGCAGCCTGATCGACATGGAGCTCACGGCGGGCAACATCGACTTCAACGGCGTGGCGGCGCGCCAGGTGCTGGCCTCCGACGTGACCGAGCGCGTGCGCAACGAGGCCGAGCTGGCACGCATGGGCCGCGCCCAGCGCCTGCTCAGTGCCTGCAACGAGACCCTGGTGCGCGCCACCTCCGAGGCGGCGCTGCTGCAGGCCATCTGCAAGATCGCGGTGGACATCGGCGGCTACCGCATGGGCTGGGTGGGCTTTGCGCGCGACGACGAGCGCAAGTCCATCGAGCCGGTGGCCCATGCAGGCCACAACGACAACTACCTCGAGACCCTGAAGCTCAGTTGGTCGGAGGACGAGCGCTACGGGCGCGGGCCCGCCGGCCGCGCCGTGCGCTCGGGCCAGGCCGAGATCGTGCGCGACATCCGCGCGGAACGCTACTTCATGGACTGGACCGAGCGCATGCTGGAGCACGGGTTCCATGCCGTGGTCTGCCTGCCGCTGCGCGACCGCGACAGCACCTTCGGCCTGCTGTACCTGTACGCCCCGCAGGTGCTGCAGATCAGTGCCGAGGAGACCGCGCTGCTGCAGGAGCTGGCCAACGACCTGGCCTTCGGCATCACCAGCCTGCGCACGCAGAAGGCGCAGCAGCGGCTGCAGGCCTCGGTGCTCAAGGTGGCGGCGGCTGTGTCGGCCAGCACCGGCACGGAGTTCTTCGAGCAGCTGGTGCGCAACATGGCCGACGCCCTGGATGCCCAGGGCGGGTGCGTGGTGCGCCTGCTGCCGCACTACCATGACCAGCCCCCGCGGGTGAGCACGCTGGCGGCCGTGCTCGATGGCCAGTTCCTCGCGCCCACCGACTACACGCTGGAAGGCACGCCCAGCCTGCAGCTCCTGAACCAGCGCCAGTTCGTGGTGGCCGACGGGGTGCAGCAGCTGTATCCCGAGGCGCCCGTGCTGCGCATGGTGCAGGCGCGCGGCTACGCCGGGCAGCAGCTGTGCAATGCCGATGGCGAGGTGGTGGGCCTGGTGTTCGTGCTGTTCCGCCAGGCCATCGCCGATCCGAACTTCATCATCTCCACGCTGCAGATCTTCGCGGCCCGTGCCTCGGCCGAGATCGAGCGCCAGGTGGCCGATGCGCGCATACGCCACCAGGCCTCACTGCTGGACAAGGCCCAGGACGCGATCATCGTGCGCGACCTGGAGCACCGCATCATCTTCTGGAACCAGAGCGCCGAGCGCCTGTACGGCTGGTCGAAGCTGCAGGTGCTGGGCCAGTCGATCGAGACCTTGCTGTACGGGGACCCCACGCATTTCCGCCGCGCCACCCAGGCCACGCTGGAGCATGGGGAGTGGACCGGCGAGATCGTGCAGCAGCACCGCGATGGCAGTTCCATCGACGTGGAAGGCCGCTGGACCCTGGTGCGCGGCGACAACGGCCAGCCCCATTCCATCCTGGCCATCAACACCGACATCCGCCAGCGCAAGGCCACCGAGCGCGAGATCCAGCGCCTGGCCTTCTACGACCCGCTGACCGGGCTGCCCAACCGCATGCTGCTGATGGACCGCATGCACCAGGCGCTGGCCAGTGCCCGGCGGCACCAGCGCGGCGGTGCGCTGCTGTTCATCGACCTGGACAACTTCAAGACCCTCAACGACACCCTGGGCCATGACCAGGGTGACCTGCTGCTGCAGCAGGTGGCGCAGCGCCTGAACACCTGCGTGCGTGCCGTGGACACGGTGGCGCGCCTGGGCGGCGATGAGTTCGTGGTGATGCTCGAGGAGCTGAGCAGCCGGCCCGACGACCTGGTGCTGCACGCACGGTCGGTGGGCGAGAAGATCCTGGCCACGCTGGCACTGCCGTATGCACTGGCCGGCTACCAGTACCGCAGCACGCCGAGCATTGGCGTGGCGCCCTTCACGGGCGAGCAGACCAGCGTGGGTGAACTGCTCAAGCAGGCCGATCTGGCCATGTACCAGGCCAAGACAGCGGGCCGCAACACGCTGCGCTTCTTCAACCCGCAGATGCAGGCGGTGGTGACCGAACGCGCCTCGCTGGAGACCGACCTGCGCTCGGCCCTGGCGCAGGAGGAGTTTTTGCTGCACTTTCAGCCCCAGGTGCGCCAGTCGGGCCTGGTGGTGGGGGTGGAGGCACTGCTGCGCTGGGCGCATCCGCAGCGCGGCATGGTCTCGCCGGCGCAGTTCATCCCGCTGGCCGAGGAAACCGGGCTGATCCTGCCGCTGGGCCGCTGGGTGCTGCACACCGCCTGCAAGCTGCTGGCCAGCTGGCAGGACGACCCTGCCCTGAGCCACCTCACGGTGGCCGTCAACGTGAGTTCGCGCCAGTTCCGCCATGCGAGCTTCGTGGACGACGTGGCGCGGGTGCTGGCCATCACCGGGGCGCCCTCGGGCCTGCTCAAGCTGGAGCTGACCGAAAGCCTGCTGGTGGAGGACATGGAAACCACCATCGCCACCATGACCGCCCTGCGCTCCTATGGGGTGGGCTTCTCGCTCGACGACTTCGGCACCGGCTACTCGAGCCTGAGCTACTTGAAGCGCATGCCGCTGGACCAGCTCAAGATCGACCAGAGCTTCGTGCGCGACCTGCTGACCGACCCCAACGATGCCGCCATCGTGGACACCATCATCGGCCTGTCGCGCAGCCTGGGCCTGGAGGTCATCGCCGAAGGCGTGGAAACCGCCGAGCAGCGCGAGCTGCTGGCCCGCGCAGGTTGCCAGCTCTACCAGGGCTACTTCTTCAGCCGCCCCCTCTCCGTGGACCGGCTGGAGGCCTTCCTGCGCAGTCCTGGATAAGCAGCCCCCCTGAGTCGCCTGCGGCGCCATTCCCCCCAGGGGACGCCCCCAGCGCGGCGGGGCGGCCCTTGCGCGGGGCGCTGGCCTGGGGCGCGCCAGTTTTTACCGGCTGCGCTTGTTTCCTGGCCTCTGGCTCTGAGAACCCGTCTGAAACAACGCCCAGTGGTGTGCGCTTTTTTGGCCCCTGCCCGGGTGCTGGCGCAAAGGGATGTTGTTCCCTGTCTTCTTCTTAATTTCTTTATAAATACATAGTCGTAGTAGTAAAGCACCGGCTTTTCTGTGGACAAGGGCTTTTTCCTTTGGCGTGACAAGCACTTGCGTCGCCGCCAACCCTGTGCGCAGCACGCGGGTCCCGCTGTAGCGCCAACGGGGACAAAACCTGGAAACGGCACCTCGCTGTGGACAACCAGGCGCTTGTGCCAGCGATTCCCCCAAAGTTATGCACAAGGGGCTGCGTAAGTGGGGAGAAGTTGCCGGCACAGGCCGCTTTTTTCACCGGGATAGGGACTTTGGGGGCCTGCTCAGAGGCATTTGCAGCCCTGGCTGCGGCACCACGGCCTCTGCCCCTCACCTCAGCCATCGAAGCGGCCTCTGCAGGCCGTCCAGGCCGGTGCAGCCAGTCCCTGAACCTGGGGGACAGACAGGGGACTCGTCGGCTTGCGCAAGCCACGGGTGGGTTCCCTCCTGCCTTGCGCGAGGCGCAGGGCACGGCAACCCGCCACCGGGCCGCTTTCCAGGAGCACTGTGGCGTTCCATGCCCCGCGTTGGCTTTGCTTGTTATTCTTTGATAGCTCTATAAATCAATAGCAGTAGTAATAGAGCAAGGGCTGTTTGTGTGGACAAGCCCTTTTTTCCCATTGCTGGCGCGCACTTGCGTGGCCTCAAACCCTGTGGCGCCGCGGGGGTGAACTCTGCAGTTGGGTGACAACAACTTTTGGAAATCCCCAAGCTCTGTGGATAAGCAATCGGTTGTTCGGCAACCATACCCATGGTTATCCACAGACCGGGACGGGCCTGGGCACAAAAAAGCCCGCCGGGGTGGCGGGCTCCGGGGCCGGGACCGGGGGCCGGCTCAGAAGTGGTAGCCGTAGCGCAGCTGCACGAAGTTCTCGCCTGGGTTGGGCTTTTTGATACCGGCGTTGGAGACATGTTGCACCCGCAGCACGATGTCGTGCTGGCGCTGTTGGCCCAGGCTCACGCCCAGGCCCAGGTGGGAGGCGAAGTTGGCGCGGGTGCTGAAGGTGCGGTCCCGGATCTCGTAGCGCTTGTCGGCCACCGTGAGGCCGATGCCGCCCTCCCAGAACCAGGCGGAACGGCCCTCGTCCATGCGCAGGCGCAGGGTGGGGGTGACGCCGACCAGGCTGAGGTGCTCGCGCTGGCCCGAGAGGCCGTCATAGGACCATCGGCTGGCATAGATGTCCCAATAGCCCGTGAGCTGGCCGCCCCAGAGGGGGCGCTGCCAGTCCTTCCAGGGCAGGGTGGCGCCGATGGTGAGGACATCGGTGTCGCGGCGGGCCTGGGAGCCCTGGACGTAGACGGAGGGCGATGCCTGTGCGTTTTGCGCCTGGACGGCCTGGGGCAATGCTGCCAGGCAGCCCAGGGCCAGGGTGGCCGCGAGCGCAGGGACGGTGGTTCGGACGGTTTTGGAGTTCATGGTTTTTGTTCCGTGGTTTGACATACACAACTGTATGTAAACAAGTTTAGGAATGCATTCCCAGGGTGTTTTGTAGGCCGCCACCTCGCCTTGCTGGCGGCAAAAAAGGAAAAGGGCCCCGAGGGGCCCTTCACCATCTGCTGCCTGCCGGCCACACCGGGGAGTGTGGCCCTGCCGCTCACGACTGGGAGGCTGGGGGTGTGCCGGCAGGCTTGCCACGGTGGCCGTGGGGGCCATGCTTGCCGTGCTCGCCGCGCGGGCCCATGCGGTGGGTGCGGGCGTCGAAGGTCTTTTGCTGCTCAGGGGTCAGCACGGCATAGAAGGCCTTGGTGGCTTCACCGCGGCGGTCGGCCTCGGCGGCGTGCTGGGCGCGCAGGGCCCGCATGCGGTCGATGCGCTCGGGGGTGGTGAGCTTGTCCATGTCCTTGCGGTCCAGGCGCGCGGGGCGGTCGCCCTGGGGTTGCATGGAGGCCGTGAAGGTGTTCCAGGCCGGTTCCTGGTTGGGGGTCAGCTTGAGCTGCTCCTTGAGTGCGGCGGCACGCTGGGCCTTGCGGGCCTCGTGGCGTTCGCGGTGTTCGCCGGGGCCCTTGCGGGCGTCAGGCGCGGCCACGGTGCCGGCTGCGGGCGGGTTGGCGGGGGTGGGCTGGGCCAGCACCGGCAGGGCCAGGGCGGCGAGGACGGAGGCGGCAACAACGGTTTGGCGGGACAGGAAGGCCATGGCGAGAGTCCTTTCAGAGGGGGGAAGAGGCCCCGGAACGACGGTTCCAGCGGTTGACTGCAGTGTCCGCCTGCCATGTATCGCCCGCATGCACGTTGTTTGTCCCAGTGTAAAGTTGTGACAAGAAGATCGTCTTTGTCCGCGCGGCGCTGCAGCTATCAAAAGCGGAGCAAAAGCGGGCCGGGCGCGGGCATTGCCCCCGTGCCGCGCTGCAACCTGGTGCGCAAGGGTGTGCCGAGCACCGACAATGGAGGGTTCCGTGCCGCAGCGCTCTCGGCGTGCAGGCACCGGTGGACAGCTTCGTCCGGCAACCAGGGGGTTTGTTTCCGTGTTCAAGAACATGATCGTGTACCGCATTGCGCCGCAATGGCAGGTGGAATTGACGCAGGTGGAAGAGGCGCTGGCCAAGCTGCCCTTCATGGAATGCGGTGCCACGCAGGAAAAGTCGCTGGGCTTTGTCCCGCCGCGCGGCGAAGAGCATGGCGCCCTGGTCGAATCGGTGGGCGGGCAGTGGATCCTGCGCTTCATGGTCGAGTCCAAGGTGCTGCCGGGCTCGGTGCTCAACCGCCGCGTGAAGGAAAAGGCCGAGCGCATCGAGAAGGAAACCGGGCGCAAGCCGGGCAAGAAGGAGAGCAAGGAGCTCAAGGAAGAGGCCAAGCTCGACCTCTTGCCCATGGCTTTCACCAAGCAGGGCTCGATGTGGGTGTGGATCGACAAGGAGGCACGCACCATCGTCTTCGACACCGGCAGCCAGGGCCGTGCCGACGAGGTGGTGTCGTTGCTGGTCGAGTCGCTGCCGGGCCTGTCGGTCTCGCTGCTGTACACCGAGACCAGCCCGCAGGCGGCCATGTCGCACTGGCTGAGCACGCAGGAGCCGCCCGTGGGCTTTACCGTGGACCGCGAATGCGAGCTGAAAAGCGCCGACGAGGCCAAGGCCGTGGTGCGCTATTCGCGCCACCCGCTCGACATCGAGGAGGTGCAGGCCCACATCGCCGCCGGCAAGCTGCCCACCAAGCTGGCGCTGACCTGGGACGACCGCGTCTCGCTGATGCTGACCGAGGGGCTGCAGATCAAGAAGGTGTCCTTTCTGGACACGGTGTTCGAGGGCACCAAGGCCGATGACGGCGGCTTCGATACCGATGTGGCGATCGCCACGGGCGAACTGTCCAAGCTGATCCCCGACCTGATCGAGGCGCTGGGGGGTGAGTCCGATGGTGTCGGCTCCGGCGGTGGCGCTGTTGCCGCTTCGCGCCCCAGCCTCGCATCCGCCGTGCCCGTGGCGCCGCGCGGCAAGGATGTGGGCGGGCGCGCCATCACCGGGCCGGCAACAGCCCCGGTGGACACGGACCCGGAATCGGCGCCGTTCTGAGCTTGCCGACCGGGTTCAGCGCCCGTTGAACTGCGCGGGGCGGCGTTCGTGGAAGGCCGCTATGCCCTCTCGGAAATCGCTGGTGGCTGCGCAGCGGGCAAAGGCCTGCTGCTCCGCATCGAGCTGCTCGGACAGGCTGCGCTCCATCGACTGGCGCATGAGGCGCTTCATCGCGCCATAGGCCACGGTGGGGCCGGCGGCCAGGCGTTCGGCCATCGCAGCGGTGGCGGCATCGAGGTCGGCGGCGGGCAGGATGCGGTTCACCAGTCCCAGGCGCAGCGCGTCCTCGGCCGTGAAGGCATCGCCGAGCAGCGCGATCTCCAGCGCTTGGCGCATGCCGACCAGGCGCGGCAGCGACCAGGAGGCGCCCACGTCGCAACTGGTGCCCAGATTGATGTAGGCCAGGTTCAGGCGCGTGCCCTCGGCCATCAGCACGTAGTCGGCCTGCAGCAGCATCGACAGGCCGGCCCCCGCAGCCACGCCATGCACCTGGGCGATGACGGGTGCATCGATCTGCGCCAGTAGGGCCAGGCCGGCGTGCAGGGGTGTGAGCAGGTCCATGGCGCCCTGCACAGGGTTGGCGCGCAGGGTGGCCAGGTCGCCACCGGCCATGAAGCCCTTGCCGGCGCCGCGCAGCACCACCACGCGCACGCCAGGGTCCTGCGCGATGGCCTGCACGGCGGCGAGGAAGGCCTGGGCCATGGGCACGTCGATGGCGTTGAGCGCGGCGGGCCGGTTGAAGCACAGGGTGGCGATGGCACCTTGGCGTTCGATCAGCAGGGGAGGAGGCGCTGCCTCGGCGTGGTCGGTCATGGCGGGGTTTCCTCAGCGGTAGAGCGCTTCGATCTCGGCGGCGTAAGTCTTGTAGATGCTGGAGCGGCGCACCTTCATGGTGGCGGTGACCTCGCCGTCGTCGTGGTCCAGTTCCTTGGTGAGCAGGTGGAACTGGCGGATCTGCGAGACCTGGGCCAGGCGCTCGTTGCCGCGGCGGATCTCGGTGTCGATGAGTTCGCGCACCTCGGGCGTTTCCACCAGCGAGCGGAAGTGCGTGAAGGCGATGCGCCGCGCCTCGGCCCATTTGCCCACGGTCTCGAAGTCGATCATCACCAGCGCGCCGACGAACTTGCGGCCCTCGGCGACGATGATGCATTCCTTGATGAAGGGGCTGCCCTTCATGGTGTTCTCGATTTCCGAAGGGGTGAGGTTCTTGCCGCCGGCCGTGATCATGACGTCCTTGAGCCGGTCCACGATCTTGATCTGGCCGTTCTCTTCACGCACCACGTCACCGGTGTGCAGCCAGCCGTCGACGATGCTCGCGGCCGTGGCCTCGGGGTTCTGGTAGTAGCCCGCGAACACCATGTCGCCGCGCAGCTGCAGCTCGCCGTTGTCGGCGATGTGGTGTTCCACGCCCAGGATGGGCACGCCCACGGTGCCCACCACCACCTGGTCCAGCCGGTGGCCGGTGACCATGCCGGTGGATTCGGTCAGGCCGTAGACCTCCACCAGCGGCAGGCCGAGCACGCGAAAGAAGCGCACCACATCGGGCGGGATGGGCGCGGCCCCGGTGAGCGCCACGCGCGCATCGCGCAGGCCGATGAAGTTCTGCAGCGCACGGAACACCAGCCAGTAGCTGGCGGCCGATGCCAGGCGCTCGCCCAGGCTCCAGGCGCTGCGCGGCTTCTCGGCCAGGGGCTGGCAGGCGGCGAAGGCGCGCTGGAACAGCCGGCGGCGCAGGCCCCCGGTCTCCTGCAGCTTGATGTGGATGGCGGCGTGCATCTTCTCCCAGATGCGCGGCACGCCCAGGAACATGGTGGGTGCCACCTCGCGCAGGTCTTCCTGCACGGTGCGGATCGATTCGCCGAAGTTCACCTGCGAGCCGATGTACACCGGCACGAAGCTGGTGAGCATCTGCTCGGCCACATGGCACAGCGGCAGGTAGGACAGGTGGGTGGTGGCCGCGTCGAGCTGCAGCCGATCCACGATGCCGGGCACCACGCCGCGGATGTTGCGGTAGCGGATCATGGCGCCCTTGGGCTTGCCGGTGGAGCCCGAGGTGTAGATCATCAGGCCCAGGTCGTCCAGGGTCTGGCGCGCCAGCGCCTCGTCCACCAGCGCCTGTGAGTCCGCTGCGGCGCCCAGCGCCTCGACCTCGGCGAAGGTGGCGATCAGCGCGCGCGCCTCGGGTGCGAAGCGGCGCAGGCCCTTGGTCTCGATGACGATGATCTTCTTCAGGCGCGGCAGCTCTGGCAGCGCGGCGAGCAGCTTGTCGGTCTGCTCCTGGTCCTCGCAGACCATGACCTCGATGTCGGCATGGCCGACCACGTAGGCCACCTCGTTGGTGGGGCTGGTGGGGTACACGCCCACGGTGACTGCGCCGACCAGGCCCGCGCCCATCTGCGCGAGCACCCATTCGATGCGGTTCTCGGAGATCACGCCCACATGGCCGCCGGCCGGCAGGCCCAGAGCGCGCAGGCCCAGGCCGAAGTGGCAGGCGCGCTCGTGGTAGCGGGCCCAGGTGAAGGGCTTCCAGATGCCGTAGTCCTTCTGCCGGATGGCCACGCGGCCCGGCTCGGTGCGCGCGCGCTCGCGCAGCATCTGGGGCAGGGTGAGGTCGGGAAGATTCATGACAGCCAACGCTTCCTGCGCTTGTAGTGCTTGATGTCCTTGAAGCTTTTCGCTTCGCCGCTGCCGCCCATGCCCAGGTAAAACTCGCGCACGTCGGGGTCGTTGGCCAGGCGCTCGGCCGGGCCGTCGATCACGATCTTGCCGTTCTCCATGATGTAGCCCTGGTGGGCCACGGCCAGGGCCACGGTGGCGTTCTGCTCCACCAGCAGCATGGAGGTGCCGCGCTCGGCGTTGATGCGTGCGATGATGGTGAAGATGTCTTCCACCAGCTTGGGCGACAGGCCCAGCGAGGGCTCGTCGAGCAGGATCAGCTGGGGCTGGGCGATGAGCGCGCGGCCGATGGCCAGCATCTGCTGCTCGCCGCCCGAGAGGTACCCGGCCAGGCCCTTGCGGCGCTCGTGCAGGCGCGGGAAGTAGCTGTAGACGCTGTCGAAGTCGGGCCTGGCATCGCCCCGGCCCGTGAGCGCATAGGTCGCGGCCACCAGGTTCTCTTCGACGCTGAGGTCCTCGAACACACGCCGGCCCTCCATCACGTGCGAGAGGCCGCTGCGCACCAACTGCTGCGGTGCCAGGCCCGCCGTGGGCTGGCCGTTGAAGCGGATGCTGCCCGACTCCACCGTGCCGTCTTCGATCGCGAGCAGGCCCGAGATGGCCTTGAGCGTGGTGGACTTGCCCGCGCCGTTGCTGCCCAGCAATGCCACGATCTGGCCGCGCGGCACGGCCAGCGACAGTCCGCGCAGGGCCTGCACGACCTGGTTGTAGATGACCTCGATGTTATTGACTTCGAGGACATGGTCCGGCGTGGCGTGCGCGGTCATGGCAGGCTGGTCACAGTTTGATCCAGTCGGAGGCTGCGACCATCTTCTGGGCCTTCATGTCCGCGCGGTACACGCGCCCCACGGGGATGGAGTTGCCGCTGATGGTGATGGGCACGCCGATCAGGCCACCGGTGTCGAAGTCCTTGATGCTGTTGAGCGCGGCCTTGAGGTTCTTGCCGTCGAGGGGCTTGCCCGCATCCAGGCAGCGCTTGGCCGATTCGGTGAACAGCATGGCGGCGAGAAAGCCCTGGATGTAGGCCGTGCTCTGGTACTCGGGGCGCAGCGCGCGGATCTTCTCCAGCATGGGTGCCTTCTCGGTGTCGTAGTAGTAGCGGTAGGGCATCACACCCATGAAGCCGTCGGCGGCCTCGCCCATCTTCATCACGGTGGAGCTGTCCATGGTCCAGAAGGTGCCCATCCACTTGCTGGTCATGCCCTGCTGCTTGCCCTGGGTGATGAACTCGGGGATGGGCGCGAGGATGTAGCCGTGGAAGATGGTGTAGTCGGGCGCTGCGCGGCGCAGCTTGATGACCTCGCCCGAGACGTCCACGCTGCCCGCGGGCGTCATGATCTTGACGGGCACCGACAGGCCGAGCGCCTTGGCGGCGGCCTCGCTCTTGTCGATGGGGTCGCGGCCGAATTCCGAATCGGAGTACACGAAGGCCACCTTGGCGCCGGGCTTCTCCTTGGCGATGTGCTTGAGCAGGATGCCGAACATCTCGGTGTTGTCGGGCCCGACGAGGAACTGGTTGGGGTTCTTCTTGGGGTCGTTGAGCTCGCTGGCGAAGGAGGCGCCAGCCATCAGCGTGGTGCCGGCGCGGTCGAGCTCGGGGTTGATGGTCTTGGAAAAGCCCGTGGAGTCGCCGTAGTAGAGGTTCACCTTGTTCTGGCTGGTGATCTTCTTGTAGGCGGCCACGGAGACGTCGACCTTGTAGCCCGTGTCCTCGGGCACGTACTTGAGCTTGCGGCCCTTGATGCCGCCGGCGTCGTTGACCATCTTCACGTAGTCGCCGATGCCGGCGTTGATGCCCACGCCCGCGAACGCGAACACGCCGGTGAGCGGGATGGAGCCGCCGATCACGATGTCCTCGCCGCTGGCCTGCGCGGTGGCGGTGAGCGGCGCGGCGAGCGTGGCGCCGGCCGCGAGCAGCAGGGAGCGGCGGCGCTGCGATGCAAGGGCTGGGGTGGTGGTTTGGGGCATGGTGCTTGTCTCCTTCATGGTTTTTTGGCTGCGGCGGGGCCCGTCAATTGCGGAACGGCCACAGATGGAAAAAGCGGCGAATGCGCCGCCACACTTCTGCGAGCCCCTGTGGCTCGAACACCAGAAATCCGATGATCAGCAGGCCGAAGACCACGGTGCGCACGGGCGAGAGGAACACCGTGAGCTCGTTGCCGCCGGGCAGCAGGGCGACCACCAGCTTGAGCAGCTCGGGCACCATGGTCATGAACACCGCACCGAGGATGCCGCCCAGGATGGAGCCCATGCCGCCGACGATGATGGCCGCCAGGAAGAAGATGGACATGAGCAGCGGAAAGCTCTCGGGCGTGACCACGCGGAAGAAGTACGCCCACAGCCCACCGGCCACGCCTGCATAGAACGAAGACAGGCCGAAGGAAAGCAGCTTGTAGCGCAGCAGGGGGATGCCCAGCACCTCGGCCGAGATATCGCGGTCGCGGATGGCGATGAAGGCGCGGCCCACGCGCGTGCGGAACAGGTTGGCCGCGCCCAGCAGCATGAGCACGGTGACCGGCACGATCACCCAGTACAGGCGGAACGAGGTGTCGAGCGGCAGGCCGAACAGCTTTGCCGGGGGTACGCTCAGGCCGCCGGTGCCGCCCGTGAACTTCCAGTTGGCGAAGATGAAGTGCGCGATGAAGGATGCCGCGATGGTGGCGATGGCCAGGTACAGGCCCTTGACGCGCAGCGAGGGGATGCCCACGACGATGCCGCCCAGCATGGCCACGAAGCCGCCGGCCAGCAGGTTGAGCACGAAGGGCGTGCCCACGCGCGTTTCCAGCACGGCCACGGTGTAGGCTCCCAGGCCCATGAAGGCCGCCTGCCCCAGGCTCACCAGGCCTGTGTAGCCGGTGAGGATGTTGAGGCCCGTGGCGCTGGCGACGTTGATGCTGACCAGGCAGGCCAGGTAGAGCCAGTAGTCGCTGGCCATGAAGGGAAAGAGCAGCAGCAGCGCGGCGGCCACGGCCAGCCAGACCTTCTGCGTGCGCGAGTCGAACAGCGCCGCGTCGGCGACGTAGCTTTCCTTGAGGGTTCCGATGCGCATGGCGGGCCTTACAGACGTTCTATTTCGTGGGTGCCGAACAGGCCGTACGGACGCACCAGCAGCACGGCCACGAGCACGATGAAGGTGGCCAAGAGCTTGTATTCGCCGCCCAGGTAGGCGCCCGCCAATGCTTCGACCAGGCCGATGAGCAGGCCGCCCAGGAGCGCGCCGAGCACGCTGTCGAGCCCGCCCACGATGACCACCACCAGCACCGAGAGGCCGAACACGCCCATGCTCGACGAGATGCCGCCGATGGAGCCGACGATGATCCCCGAGACGGCGGCGATCATGGCCGAGGCCACCCAGGCCAGCGAGAACACGCGCGGCACATTGATGCCCACCGAGTAGGCGGCGGCCTGGTCGCTGGCCGTGGCGCGCAGCGCCACGCCGCCGCGCCAGAAGCGGAACACCAGCAGCACCGCGGCGATGAAGGCCACGGCGATCATGGCGCCCCAGAACACCTTGGGCGCGAGGAAGGCATCGCCCACCATGATGGGCTTGGTGGGCATGAACTCGGGCAGGCGGCGCTGGTCGGCCGTCCAGATCATCTCCACCAGGCCCACGAGCACCGAGGCCAGGCCCACGGTGACCATGAAGACGGAGATCGGCGGTTCGCCCAGCAGCGGGCGGATCATGGTGCGCTCGATCACCGCGCCCAGCAGGCCCGATCCCAGCACCGCGGCGGGAATGGCCAGCCACAGCGGCATCGCGAAGGTGGCGGCGAAGGTGAAGAACAGGTACGCGCCGACCATGAGCAGTTCGCCGATGGCGATGTTCACCACGCGCGTAGCCTTGTAGACCATGACGAAGGCCAGCGCGGCCAGGGCGTACAGGCCGCCGCCGGCAATGCCGGTGAGGCTGATCTCGAACAGGTAGGCCCAGTCCATCATGCGCTGGCCCCTTGCTGCGGTGTGGCGGCTGCTGCCTGGAGCCGGGCGCGCAGGTCGCCCACGTTGCCCGCGCCCAGGTAGGCGCGGATCACCTCGGGGTTGGCCTGCACCTGCCCCGGCGTGCCCTGGGCGATGACCTGGCCGAAGTTGAGCACCACCACGTGGTCCGACAGGTCCATGACCATGCCCATGTCGTGCTCGACCATGAGCACGGTGACACCCCATTCGGCGCGCACGTCAAGGATGAAGCGCGCCATGTCCTCGGTCTCCTCGCGGTTCATGCCGGCCACGGGTTCGTCGAGCATCAGCACCTCGGGCTGCATGGCCAGTGCGCGGGCCATCTCCACGCGTTTTTGCAGGCCGTAGGGCAGGGCCGAGACGGGCGCGTGGCGGATGTGGTCGATCTCCAGGAAGTCGATGATGCGCTCCTCGATGTCGGCGCGCAGGGCGGCCTCTTCGCGGCGCGCGCGGCCCACGTAGAGCAGTGCGTCGAGCACGTTGGTCTTGAGGTGCGCGTGGCGGCCGAGCTTGATGTTGTCGAGCACCGTCATGCCGCGGAACAGCGCGATGTTCTGGAAGCTGCGCCCCAGGCCCAGCCGGGCGCGCCGGGGGGCGGGCACACGCGTGATGTCCTGGCCCTTGAAGCGGATGGCGCCGCTGGCGGGCCGGTAGAAGCCCGAGATGGTGTTGAACAGCGAGGTCTTGCCCGCGCCGTTGGGGCCAATGACGGCGGTGATGGAGCCGGCCTGCACGCCAAAGCCCACGCCGGTGAGCGCCTTGACCCCGCCGAAGGCCAGCGTGACGCCGTCGACCGCGAGCAGCGGCGCTGCCGTGGCGGGGGGAATGCCGGGTGGGTGTGTCTCCATTGGCTTTCTAATGCGGGTTTGTGCTGACCGGAAAACTCTCGCCAAGGTGGCGGAAAAGTTCTACTTGTGCGTAAACTGTTTACTCGCGAGTAGATTCTGGAAGGCACTGCGCCCCATCAGCATCCGTACTTTCCCGAGGAACCAGCCTGCCATGCCCAGCCCCACCGTGTCGCCCCCCCGCAGTGCCGACCCGCGCCCGCCCGCATCGCCCTGGGCGCCCGCGTCCCACCGCGAACAGCAGCGCGAGGCCAAGCGCAATGCCGTGCTGCAGGCGGCGGCCCAGCTGTTCAACGAGCGGGGTTTCCATGCGACCTCGCTCGACGACATCGCCGCGCGGCTCAATGTGACCAAGCCCACGCTGTACTACTACGTGAAGAACAAGGACGAGATCCTGCTGCAGTGCGTGAGCAAGGGGCTGGAGATGATGCTGGAGGGCATAGCCGCTTCGCGCGCCGCCGGCGGCAAGGCCATCGACCAGCTCATGACCTGCATGCAGGTCTATGCGCGCATCGTCACCGAGGATTTCGGCAAGTGCCTGATCCGCGTGGGCGACGAGCAGCTGCCGCCCGAGAGCCGGGTGGAGCTGCGGCGCCTCAAGTCCGCCATCGACAAGGAATTCCGCCGCCTGGTGGCTGAAGGGGTGGAAGAGGGCTCGCTGCAGCCCTGCGACCCGAAGATGACGGCCTTCGTGATCGCCGGGGCGCTGAGCTGGATCGGCCGCTGGTACCAGCCCGGTGGCGAGTACACGGCCGAGCAGGTGGCCGGGCAGTGCATCGAGACGCTGTGCAAGGGGGTGCTGCGGCGCACGGACCAGGCCGTGGCCAAGGTGCCTGTCAGGCGCGTGCGCAAGGCCGCACCTGCTGCTGCTGCTGCTTCACCGGCGGCGCGCAAGCGCGCCTAGTGCTTCTGGGCAGGGAGCTCCCCCGCCAGGTCATCGAGGATGGGGCAATCGGGCCGCTCGTCCCCATGGC
>NZ_JBKDTZ010000014.1:0-18082 GCF_046339755.1 Acidovorax sp. | reverse complement strand
CGGACTACAAAACCATCTCCAATTGAGCGGGATGTGTTTCGTATGTCCTGGCACACCTGTTTCCTATGTCCCCGGTCTATACAGCGGCCCAAGAGAAAGTTACTGCGCCGCCGGGCGCACATCCCGGCCTCCGCACTCAGCAAAGGCATGCCGCTGAAACGAACCCGAAGATCAACGGGGCCGGTGCAACCGCCATCAAAAAAAACAGTAAACCCCCAAACCCCAACCACACGTTGAAGCCAGGAACCAACAACAACCAACCACAGAGAGAGGGTCGAAAACCATGACCCCAACGACAGTCTCGGCACCACCAAAAAACAAGAAAAGCCCCCTGCCCCTCGCAGCAGCAGCCATCGCCATAGCAGCCGGCGCCACGCTCTATGCCTCGCCCTACTGGGCCCTCCACTCCCTGTCCAACGCCGTGCGCGACAAAGACCCCGCCAGGGTCTCCGAGTTCGTGGACTTCGTTCTGCTGCGCGACTCGGTCAAGGAGCTGCTGACCGCCCGCATGGATGCCGAGATGAAGACCCGGGGCGTGCCCGACGACAACCCCTTTGCCAGCCTGGCGCAGACCTTCGTGAAGGGCATGCTCAACCAGGCCGTGGACGCCATGGTCTCACCGTCGGGCGTGGTGAGGCTGCTGCAAGGCAGTGCTGCCACGGGTGCCTCCCCATCCACCGGCGCAGGCAGCGGCAACAACAAAAGCAACGGCAATGACAACGCCAGGAAGCCGCACTTTCAGGTGAACTACCGCAACTGGTCCACCGTGCACGTGAGTTCCGAGGGCCGCGAGGTGGGCTTTGTGTTCAACCGCTACGGCTTGCTGACGTGGAAGATGGTGGCCATCAACGGCACGCTGCTGGACAAGCCCGGGGCGGACTGACGACGGCCATGGCAGGCATACGGCGCGGGCCCGCCCGCCTGCCAGACCCTTTCCTCGGGCACAACACCCACTCGTCTCGCATGGCCTTGCTTTAAATATGTCATTTACTGCCAATAAAATGGCAGCAAATGACATCCATCTCCCGATCCGAAGAGTCCCGACTCGCCGTCGCACGGACAGCCGCGCGCCTGTTTGCAGACCAGGGCGTGGCCGCCACCAGCGGCAGTGACATTGCCGCCGCGGCCGGCATTTCGGAGCGCACCGTGTGGCGCTACTTTCGCAACAAGGAGAGCTGTGTGGCGCCCCTGTTCGCGCAGACCTGGCAGCGCTTTGCGCGCGAGCTGCGCTGCTGGCCGCACCAACTGCCGCTGGAGGCCTACCTGGCCGACCAGTTCGCGCTGGACAGGCACACCGGCGAGGAGATCGCCGATATGCTGCTGGTGGTGCGCCTGATTGCCGCGCTGCCCGACGAGCCCGACCTGCGCTCCATCTGGCTGCATTCGTACCATGATGGCGAGGAAGAGATGGCGACCCTCATCGGCGACCGGCTGGGCCTCTCGCACCATGATTTCGAAGTGCGCCTGTGCGCTGCCGCCGTGATGGGCGCGGTGCGCACGGTGGACGAGACCATCAGCCGCGCCGCGGTGCGCGACGGCCAGGCTTTCACCACCGAGCAGGTGGCCGCGCAGATGGCGCGCTCCATCCGCGCGGTAAGCAACCTGCCGTTCTGCGACCCGGTGGCGCCCCGGCACTTTGGCGATGCACCGCCTGCCGCCGCCACAACCTACGCCACCACACCCCGCAAGCGCAGCACGCGCTGACCCCTCTTCCACGGACCATCTGACTGACTGACTGATTGACCGACTGATTGACCGACCATGCCCCTTTCCAAGAAAACACCCCTGCGCATCGGCCTTGCCGTCCTGGCGCTGGCCGCTGCCGCTGCCCTCGTGAAGTGGCAGTTCTTCCCTGCCAAGCCGGCCAACAACTTCATCACCGCCACGGCCGCCACCGGTGACCTGGAGGACACGGTGCTGGCCAGCGGCACGCTGCAGGCCTTCAAGCAGGTGAGCGTGGGCGCGCAGGTGTCGGGGCAGATCAAGTCGCTGAAAGTCGCGCTGGGCGACAACGTCAAGGCCGGCCAACTGGTGGCCGAGATCGACTCCATGACGCAGCAGAACACGGTGCGCAATTCCGAAGCCGCGCTGGCCACGGCGCAGGCCAACCTGCGCGCGCGCCAGGCCTCGCTGTCGCAGGTGGAGCTGGCTTACAAGCGCCAGCAGCAGCTGCGCGCGGCCGACGCCGGCCCCCAGGCCGACCTGGAGGCGGCCGAGGCCACCTACCGCACCACGCTGGCCGACATCGATGCCCTCAAGGCGCAGATGCAGCAGGCCGCCATTGCCGCCGACACGGCCAAGGTGAACCTGGGCTACACGCGCATCGTCGCGCCCATCGACGGCCAGGTGGTGGCCCTGGTCGCGCAGGAGGGGCAGACCGTCAACGCCAACCAGGCCGCGCCCACCATCATCAAGCTGGCCAAGGTAGACACCATGACCGTGAAGGCCCAGATCTCCGAGGCCGACGTGACCCGCGTCAAGCCCGGGCAGAAGGTGTATTTCACCATCCTGGGCGAGCCCGACCAGCGCTACCAGGCCACGCTGCGCGCGGTGGAGCCCGCGCCCGACTCCATCGCCACCGAGTCGTCCCTCTCCAGTGCCGCCGCCACCAGCAACGCCACGGCCACCGCCATCTACTACAACGGTTTGTTCGACGCGCCCAACCCCGAGGGCAAGCTGCGCATCTCCATGACGGCCCAGGTCTACATCGTGCGGGCCGAGGCCAAGGGCGTGGTCACCATTCCCTCGGCCGCGCTGGGCGCGCGCAATGCCGATGGCACCTACCCCGTGCGCGTGGTCGATGCCGCCGGCAACGCCGCGCCGCGGCAGGTCAAGGTCGGCCTGAACAACAACGTCAACGCCCAGATCACCGAAGGCCTGGCCGCCGGTGAGAAGGTGGTGCTGGGCGACGCCGCCACGGCCCCATCGGCCACCAACCCGGGCCGTATGCGCGGCGGCCCGCCACGGCAGTGAGCGGGGGCGCACCGATGGCACCACGCGACCCGAACCTGGGCCAGGCCACCACACCCCTGCTCGACATCCGCGGCGTGACGCGCGAGTTCCCGGCCGGCGACCAGGTGCTGGCCGTGCTCAAGGATGTGAACCTCTCCATCCACGCCGGCGAGATGGTGGCCATCGTCGGGCAGTCGGGCTCGGGCAAGTCCACGCTGATGAACATCCTGGGCTGCCTGGACTCGCCCACGCGCGGCAGCTACCGCGTGGAGGGGCGCGAGACCGGGCAGCTCTCGCCCGACGAACTGGCCGAACTGCGGCGCGAGCACTTCGGCTTCATCTTCCAGCGCTACCACCTGCTGTCGGACCTCACGGCCCAGGGCAATGTGGAGGTGCCTGCCGTGTACGCCGGGCGCACGCGCACGCAGCGGCACGAGCGCTCGGCCGCGCTGCTTGCGCGCCTGGGGCTGGATGAACGCATGCACCACACGCCGGGCAAGCTCTCGGGCGGGCAGCAGCAGCGCGTCTCCATCGCCCGCGCGCTGATGAATGGCGGCCGCGTGATCCTGGCCGACGAGCCCACCGGCGCGCTGGACACGCATTCCGGCGCCGAGGTGATGAAGATCCTCGAAGAGCTGCATGCCGAGGGCCACACCGTCATCCTCGTCACGCACGACATGGGCGTGGCCGCGCACGCCCAGCGCGTGATCGAGATCCGCGACGGCGCCATCGTGGGCGACACGCGGCGCGAAGGCGCGGCCGGCGCCACCACGGCAGCGCCCCGCCCCGCCAGCCGCGCGCCCACGGGGCTCTTCGCGCGCATGTCGGCCTTTGGCGACCGCTTCCGCGAGGCCTTCCACATGGCTTTGCTGGCCATGAACGCACACCGGCTGCGCACCGTCCTCACCATGCTGGGCATCGTCATCGGCATCGCCTCGGTGGTGTCGGTGGTGGCGCTGGGCGCGGGTACGCAAAAGAAGGTTCTGGCCGACATCAGCTCCATCGGCACCAACACCATCGAGTTGTTGTCGGGCTCGGGCTTCGGCGACGTGCGCTCGGCCGCCGTGCGCACCCTGGTGCCGGCCGATGCCGACGCCCTGGCCGCCCAGCCGTATGTGGACAGCGTCACGCCCAACCTCAACGCCGTGGCGCGCTTGCGCTGGCGCAACGTGGAGCTCACCGGCACCGTCAACGGCGTGGGCGCGCAGTACTTCCGCGTCAAGGCCGTCAAGCTCGCGCAGGGCACGGTGTTCGACGCCAGCGCCGTGCAGGAGCGCCAGCAGGTCGCGGTGATCGACGACAACACCCGCGCCAAGCTCTTCCCCAACGTGGCCAACCCCGTGGGCGAAGTGGTGCTGCTGGGCAGCGTGCCGGTGCGCGTGATCGGCGTGGCCGCCAAGAGCGAGAACGCCTTCGGCAACAGCGAGGCGCTGAACGTGTGGGTGCCCTACACCACGGCCATGGGCCGCATCGTGGGGCAGAACTACCTGCGCAGCATCACCGTGCGCGTGGCCGACACCGCACCCATGGCCGCGGCCGAGCAAGGCATCAACCAGCTGCTCAAGTCGCGCCACGGCCGTGAGGACTTCTACGTGCTCAACACCGACAGCATCCGCCAGACCATCGAGACCACCACGCAGACCCTCACCCTGCTGGTCGCCGCCATCGCCGTCATCTCGCTCATGGTGGGCGGCATCGGGGTGATGAACATCATGCTCGTCTCCGTCACCGAGCGCACCCGCGAGATCGGCGTGCGCATGGCCGTGGGCGCGCGCCAGGGCGACATACAGCAGCAGTTCCTCATCGAGGCGGTGCTGGTCTGCCTGCTGGGCGGCGCCCTGGGCATCGCCATCGCACTCGGCCTGGGCGCGCTGGTCACCAGCCTGGCGCCGGTGGTGCCGCTGGCCTTTTCCACCAGCTCCATGGTGTGGGCGTTCGCCTGCTCCACGCTGATCGGCGTGGTCTTCGGCTTTTTGCCGGCGCGCAGCGCGGCGCGGCTGAACCCGATTGACGCGCTCGCCCGCGACTGATGAACATGAAGGACCGATTTCACGTGACCGCCAAGCACCCATCCTTCACTCTGCTGGCGCTGGCCCTGCTGCTGGCCGGCTGCGCCAGCACACGCACCGCCTACCAGCCACCCGATGCCACCGTGCCTGCCGCGTGGGAGCAGCAACAGGCCGCAACGGCGGCCACCGCCCAGATCCCCGAGCAGTGGTGGCGCCAGTTCGGCGACCCCGCGCTCACCCAGGTGGTCGAGACCGCCCGGGCCCGCAACAACGACCTGGCCGCCGCCGCGCTGCGCGTGCGCCAGGCGCAACTGCAGGCCGGCATCGCGGCCACGGCGCTGGCGCCCACCGTGGCGGGCCGCCTGTCCAACAGCGCATCGCGCCGGCTCGAAGGCGGTGACGGCAACGCCACCGCGCGCAGCAGCGGCGCATCGCTGTCGGCCAGCTACGAGGTGGACCTGTGGGGCCGCGTGGCCAGCACGCGCGATGCGGCCGAGTGGACGGCCCGCGCCACCACCGAAGACCGCGAGGCCGCCGCCCAGGCCCTGGCCGGCACCGCGGCGGGCCTGTACTGGCAACTGGCCAATCTGAACCAGCGCACGGCCAGCAGCAACGACAGCCTGGCCTAGGCCCTGCGCACGCAGCAACTGGTGCGCGCGCAGTCCGCCGCGGGCTCCGTATCGGCCCTGGAGCTGCGCGAGGCCGAGCAGACCGTCGCCAGCCAGCGCGCCACCCTGGCCCAGCTCGAGCAGCAGCGCGTGGAGACCCGCAACGCCATCGCCGTGCTCATGAACGCGCCGCCCGGTGCCGCCACGCTGGCCCAGGTGCTGCCTGCCGAGCCCGAGCGCCTGCCCGAAGCCGCACTGCCCCCTGTGGACGCCGATGCCCCCGCCGCGCTGCTGGCGCGCCGCCCCGACCTGCGCGCCGCCGAGGCCCGCCTGCGCAATGTGCTCGCCACCGGCGACGCCACCCGCGCCAGCTACTACCCCGCGCTCAGCCTCACGGGCGAGCTCGGCACGTCGAGCGGCTCACTGCTTCGCCTGCTCTCCAACCCCGTGGCCACCCTGGGCGCAGGCCTCACCCTGCCCTTTTTGCGCGCGCAGGAGATGAAGCTCTCGGGCCAACTCGCCGCCGCCCAGTACGAAGAGGCCGTCACCAACTTCCGCCAAACCCTGTACACCGCGTTCGCCGACGTGGAAAACGCCTTGTCGGCCCGCACCCAGCTGCTGCGCCAGGGCGAGCAACTGGCTCTGCAACTGACCGCCGCCCGCGAGGCCGAGCGCCTGTACGAGGTGCGCTACCGGGCAGGATCAAGCGGCCTGCGCACCTGGCTGGACGCGCAGGAACGCAGGCGTGCGGCCGAGCTGGCGGTGCGGGAGAATCGGCTGGCTCAATTGAATGCGCTGGCAGTGGTGTACCGGGTGCTGGGGGGCGGGGTGGTGCCGGGCCAAGTCTGATAAGGTGCACACCTTGCTGCGCACGGGCGCCCTGCATCCAGCACACCCAGGCCGGGCAACGCGATCCCCGAAATTAGGGTCAACAGGCCCTAGACTTCCGGTATCGGCCAAGAGCTGCCATTTGGGGAGTGAAAAGTCGACGGCCGCTTCAGGCGGAACTGAGTCATTCGGTGAAGGCGGCGTCCAATCGTTGCGACGTCTCTGACACCTTTTATTGAAACACGCACACGCCCGATGACTGGCTTTTGGCCTGGTACATTGCGGTGTCTGCGGCGCGCAGGTAGTCGTCCACCGTTGCCAGCCTGGATGCACTGCTGACAAGTCCAATACTCGCGCCACTGATCACGGTGTGTTCGCCGACCACATAAGGCGCTGCGAGGGCGGCGGCGATCTCTTGAGCGCGCTTGCTGGCTTCAGCGGGATCAATGGACTCCAACAGCACATTGAATTCGTCGCCACTCATGCGGGCGACCAGATCAACCGCCCGCACACAGGATTCGAGCCGCCGCGCCACCTGCTGCAACAGCCGGTCGCCCACATGATGCCCGTAGTTGTCATTGACGGCTTTGAACCCATTGAGATCCAGCAGCAGCACGGCGAACATGGTGGTTCCATCGCGTGTTGGCACGCCATCACCATTCGCAGCCTCGTTCTGGTGCAGCGCCATGAGATTCGCGAGGCGATCACGGAACAACGGCCGGCCGGGCAAGCTGGTCAGCGCATCGTAGGAACTGCCACGGTCAGCCAGATCGCTCAACGAGCCCGCCATGCGCACCGCAACGCCGTCTTCAAACTCGGCGAGCCCGCGCCAATTGACCCACACCAGCCGTCCAGCCGCGTGGAACGCGCGGAAATCCACCGAAAAGTTCGGGCTGTTCCCCGCCAGATGCCTGCGGTAGGCCGCCTGCACGCGCACGCGATCTTCGGGATCGATGAGTTGCTCCAGAAAGCTCCAGCCACCGTCGTGTACATGATCGACGCTACCCAGCCCGACGATCTGGTGAAAGCGCCCGGACACATGCAGGGCGTCAGTTCGCAAGTCCCAGTACCAGATGCCGTCATTGGATCCGAGGGTCGCCAGCGAATAGCGGTTTTCGGAGCGCAACAACTCAAGTTCGGTGTTCTTCTGCTGGGTGACGTCGATCATCAGGCCGATCATGCGGTTCGGCCGCCCCGGCTCGACCACTGCACGGCACAGATCGCGCACCCACACGACCTTGCCGGATTTTGCAATCAGCCGATAACTCATCTCGTAGGCATAGCTGTGCGTCGCGTTGTAGGCGGCATCATCGATAAGCAGGGCCTGCGCTAGATCATCGGGATGCACATGCGCCCGCCAAAAGCCCGGGTCAGCCCGCCACTCCTCCACGGAGTAACCGAACAACCGTTCGACCTGCGGGCTCAGGAAAGTATTGCCCACGCCGATTTCAGCTTCCCAAACTACGCCATCAATGGTTTCCAGTAAGCGCAAAAAGCGCTGGCGAATCTCCACCAGCACTTGCTCGGTGACCTCGGTGATCTCGATCAGGACACCCTGGCGGCTGATCACCCGTTGCGCCGCATCCGTCTCCGGGTGGAATTCCAGACGCACCCAGCGATAGTCCGCGTCGGCAAATCGCAGCCGAAACACCGGCATGCCCGAGCGCATGGTGCCGATGTCGCCGGGATGCACAAATTCAAGCAGAGACCTGCCGAGCGCTGCCTCCACCGAATGGCCGGTGAGCGTTGTCCACGCCGGATTCAGGTAAGTGATCTCCCACAGCGCATCGGTCTGCACCACCGCCTCGGGCAGCAGTTGCAGTAGTTTTGCGGACGGCGTGAGAGTGGTAGGCATGCAAGGCTGTCGCAAAAGGGGGGTCAGGTGAAGCCAACGGACAGGAAAATCAACCGCACCAGATCAAGTATGGCAGGGGTTTTGGGCAGGCTTGTACCATAAGCCACTGACGAGTTGTGAGGGGCAAGTCATGATCGAAGCAGTTGCTCAGCCCGTCGAACCTGAATGACTGCAATCAACGTTGGGCGACTGCTTTTCTTTGGCTGCCACCGACCGCTGCGGGTCGAAACCGTCAGTCTAAGTTGCTGAGAAGCGGTCGGTTGCGCGGTACCAGTGGGGTCGCGAAACGATATGGCAGCAGTACCTTCTCCAGCGCCACTCGGGCCGGGAAAGTCGAAGCACCCAACAGTCGCTTCGCTGCATTCAGCGCGAGCACAAGTGAAGCCGGCGACTGACTTCAGACGCTGCACAGCGGGCCCAAGGCTAGCTGAAGCAAAGTCAGCTTTGGGCCCGTGACTGCCGCTGATACGATGGCAGCCATCGGCCAGCAGCCCTCATCCAGAGACTCCGCGCGCAGTCGGATGGCTGCGTTGGCGTAAACATCCGTGCCGCCCAGAACTCAAGAGACACGTGCCTGGGTATCGGGGATGTCTTCGGCTACTGAGTTGGTTGACGGAGAGCAGGTCTGGGAACTACCGAGCACCGTTCAGAGTTTGAGCTGCTGCACATAGCCATGATTGTGTGAATCTCGAACTGCATCGTGCCGTCTGCCAGTTGCTGTTTGGTCAGTTCGCCATTGAGAACCCGAAATTTTCCCGTGGTCCCGCATCCCCCATCGGAATCCCATCGACCGCGGCCGCTGATTGCGTCACCACACCAACCAAGTATGCCGATGGCATGGTTGCCGCTGGAATCTTTCTGGGCAAATTTAGCAATAAGCCGCTCTCGATCCAGTGTCACATCGACAGCTACCGGGCAAGAATTCGTTTCAGCCCCAATGCAGGAAATCGAAAGTTCGCCCGACTGAGCAAGAACAGGCATGCACAGCGCAAAAGTGGCAAAGACTTGCTTCATAAATTCTCCTGAAGTGGAAACTTTCGCCAAATTCGCTGCATATGTGGGCGCCAGCAACTCAATCCTTGCGCTTGAGCCCTGTTCCTTTGCGGGCGAGCCTGAGCTATCGCCGTTGGCACTAGTGCTGTCGGCAGCGATGCTTCTCAGGGCAATCTTATCCCGCTCTCAAGCCGATGCCGGGGTGTGAAATCACGCGGTTTTGCGCTATCTACGACGGCTCTCTTCATGGTTGCTCTGGGGCAAGAGCGAACTGCAGCTTTGGGCCCAAAGCCGACTTTTCGCCGCTAACTTATGTAGCCGCGTTGCAGCGGTTGCAGCTATTCAGAGACTTGTTCCGGGCATCTCAGAACTATCTGGACATTGGGGTCGCGCTGCGCCAAGGGGACTGCACAGCCATTCGTCCAGCCCCATGGCACGTTCGGTTTAAGCCGTCCAATGAACATACCGTGGCCTCGACTTGGACTTGGCCGCCCACCTTCATCAGGCCGCTACGGGTCACGCGGCCCTGTCCCGACGCTTGCATCGCTCTGCAGAAGGCCTAAACTGCAAGAACGCCATGCCTCCAGCCGGCAGTCGACCGAGGCGCGGTGCCAACACCATGCCCAATCGCCCGAACGCCGCGTCCACCAGGTACGAACTTCTGGCCCGAGAACTCGAGCAGCAGATTGATCGTGGAGTTCTCCGTCCGGGAGACCGCCTGCCTTCCGTGCGCCAGACCTGTTCCAGCCGCGGCTTGAGCCCGAGTACGGTGTTCCAGGCCTATTACCTGCTCGAATCCCGTGGCCTGGTACGGGCAGTGCCACGGTCGGGCTATTTTGTTGCCGCGCGCGCCAGCGGCACGTTGCTGCCGGAGCCAACAACGTCGCAGCCGCAATCCGGATCGCAGCCTGTCGAGATCAATGACCTGATCTTCGCGTGCCTGGGCACTGCGCGGATGCGCAATATCGTGCCGTTGGGTTCTGCGTTCCTGAGCCCGACCCTGTTTCCGCTCGATCAGATGCGCCGAGCGCTCATCTCCAGCATGCGGCGGGTCGACCCTTGGCGCATGGTCGAAGACCTGCCACCGGGCAATCTGCAGCTCAAGCGCGAGATTGCAAAACGCTATCTGCGCCAGGGCTTTGCCGTGGCCACCGACGAGATCGTGCTCACCCATGGCGCGATGGAGGCACTCAATCTGTGCCTCAACGCGGTTGCGCGGCCAGGCGACGCGGTGGTGGTCGAGTCCCCGACCTTCTACGTGGCGCTGCAGGCGCTGCAGCGTCTGGGCTTGCGCGCCATCGAAGTGCCGACCCACGTGCGCGAGGGCATTGATCTCGGTCGCCTGGCGCAGGTGATCGAACTCCACCGCCCGAAAGCCTGCTGGCTGATGACGACCTTCCAGAACCCTCTGGGCAGCCTCATGCCAGAAGCGAAGAAGCGTGACCTCGTCGATCTGCTTGCCCGGCACGATGTGCCGTTGATCGAGGACGACGTCTACTCGGAGCTCTACGAAGGCAAGGTGGCGCCGCTGCCGGCCAAGGCCTTCGACCGCCGTGGACTGGTGCTGCACTGCTCGTCGTTCTCCAAGTGCCTGGCTCCGGGTTACCGCGTCGGCTGGGCCACGCCTGGCAGTTTCACGCGCGAAGTCGAACGGCTGAAGTTGACGACGAGCCTGTCTGGGTCCATTCCGGTGCAGGCGGCGCTGGCAGCATACCTCCAGGAAGGTGGTTATGACCGCCACCTGCGAAGCCTGCGCCTATCGCTGCAGGCGCAGCGCGACAGCGTATTCGACGCCGTGAACCGGTCCTTTCCAGACGGAACCCGGGTCGTACGGCCGGCTGGAGGTTATTTCGTGTGGGTCGAGTTGCCCACCGGGGTGGATGCAATGGCCCTGCACGCGGCCGCACTGGCACAGCAGATCAGCCTGGCCCCGGGGCCGATGTTCTCGGCGCAAGCGGAGTTTCGGCACCATATCCGGTTGACCTGCGGGCAGCCCTGGAGCGAGACGCTGGAGCGCGCCATGCGTACGCTGGCAAGGCTGATTGACGACGCTCCGCGCGACGCTGCCGCCTAGCGACTGTCGATCTGATCCGGTCGTCCAGGCCAGCAACTGCACATGCCGCAGGCGGGGCTTGCCTGACAAACTGGCTGCATGTCAAAAGAGCAATCCCTCCCAGGTGCACCGCACCACGATGCCGCGCTGGCTCTCCTGGCGGCAAGCCCCTCGCCAGCGGGCCCGCAGATGACGCTGCACGAGGTGATGGATCGGTTGGGCCCGTCCATCTTCGCCGGGCTGCTCGACGTCGATGGCGTGCTGCGCTATGCCAACCAAGCGGCATTGCGGGCCATAGGCAGTGCGCCCGAGCAAGTGCTCGGCCAGCGATTCGACACCACCCCGTGGTGGCAAGGCTGCGAGGTATCGCGGCAGAGGCTGCAGCAGGCGCTGGCCAGCGCATTGCGCGGCGAGACCTCGCGCTTTGACATACGGGTGGTCACGAGCAGCGGCGACACCTTGTCCATGGACTTCTCGCTGCTGCCGCTCTACGACCTGGAGGGTCGGGTGGTCTGGCTGATCCCCTCTGCGCGCGACGTGAGCGAGCGCGAGCAGGCGCAGCACCAGTTGCTGCTGACCCGCCATGCCGTTGAACAGGCCAACGACGCGCTGCTTCAGATCGGGCCCGACGGTGCCTTTCACGATGCCAACGCGGCCGCTTGCCGGCTGCTGGGCATCGAGCGTGCTGAGCTGCTGCGGCTGCGGGTGCCAGACATCGCCCCCCAGGTCGACGAGGCGCAGTGGCCTCAGCGCTGGCGTGAACTGTGCGAATGTGGCTCCTTGCGGTTCGAGACCCGCTTGCGCCACCATGAGGGCTATGAGATTCCGGTCGATGTCTCCGCCAGCCTGGTGACGAGCGGTGACACGTCCTTCGGCCATGTCTGCATCGACGACCTGCGCGAACGCCGTGCCGCCGAACGACGTATCCGGCAATTGCTGCTGTTCGATGAACTGACCGGTTTGCCGAACCGCCAACTGCTCTCCGAGCGCCTGGGCGCGACCCTGCAGGCCGGCGCCCAGACAGCCGTGCTGGTGCTGGAGCTCGACCGCTTCAAGCGCATCAACGACGGTCTTGGCCTGCACATCGGCGACGCGGCGCTGCGCGAAGTGGCACAGCGCATCGTCGCTGGTGTGCGCAGCGTCGATCTGGTGGCGCGCCGCGGCGGTGATGAGTTCGTGATCGTGCTGGTGGGCACTTCGGCAGAGGCCTTGCTCACGGCTCAAGCGCTGCTCGACGGTATTGCGCAACCGATGACGATCGAGGGGCAGGAGATCCACCTGACCTGCAGCATCGGCATCGCAGCGGCACCTGCCGATGGCGACAGCGCCGAGACCCTGTTGCGACGCGCCAATGCAGCGCTGCACCAGGCCAGGTTGTTGGGCCGCAACCAGATCAGCGTGTATGCCGGCACGCCGCAGGACGACGACCCCCAACGGCTGGCGCTGGAGACCGCGCTGCGCCAGGCGCTGCGCGACGAGCAGCTTGAACTGCACTACCAGCCGCAGGTCGACCTGGTGCAAGGCCGCATCGTCGGCGTCGAGGCCTTGCTGCGCTGGCAGCACCCCACAATGGGCCATATCGCGCCGGATCGCTTCATCCCGATCGCCGAAGAGACCGGATTGATCGTCGCCATCGGCAACTGGGTGCTGCGCCGCGCCATCGAGCAGGCTGCGGCCTGGCAGCGTGCCGGGCTGCCACCGCAGCGCATGGCGGCCAATCTGTCGGCGCGCCAACTGGTGCAGCCGGACCTGGCGCGGCGCATCGAAGGCTTGCTCGCTGCAAGCGGCCTGGACCCGCGGCTATTCGGCGTCGAGGTCACCGAGAGCATACTGATCAACAACTTCGATCAGGCGGTGCAACACCTGCAGGCGCTGCGCGCGCTGGGTGTCGAGGTCTCGCTCGACGACTTCGGCACCGGCTACTCGAGCCTGAGCTACCTGCGCCGGCTGCCCGTCGATGTGGTCAAGATCGACCGCTCGCTGGTGCCAGACGTCACCGCTCCCGCAGAAGATGTGTCGATCACGCGCGCCATCATCACGATGGCCCACCAGCTGCAGATGAAGGTGCTCGCCGAAGGTGTCGAAAGTGAAGGCCAGGCGGCCCTGCTTGCGGCCAATCAGTGCGACCAGATGCAGGGCTACTGGTTCAGCGCTGCACTGCCGGCTGCAGCGGTCGAAGGCATGCTGCGCGATGGACGGCAGATCGACACGGCACTTTTTGGCCGACGTTCGCGGCAGCGCACCTTGCTGCTGGTCGACGACGAAGAGAACGTTCTTGCGGCGCTGCGTCGGCTGCTGCGCGCCGAAGGCTGGCTGGTTCTCAGCGCAACCAGTGCCGAGCAGGCGCTGCAGCTGATGGCGCGGCACGAGATCGACGTGATCCTGTCCGACCAGCGCATGCCTGGCATGACCGGCGTTGAGCTGCTGCGCCGGGCCAAGCAGCTGTACCCGGAGACGATACGGCTGGTGCTGTCGGGCTACACCGAGCTGCAGTCGATCACCGACGCCATCAACGAGGGGGCGATCTACAAGTTTCTCGCCAAGCCCTGGGACGACGCAGAGCTGCGCGCTCACCTGCGAGAGGCCTTCACGTTGAAGGAGATGGCAGACCACAACCGCCGTCTTGACCGGGAGGTGCAGACTGCCAACCGAGACCTGGCCGAGCTGAACCAGCGGCTGCAGACGCTTTTGAGTGCACAGCGCGAGCAGAACCAGCGTGAGGTCGGCAGTCGGGAGGCCGCGCAGGAACTGCTGGATGCCGTGCCGGTGCCTGTACTCGGCGTCGACGACGAGGGACTGCTGGTCTTCGCCAACGCGCCGGCCCAGGCGCTGTGCGGGCTGGGTGGCGGATTTCTCGGCGGCGCTGCAACCGAGCACCTGCCACCCAACCTGCAGAGGGCTCTGGACGGGGAATCCATCTTGTTCACGCTGGCCGGCCGCCGCTGGTGGGCCATGAGCCGGCTTTTGATTGGCAATGCGCGCGGCCGCCTGTTGGTGCTGCTGCCGCAAGCAGGAGCATCGAAATGACCCATACATCGACCCCCGACACACCACCGGTGGTGCCAACGCACCTGTTTCGCCACAGCCTGCGTGACGGGCGCGTGCATCCGCTGTTGCACCTCGTGCAGCGCTACCGCCAGGAGTTCAAGCAATGAGCACGTCCATCCGGCCGATCTCCCGTGACGAGCTGCTCGCCGCGCCGCGCGATCTTCCCCCGCTGCCTTCGGTCGTGCTCGAACTGGTCGAGTCGCTCGGCCACGAGGAACTCAGCGCCACACAGTACGCAGCGAAGATTTCGCGCGACCAGGCGCTGGCCGCCAAGATACTGCGGCTGGCCAACTCGTCGTTCTACGGTCGCGGCCGGCAGGTTCGCTCGGTGCCCGAGGCAATCACCCTGCTGGGTCTGCGCACGGTACGCGGCGCGGTCACGGCCGCGGGCCTGGCCGGCAGCTTCCGGCGCCACCCCGGCTTCGACCAGACCACTTTCTGGCGCCACTCGCTCGGCAGTGCCCTGTGTGCCCAGGCACTGGCCGGTGAACTGCGGCGCGACGACGCGGATGTCGCGTTCACGGTCGGGCTGTTGCACGACATCGGCCGGCTGGCGCTGGCCAACGCGTTTGCGCCGGCCTATGCCGAAGTCGAGCGATGGCGGCATGACAGGGATTGCACCGTTGGTGATGCCGAGCACGCCGTGCTCGGTATCGATCACGCCGAGATCGGCGGGCTGATCGCGCGGCAATGGAATTTCGCGCCCGCCATCGTCGATGCCATCAGCCAACACCACGTACCGCCCGCCGCCGAAGAGCTCACGCTGACGGGCATCGCGCATGTGGGCGATGCCATCGCTCACGCCCTTGGTCTGGCCAGCGATGCCGACGAGGCGGTGCCGGCGTTGGCGCTGCCGGTCTGGACCGCCTGTGGTCTGGACGACGCGGCGTGCATGCGGGTGTTTGCGCACGCCGAAGCGCAGTTCGAAACCGTCTGCCAGGCGCTGTTTCACTGAAGGAAAACCATGTCTGATTCCGAACTCATCGCGTTGCAGCGCGCCAACCAGGAGCTGCGTTCTCTGAACGAAAGCCTGCGCAGCGCGCAGAACCAGTTGCTGCAGTCCGAACGACTGGCGTCGATCGGGCAGCTCGCCGCCGGCGTGGCACACGAAATCAACAACCCGATCGGCTACGTGTTCTCGAACTTCGGCACGCTCGAAGCCTATCTGCAGCGGCTGTTCGAGATGCTCGAAGCCTATGAGCAGGCCGAATCGGCGCTGGCCAGCAGCGCCATCGCAACGCGGCTTGCGGCCTTGCGTGAGCGGGTCGAACTCGATTACCTGAAGCAGGACATCCCCATGCTGATGGGCGAGTCGAAAGAAGGCCTGTCGCGCGTGCGCAAGATCGTCCAGGACCTGAAGGACTTCTCGCGTGTCGATACCCACCAGGAGTGGGCCTGGGCCTCACTGCACCAGGGCATCGACTCGACGCTGAACATCGTTGCCAACGAAATCAAGTACCGTGCCGATGTCCGCCGCGAGTATGGCGCCTTGCCCGACATCGAATGCCTGCCGTCGGAGTTGAACCAGGTGTTTCTGAATCTGCTCGTGAATGCAGCCCATGCGTTCGGCCCGGAACGCGGTCTCATCGTCGTACGCAGCGGCGACGCCGGGGACGAGGTATGGGTCGAGGTCGAGGACAACGGCTGCGGCATCGCCCCCGAACACCTGGAGCGTGTCTTCGACCCCTTCTTCACCACCAAGCCGGTGGGCCGCGGCACCGGCCTGGGCCTGTCGCTGGCCTACGGCATCGTGCAAAAGCACCATGGCCGCATCGACGTGCGCAGCGAACCGGGCCGCGGCTCGTGCTTTCGCGTCACGCTGCCGGTGCGGCGCCCGGGCAGTGAAGGAGGTGCGGAATGAGCGTCGCCACCCCGACCTGGACGGTGCTTGCCGTCGACGATGAGCCCAACATCCTGGCCGCGCTGCGGCGGCTGTTCCGCGCGACGGGCTGGCGCATCCTGACGGCCGGGAGTGCGCAAGAGGCGCTGGCCTTGCTCGCCCTTGAGCCCGTCAACGCCGTGCTGTCGGACATGCGGATGCCTGGCATGGACGGCGTGCAGTTGCTCGAAAAGGTCCGCCTGGGGTGGCCGCATGTCGCACGGCTGCTGCTGACAGGCCAGGCCGATCTGGGCTCGACCATCGCCGCCATCAACCGCGGTTGGTTGCACCGCTACATCACCAAACCCTGGAACGACGACGAACTGGTGCTGACAATGAGCCAGGTCGCACAGATCCAGCAACTGGACGCCGACAAGCAGGCACTGGAGCGGCTGACGCAACAGCAAAACGAAGAGCTCAAGGCGCTGAACGAAGGGCTGGAGGCCCGCGTCGCCGTACGCACCGGTGAGCTGGCCACCGCCAACGACAAAGTCAAGCGCAACTACCTCACGTCCATCAAGGCCTTCACTGCGCTGATCGAGCTGCGTGGCAGCGCCCAGGTTGGACATGCGCGACAAGTCGCCGACCTGGCGCGGCGCATTGCGCGCGCGATGGCGCTGGATGCCGAGACCGCACACAATCTGGCGATTGCCGCGCTGTTGCACGACATCGGCCATATCGGTCTGAGCGACACCGTGCTGTCGCGACCGGTGGGGCGGCTCGACCGGGATGAACTGCGGCGCTACCAGCTGCATCCTGTTCTCGGAGAACAGGCCTTGCTGGCCAGCGACGACATGCAGGGCGTCGCACCGCTGATTCGCGCCCACCACGAGCGCTGGGATGGACAAGGCTTTCCCGATGGCCTGCGCGGCACCGCGATCCCAATTGGCGCCCGCATCTTGGCGGTGGCCGACACCTTTGAGGACCTGTGCAGCGGCCGCATCGACGGTCAGGTCCTGAGCCCGCTGGAAGCGCGCCGCGCGGTGATCGCCGGGCGTGGCAGCCGGTTCGACCCGGGTGTGGTCGATGCCTTCGCGGGACTGTTCGCGGCTGCGCCCCCCAAGCCGACCGTTGCGGCGCTGCGCCTGCCCACCGCGGAGCTGCGCCCCGGCCATACGCTGACACAGGATTTTGTGTCGCCGGAGGGTGTTCTGCTGCTGTCGGTCGGCCAGCGGCTGACCGAGGATCTCATCGGCCGCATCCGTGCCTTCGAACTCAAACATGGCCTGTCGCTGACGCTGGCCGTGCAACTGCCCCAGGAGGTGACCCCATGAAGCGTTTGCTGATCATCGATGACGAAGCGCCGGTGCTGCACGCCTTGCGCCGTTTGCTGCAGTTACATTTCAAGCCGCAGCAGCTCAGCGTGGAAATTTTCTCCGATCCGTTGCTCGCACTGCAACGCATGCAGCAGCAGCGTTTCGACGTGCTGATCAGCGACTACCGCATGCCGCAGCTGGACGGCGTGACATTGCTCTCCCGCGCCAGGGACCTCGACCCTCGCGCGGTGCGCATGATGCTCAGCGCCGCTGCCGACTTCGCCACCGTGCTGGCCGCAGTGAATCGTGCGGGGGTCTTCCGCTACATCCCGAAGCCTTGGAGCGAACAGCAGTTGGTGGCTGACCTGCATGCCGCGCTGGCGTTCGACCCTTGCGCGACACCGAGCGCATACGAATTGGAACGCAGACGGCTTGAAGCGCTGGAGCCGGGCATCACGCAGGTCGATTGGGGTCCGAACGGCGAGGTGTTGATGCCCGGCGATTTAATGACGCGACCGGGCGAGTTATGAATACGCCTCAGAGCAGACGCCGCAACTCCATTGCAGAACTTGTTCGCAGCGGCGTTGACTCCTGGGCGAGG